>JAEUOD010000048.1 GCA_016791065.1 Dechloromonas sp. | reverse complement strand
CAGCGCGGCAACCGGCCCCAACGGCTACTCCACCTCGCTGTCGGACGATGCCAAGGACGACTTGGAATTCAAGACCCGCCTGCTCGATTTGTGGGTGAGCAAGGAGTTCTCGGTCGGTGAGCAGCGCGCCCGTGTCCGCGCCGGCAACCAGGTGATCAGCTGGGGCGAGAGCCTGTTTCTGCCCGGTGGCATCAACCAGACCAACGCCATGGACATCATGCGCCTGTCGCAGCCCGGCACGCAGTTGAAGGAAGTCTTCCTGCCGGCGCCCATCGTCAGTTTCGCCACCGGCCTGGGCCACGGAGTGAACGTCGAGGCCTACTATCAGGCCGCCTGGAACGCCAACTACTTCCCGCCGACCGGCAGCTACTGGTCGCAGGTCAACGGCCTGGGCGTCGGCGACAGCACCTACGGCATCAACCGCGTCAAGGCAAAGGATTCGGGCCAGTACGGTGCAGCCGTGCGCTGGCAGCCGTCGGGCACCCAGCTGAACCTCGGCTTCTATGCCATGGCTTACCACGACAAGGCGCCGAATCTCTTCATCAACCCCAACAACGCCACCGACCTGCAGTGGCAATACGCCGAAGACCGTCGGATGTATGGTATTTCGGCCAACATGCCGGTCGGCGATTGGGCGATCGGTACCGAGCTTTCCTACCGGCCGAAGGATGCGGTGTCCCTGAATCCGGCGCTGGGCTGTGCGTCCAATGGCGGCAAGTGCTGGGTGGACGAACAGAAGTACCAGTGGCATGTCACCGGCTTGCTGAGCATGACGCCGGGTGACTACGGCGGCATTCTGAAGGCCCTGGGCAACGCGTCGACGGCAACCCTCATGATCGAAGGCGTGGCGACCTACTATCCGAAGCTGAAGAAGTTCTATGGCAACGATCCGGTGGGTGCCGGCGTCTGGGCCTGGGGCCAGGAGTTCAACCTGGGTAATAGCGCGGAAGCCGTGGGCGACAAGCTGTCCTGGGGCTACAACCTGGATTTCAGCTGGACCTACGACGGCAATCTGATTCCGGGCTGGCAGGTGACGCCGGAGATCTACTACTTCCAGGCAGTCAGCGGCCGCACCCCGAACGCATCCGCGTTGTTCATGGAGGGCGCCAAGTCGGCCAACTTCATCGTCAGCTTCACGCAGAACCCGGCCAAGTGGCAGGCGGGCGTGAACTACGCCAAGTTCTGGGGCGGGTCGCGCGTCTTCGACCAGCCCTACGCCGACCGCGACTTCTTCGGTGCCTACGTGTCGCGGAATTTCTGATCGGCCAAGGACGGGGGCGAGGTTGGCCCCCGTCAGTCAAGTCCATAAAAACACAAGGGGACGCCGATTGGTTCGTCACACCGGCGAAAGCCGGTGTCCAGCGACCTGACACTTCTGGATTCCGGCCTGCGCCGGAATGACGAGTCGGGATCGATCGGTGTCCGCCAATATCTCCAGCGGAAGAACAGAGCATGCTCAATATTTTCAGCGTCGACGACGTCGACCGCCTGCTGACCCGGACGCTCAAGGGCCTGGAAGACTTCTGCTTCCGGTTCCGCACGCCCTTCCTGGTCTGGCTGGCGATCTTTACCGCGGTGATGGGCTATTTCGCCCTGCAACTGCGTATGGAGGCCGGTTTCGAGAAGCAGATGCCGACCGGCCACGAATACATCGAAACCTTCCAGAAATATCGCAACGACGTACTCGGCGCCAACCGTCTGAACATCGTCGTCAAGGCGAAGAAGGACACCATCTGGACCCAGGCCGGCCTGACCCGGCTCTACGACGTGACGCAGGCGGTGATCTATCTGCCCAGCGTGGACCGCCTCGGCGTGCAGTCGCTGTGGACGCCCAACAGTTTCGTCAACGAGATCACCGAGGAAGGCTTCCGCGCCGACCCGCTGATCCCGGGCACCGTCATGCCGGCCCAGCTCAATCCCGAGATCATCGCCGGCATCCAGCGTTCGGCCAGCCAGGGCGGCTTCGACGGCACCCTGGTCTCGCGCGACCAGACCGGCGCCATGATCGTCGCCGAGCTGGCCGAGGTGGACAAGGACGGCCAGCAGATCGACTACGTCGCCTACAACCAGCGGCTCGACGAACTGCGCGCCAAGTTCGAGGACGCCGATTTCGAGATCCAGATCATCGGCTTCGCCAAGCAGATCGGCGACATTGCCGACGGCGCCTCGTCGGTCCTGGAATTCTGCGCGGTGGCGCTGATCCTGACCGCGCTCGCCGTCTATTGGTACTGCCACTCGCTGCGCTTTACACTGCTCCCCATCGTCTGTTCCTTCGCCTCGCTGGTCTGGCAGTTCGGCGCTTTGCGCCTGCTCGGCTTTGGCCTCGATCCGCTGGCCGTGCTCGTGCCCTTCCTGGTCTTTGCCATCGGCGTCTCGCACGGCGTGCAGCAGATCAACTTCATCGTGCGCGAACTGTCGCACGGCAAAACCACCGAAGAGGCCGCACGCGCCAGCTTCTCCGGCCTTCTCATCCCCGGTGTGCTGGCCCTGGTCACGGCCTTCGTCTCCTTCATCACCCTGATCCTGATCCCCATCCCGATGGTGCGCGAACTGGCGATCACCGCCTCGCTCGGTGTCTTTTTCAAGATCACGACCAACCTGGCGATGCTGCCGATCGCCGCCTCCTACTTCACCTTCGACAAGGCATACGCCGACAAGGCCATGCTCAAGCGTGACAAGCGGGCGCGCTGGCTGCGCTCGCTGGCCCGCGTCGCCGAACCGAAGAACGCGCTGGTCGTCATCGCGATTACCACCGCCATCTTCGGCGTCTCGGTCTGGCAGAGCAGCGACCGCGTTATCGGCACCTTGCAGCCCGGCGCGCCGGAACTGCGTCCGGAAGCCCGCTTCAACCGCGATGCGGTGGCCATTTCGGAAGCCTACGACACCGGCCTCGACTGGCTGACCGTGGTC
>JAEUOD010000014.1 GCA_016791065.1 Dechloromonas sp. | reverse complement strand
CGAATTCCATGAACATACTATTTGAGTAAATGATAAATTAGCGGCCGCTCGTTAAGGGGATCGGTATGCTCAAGTTGCTGGTGGTTGAGGATCATGCGCTGGTGCGCGAAGGTTTGGTTCGCCTGCTCGGTCAGATCGAGGAGGGCGCGACGCTGTTCGAGGCCGCCGATTTCGAGTCGGCCCTGACCCTGCTCGATGGCGACCAGGAGGTCGACCTTGTCCTGCTCGATCTGGCCCTGCCGGGGATCGACGGATTTGCCGGCCTCGACATCCTGCGTCGGCGCTATCCTGCCATGCCGGTCGCCGTGGTTTCAGCTTTCGACGACACGCCCACCATCACACGCGTGCTTAATCTGGGCGCTTCCGGTTTCATCCCCAAGGCCTTTTCGGGCGAGGCACTGCTCAGTGCCGTGCGTGAGATTCTTGCAGGCAACATTTTCCGGCCGAGCGGCCAGCAAGGCTCCCGCCTTGATGACACCACCCCCGTCGCACCTTCGAAATTCAGCGTCAAGCCGGAAGAAGTCGGGCTGACCGACCGTCAGGCGCAGGTCCTTGCGCTCATGGTCCGCGGCCTTTCAAATCGCGATATCGCCGATCAACTCGATCTCTCCGAGGGAACGGTGAAGATCCATGCCACCGCCGTTTTCAAGGCGCTCGGCGTCAACAGCCGGACCCAGGCGCTGGTCGCGGTCGCCCGCTACGGTATCGACTTCGGCAACGTTTTCTGAAGCTGCCCCAGCAGGGCGCGTAGCTTGGCTGGGCGAACCGGCGCCGGTAATGCGTGGGCGCCCTCCGGCAAGCGCAGGTTGCCGTCGCCGATAATGACGATGAGCGGCCAGCCTGGGGCCAGTTCGGCGCTGACCGCTGTCGCATGCTCAGCATCGACGACGATGACGGCCTTGTCCTGCGACCATTGATGCGGCGTGTCGTCCGCGGTGGTGACCAGGTAGTTCCAGCCTTCGACCAGCTTGCGGCAGGATTCCAGTTCGTCCGAATGGCCGATGAAGTGTACTTTTCCGGCCGGTGGCAGGCGGGTTTCGCTGAGGGCATTGCCGGCGGGAAGGCCGCCCGGTACCAGTAGGCTGAAGGTAGTTCCCTCGCCTGGGCGTGATTTCAGACTTACCTTGATGTCCAGCACGCGGGCCAGGCGGTCGATGATCGACAGGCCGAGGCCCAGCCCTTTGTTCTGCTCGCGCGCCGGATTGCCGACCTGGTAGAACTCCGCGAAGATCGCCGCCTGATGTTCCGGGGCGATGCCGACCCCGCTGTCGCGAACTTCGATCCGTACCTCGTCGTCCTGGGCGCGTGCCGCTATCAGGATGCGGCCGCCGGTGGGGGTGTAGCGCAGGGCATTGGAGACCAGGTTGGCGATCATGCGTTCGATCATCACTGGATCGGACGATAGCCAGAACTCGGTCGGCCGGAAGCGCAGGGTCAGGTTGCGGTCGACAGCGGCGCGCCGGAAGAAATTGTTGAGCCGTTCGAACATCGGGTTGAGCGGGAAGCTGCGGATATCCGGCTTGATGCCGGCAACGTCGAGTCGGGAAATGTCGAGCAGCGAATCGAGCAATTCGCTGAGTACCGTGGTCGAGGTGGATATCTGCTCGGCCAGACGCGGCAGATCATGCTGCGTACCGCTCTGCACCTGACGTTTGAGATCCGCGGCGAAGAGCGAGAGGGCGTGCAGCGGTTGCCGCAAGTCGTGGCTGGCCGCAGCGAGGAAGCGGCTCTTCGCGGTGTTCGCTCTTTCCGCGGCATCCTTTTGGCCCGCCAGTTCCTCGGTGGCGGCGCGCACACGCTCTTCGAGATTGTCGTGTCCAGCGGCGAGCTGGTCGGTCATCGCTGCCATTTCGCCCACCTGGCGCCGGACCAGCAGGGCGCCGACGAGCAGCACGACCGTGACCAGCGAGCCGAGCGTGCCGAGTTCGAGCAGGCGACTGCGCCAGCTGGCAAGCAGGGTTTCCTCGGGAATGGCGGTCAGGATACGTAGATCGGTGAAGCCGGGAACCGGGGAGACGGAGACGAGCAGGCCGTTGCCGTTGGCGAGGCCGCTTTGCGGCGTGAGATTGCGCAACTTGCCATCGAACAGGACATCGCCCGCATTGGCACCGAGCAATGGCGATTGCCGGCTCAGGTCGGTCGGCCGGCAGGAGCCGATGATCTGGCCCTTGGCATTGATCAGGACGGCCTCGAAGTCGTCGGACAATCGGTTCGACCAGCAGAAATCCTGCAGGTAGGCCGGTTCGATCGCCGCAAAGGCCGCCCCGGCGAAGTGGCCGTCCTGCCCAGCGATGCGGCGGGCGATAGCGTAGGTGTAGCGGGCCGAGTTGCGGCCAATGTAGGGACCGTAGGACGATGCTTCGGCACCGTTTTCGAGGGCGACGAAATAGGGGCGGTCGCGGACGTTGATATGAGGGGGCGGGAAGTAGGTTGAAATGAAGCGCTGGTCGCCATTCCGGTCAAAGATGATGAGATCGCGCAGTTGCGGCATCGAGCGGGAATGGCGCTGGGCGACGTATTCCCAACCGGTGGCAGCCTCCCATTTCTCCCAGTCGCGCCGGTTGTGGGAAAGATCGGAGGCCATCTCGCGCAGCAGGACGTCAATCGCCTCGAACGAGCGGGCGGTGTGCTCCGCCATCATGATGCCGAAGTGCTGCAGGCGCTTCTCGCCAGCTTCGATGTCACGTTGGCGGGCGAGCAACAGGTCGGTGAGGAAGACAGCGAGCACCGTCAGGGTGCTGATCAGCGCAACGAAAAGGGCGAGGGTTTCCGGTTTCCGGCGCAGCATGCGGGATCAGATCGTGTAGCAGTAGAGCGGTCGTGGCGGCGAGCAGTCGACCTCGATCACCCGGTTCGGTACCTCGCCGGGAACCGGGAAGCTGTTGCTGATGAAAAGACTGCCCGGTGACATTTCGCGCTTGGCCTTCTGCCAGAGTTCCGGCATCGGTACCGGTGATAGGAAGGCATAGACCACGTCGAAGTCGCCGAGCGGTGCCTGCCAGAGATCGTCCCAGCGCCAGGTGATGTTCGGTCTACCGAGGCAGAAAAAACGTCCGAGCAGCCAGGTCAGTGGCGCATTCTCGTAGCCGGTGAAGTGGTAGTCGGGCAGGTGATCGGCGAGCGGCACCGTGGTGCTGCCGAGGCCGGCGCCGAGGTCGAGAAAGCGGCAGGGGCCACGTTCCTCGAGCATGGTGGCGAGTTGCTCGACCGTCTGGCGATTCGAGAGATAGAGCGGCACCTGCCCGGAGAGCGCGCCGCGATAAACCAGCAGGAGCAGGACGAAGGCCGCGAGAAACCAGGCCGGATCAATGGCGAGTTGTTGGGTGGCCCAGACCAGCGGCATGAACCCGGTATGAATCAGGCGCCACCACCAGGGTTGCCGCGACAGCGTGGCGAAGATCAAGGCCGTCCCACCGATCGCGATGCTGGTTTCGCGCCATGGCAGGGCTGCCGCCTGCCAGCCGAAATAGGGCCAGGCGAGGGAGAGCACGAGAATGACGGCAGCCCCTTGCAGGGCGAGTTGGCGGGCAGGGGTCGCGGACATCCCGCGATTATGCCATCAGCGCTGCCCTCGCCGTTTCCCGAACGCCTGCCGCCGTGATTGCCGCCTCCCGGCGGACTGGCCCGAAACCGCGCACGTCGGCCGGCCAGGCCGCGAGCCGGCGGGCGGCGGGTGAGGCGCCGGATTGGACGATCAGACCGAGATCGGCCTCATAGTCGGCAAGCAGTTTGCGGTCAAGCAGCTTGTCGTCGCCAAAGCGGAAGGGGTCGAGCCAGGTGCCGCGCAGGCGGCGCGCCTTGGCCAGCCACTTGAGCGGGCCGAGCAGCCAGGGGCCGAAGCTGAGCTTGCGCGGCCGGCCGTCCGGACCGGGGCGTGCGAACAAGGTCGGTGCAAGGTGGAAACTGAGGCGTGGTGTGCCCTCGAACTGTTCGGCGAGGCGGCCGAGAAAGTCGCCCTCGGTATAGAGCCGGGCCACCTCGTATTCATCCTTGGGCGCCAACAGGCGGGCGTACTGGATGGCCACGCTGCGGCTCAGTTCATCGTCCCCCAGGGCGCGGATCTTTGCCAGGCCTTGCCGGTAGCGCTCGCCAAGCGCCGCATCCTGATAGGCCTCGAGATGGGCGATGCGCCGGGCCTGCAGTTCATCGAGGCTCGGTGGAGCCGTATCCGCCTGCTGCAGGGGGCCGATCAGGCGGGCGACGCGCTCGGGATGGGTGGCGGCGCGTCGCCCCCAGAGGAAGGCCAGGCGATTCGCCTCGACCGCCGTGCCATTGAGTTCGATGGCACGGTCGAGTGCCCGTGCCGAGACGGGGACCAGGCCGCACTGCCAAGCATGGCCGAGGAGCAGCATGTTGGCGTAGAGGGCATCGCCCATCAACCGGATGGCCAACTGCTGGCTATCGATGAAATTCACATGTTCGGCGCCCAGGGTGTCGATCAGGATTTTCTGCATGCCGGCCTGCGGGAAGTGCCAGTCGCGGTTGCGCGTGAATTCGGCGGTCGGCGTTTCGGCGCTGCTGACGACGGCGCGGGTGCTGCCTTCGAGCATTTTCGAGAGGGCTTCGCTACCGGCGCTGACCACCAGATCGCCGCCGAGGATGGCATGCGCTTCGCCGGTGGCGATGCGTGCCGCGTGGATGTCCTGCGGCCGGTCGGCAATGCGCAAATGGGTGAAGACGGCGCCGTACTTCTGGGCGAGGCCGGTCATGTCGAGGGTCGAGATGCCCTTGCCGTCGAGGTGGGCGGCCATGCCGACGAGGGCGCCGAGGGTGATGACGCCCATGCCGCCGACACCCGTGATCAGGATGTTGTAGGGCTGCGCCGTGGCCGGGAGTTGCGGTTCGGGCAGGGCGGGCCAGATGTCGCCATCGGCGCTACCTGCCGGGAGTGCGCCGGCTACGGCCTTGCCCTTGCGCAGTTTGGCGCCGTCGACCGTGACGAAACTCGGGCAGAAGCCCTTGAGGCAGGAGAAATCCTGGTTGCAGGCCGACTGGTCGATCTGCCGCTTGGTGCCGAACGGCGTTTCCACCGGTACCACCGACAGGCAATTGGACTGTACCGAGCAATCGCCGCAGCCTTCGCAGACCGCTTCATTGATCACCACGCGGCGCGTCACCGGCGGCATCTTGCCGCGCTTGCGCCGGCGCCGCGCTTCGGTGGCACAGACCTGGTCGTAGATGAGCACCGAGACCCCGGGAAAGTCGCGCAATTCGCGCTGGACGAGGTCGAGTTCATCGCGATGGCGGACCGGCACATTCGGCGCCAGATCGCTGATCTCCGCGTATTTGTCGGGATCGTTGGTGACGACGACCATCTTGCTGACCCCCTCGGCTTCGAGCTGGCGCGTGATGCGGGCGACGCTGAGGATGCCGTCCACCGGCTGCCCGCCGGTCATCGCCACGGCGTCGTTGTAGAGGATCTTGTAGGTGATCGGCACCTTGGCGGCGATGGCTTGGCGGATGGCGAGCAGCCCCGAATGGAAATAGGTGCCGTCGCCAAGGTTGGCGAAGATGTGCTTCTCGTCGGTGAAGGGTGCCTGGCCGACCCAGGGCACGCCTTCGCCGCCCATGTGGGTGTAGGTCGCGGTCTGCCGGCCCATCCAGGTCACCATGTAGTGGCAGCCGATGCCGGCGACGGCGCGCGAACCTTCCGGGACGCGCGTCGAACTGTTGTGCGGGCAGCCCGAGCAGAAGTGCGGTTTGCGCTCAGCCAGCACGATGGGCGTCAGCGCCGCCTTCTGCTTGCGCTCGATCAACTTCAGGCGGGCGTCGATGGTCGGCGAGGTGAAGAAGCGGCCGATGCGCTCGGCGATGACGCGAGCGATGGTGGCGACCGGCAGTTCGCCGGTAGCGGGGAGCAGCCAGTTGCCTTCGGACCACTCGCCAATCTCGTCGAACTTGCCGATGACGCGGGGGCGGACGTCCTCGCGCCAGTTGTAGAGCTCTTCCTTGAGTTGGTACTCGAGCAGTTGCCGCTTTTCCTCGACAACGAGTATTTCTTCCAAACCTTCGGCAAAGTGGCGGACGCCCTCGGGCTCCAGCGGCCAGACCATGCCGACCTTGTAGAGGCGGATGCCGATTTCGGCGGCCAGCGCGTCGTCGATGCCGAGTTCATCGAGCGCCTGGCGGACGTCGAGGTAGCTCTTGCCGGCGGTCAGGATGCCCAGCCTGGGATTGGGCGAGTTGATGATCACCCGGTTCAGCTGGTTGGCCCGGGCATAGGCCAGGGCGGCGTAGAGCTTGTGGTTGAGCAGGCGGGCTTCCTGCTGCAGCGGCGGGTCCGGCCAGCGGATGTTGAGGCCGTCCGGCGGCAGCGTGAAGTCGTCGGGAAGAACAATTTTGACCCGTCCGGGATCGACTTCCACCGAGGCCGAGGTCTCGACCGTATCGGCCAGCGCCTTGAAGGCCACCCAGCAGCCGGAATAGCGGCTCATCGCCCAGCCGTGCAGGCCGTAGTCGAGGTACTCCTGGACGTTGGCCGGATAGAGCACCGGCATCAGCACCGCCTTGAAGATGTGCTCGGTCTGGTGCGGCAGGGTCGAGGACTTGGCCGCATGGTCGTCGCCGGCAACGACCAGGACGCCGCCGAACTTTGCCGTGCCGGCTGCATTGGCATGGCGGAAGACATCGCCACAGCGATCGACACCCGGCCCCTTGCCGTACCACAGGCTGAAGACGCCATCGTATTTCGCGCCGGGGAACAGGCCGACCTGCTGGCTGCCCCAGACGGCGGTTGCCGCCATGTCCTCGTTGATGCCGGGCTGGAAGGTGACGTGGTGGTCGGCGAGATAGCGCTTCGCTTTCCACAGGCCCTGGTCGAGCGCACCAAGCGGACTGCCGCGATAGCCCGAAACGAAACCGGCGGTATTGAGGCCGTGGGCGAGATCGAGTTCGCGCTGCAGCATGGGAAGGCGAATGAGCGCCTGGGTGCCGGTCAGGAAAACGCGACCGGATTTGCGGGAGTATTTCTCGTCCAGCAGGCTGGATGCATCGGCTGCCAGGGGCGGTTGCGCCAGGTTGCTCATGCTTGTCTCCGGTTGTGACGCCTTGTGGGCGCTGTTGATCAGTGCGTCGCCGGGGGTGGTGGCGACGTCTGCTTGGGAGATTGGATTGTGGCGGCCGGCTAATGTTCCGGCAAGCGGATCATTCTGGCGCGGGGACGCCGAGTTCGAGCGTGAAGCGGAAGGTGCTGCCCAGCCCCTCGTGGCTCTGCACGGTGATCTGTCCGCCCATCAACTGGACCAGGCGGCTGGAAATGGTCAGCCCCAGGCCGGTGCCGCCGTAGTTGCGGGTGGTCGAGCCATCGGCCTGGGCGAAGGCGTGGAAGATGGCATCGAGGCGGTCGGCCGGAATGCCGATGCCGGTGTCCGAGATGGCGATGGCCAAGGTCAGCGTCTTGCCGCTGCGGCGCTCGATCTCGACACTGACGCCGATGCTGCCCTGATGAGTGAATTTGACGGCATTGCCAATCAGGTTGAGCAACACCTGGCGAATGCGCAAGGGATCGCCGATCAGCGTCGATGGCAATTCTTCGGGCAGCGTCAGGCGATGGGCGAGGCCGCGTTCGTCGAGTTGCGGCTTCATCAGGAACAGGACCTCGTCGATCAGCGGTGCGAGCGCAAAGGTATTTTGCTCGATGTGCAATTTGCCGGCCTCGATCTTCGAGACGTCGAGGATGTCGTTGAGGATGGCCAGCAGGCATTCGGCCGAGTGCTGGGCGACTTCCAGGTAATGGGCTGTCTCATTGTCGAGTCGGCTCATCCTCGCCAGTTCGATCATGCCGATGACGCCATTCATTGGCGTGCGGATTTCATGACTCATGTTCGCGAGAAACTCGCTTTTCGCCCGGTTGGCCGACTCGGCGGCCGTCTTGGCCTGGGTCAGGCTGTCCATGATGCGCGAGCGCTGCTCTTCGCTGATTGCCAAGGCCAGTTCCGCCTCGTTGCGGGCGGCGAGGAATTCGTTGAAGGCGGCGGCGACCGTCCGGATTTCGCTGCTCCCCGCCTCGACGACTGGTTGGGCAGGGTGGCGGGCCTGCATGTTGCTGGCCCGTTCGCGCATTGCGCTCGCCAATTCACCGAGCGGCCGCACCAGGCGCTGCGAAAAAGCCCAGAGCAACGGGGTGGCGAGCAGCATGAGGAGGGCGGTAATCAGCGCCAAGTCCTGCTCGATGCGGGCGATCGGTGCAAAGGCCTCTTCTGTCGGGATGACCGAGGCCAGCACCCAACCCGTGCTCTGCAGGCGCTTGAAGGTAAAGAGGCCGTTCAGGCCCTGGCTGTTGGTACCTTCGAGCGTGCCCTCGAAACCGTCGAGCGCACGGGCGAGCGCGGGGTTCTGCGCTTCGTCGGGTGCTGGCTGCATGATGCGCGTGCGGTCGGGATGGGAAATCATCTGACGGCCGCGCGAGACGATGTAGGCATAGCCGGTCTGGCCGATCTTGCGCCCGCCCAGTGCGCCGAGCAGGTTTGGCTTGTAGAGGTTGAGGACGCCGCCGACGATGCCCAGCAGTTTGCCGTCCGTGCCGAGCACGGGGGCGGCGAGGACAACGATGGGCTGGCGCGTGGCACGGCCGAGGATCGGTTCCGAGATCGTCGGCTGCAGGGTGTTGCGCACATTCCGGATGTAATCCCGGTCCGACATGTCGAGGTCGCGCCGGCCCGGTTTGACCGGCCAGTCGACGAGCAGGACGCCTTGGGCGTCGAAGATGTAGAGATCGTCGAACAGCGTCAGCAGCGCAGTTTTCCCCTGCAGGTGCTTTTCCAGCGCCGGGCGGACGGCCAGTTTGTCACGGGGAATCGAATCGGCCGATCGAGCCAGGGCGAGCAGGCGCTCCTCGATCTTGTCGTCGAGTTGCGCCGCGAGGTCGGAGAGGGCGCGGAACTGCTCCTGTTCGATGCGCTCTCTCAATTCACCGCGCAGGGTGTAAAACTGGCTGAAGAACTGGAGCAGCAGCAGGAGCAGGCCGAGCGCAATGGCGCCCAGCGTGAGCTGGAACTTCAGGCTGAGGGTAGGCATGCGGACGTCAGAAACGGGAGAAGTCAGGCATCGTCCCGAGTGCCGGGGGCGGGCAGAAGTATTTTTCCGGGGTTGAGCAGGTTGTGCGGATCAAGCGCTGACTTGATCGCCCGCATGACATCCACTGCTACCTCGCCATGTTCGAGCGGCAGATACTTGCGCTTGCCGAGGCCAATGCCGTGCTCGCCGGTACAGGTGCCTTCCATGGCGATGGCGCGTTCGACGACGCGCTGGCTGATCCAGGCTGCCTCAGCCATTTCCTGTTCATTGGCGGTATCGACCAGGACGACCAGATGGAAGTTGCCGTCGCCGACGTGCCCGAACAGGGCGATCGGAATCCCGACCTGGGCGATGTCCTCGCTGGTCGCCGCAATGCATTCGGCAAGGCGCGAGATCGGGACGCAGACGTCAGTCGGGAAGCAGCGGCAACCCGGCTTGAGTTGCAGGCAGGCGAAATAGGCATCGTGGCGGGCCTGCCAGAGGCGGCTGCGGTCTTCCGGTCGGGTTGCCCACGCGAAATTGGCGCCGCCCAGTTCGTCGGCAATCGCCTGCACGGTTTGCGCCTGCTCGGCGACTCCGGCCGGGCTGCCGTGGAATTCGAAGAACAGCGTCGGCGCTTCGGCCAGCGTGGTCTTGCTGAACTGGTTGATGGCCTTGAGCGACAAGGTGTCGAGCAGTTCGATACGGGCGATCGGGACGCCAAGCTGGATGGTCTGGATCACTGTCTGCACCGCCGAATCGATGTCCGGGAAGGTGCAGACGGCGGCCGAAATGGCTTCGGGAATCGGATAGAGCTTGACCGTCAGTTCGGTCATGATGCCGAGCGTGCCTTCCGAGCCGACCAGCAGCCGGGTCAGGTCGTAGCCGGCCGAGGACTTTCGGGCACGGCCCCCGGTTTTCATGATCCGGCCGTCGGCCAGTACCACGGTACTGGCCAGCACGTTCTCGCGCATCGTGCCGTAACGGACGGCATTGGTGCCCGAGGCACGGGTCGCGGCCATGCCGCCGAGCGTTGCATCGGCGCCCGGATCGATCGGAAAGAAGAGGCCCGTACCTTTCAACTCATCGTTCAGTTGCTTGCGCGTGACGCCAGCCTGCACGGTGGCATCGCCGTCGTCGGCATGGATGGCGACGACCTGGTTCATGCCGGAGAGGTCGAGCGAGATGCCGCCCTGCGGGGCCAGCACATGCCCCTCGACCGAGCTGCCGACACCGAAGGGAATGACCGGCACGCCATGCTCGGCGCAGAGGCGGACGATCAGGGCGACTTCGTCGGTGCTTTCGGCATGGATGACAGCGTCCGGCAACTGGGGGGCATGAACCGACTCATCGCGGCCATGCTGGAGTCGGGTGGATTCGCCGCGCGAGAAGCGCTGGCCGAAATGCTGGATCAGGCGCTCGGCAAGCGCCTCGGGAAAGGGTTTGTTCATTATTACTTGAGGAAACGGGTGGCCTGATCGAGATCGGAGTGAGTTTGCCCTTCGTAGAGGGCGGTGACAAATTTTCGCCAGACCAGATCAGGCTCTCCGATGCGGAAGCCGGCATAGTGCTTGTTCTCGGTTTCCATTTCCGATTCCGGGACCAACTGGACGGTTAATCGGGAAACTTCGTGGGTGCCGAGTTGAATGATCGCGGTCAGCCAGGCGTTGGCCGGTATCTCGCGACCAATGCGCGCCCGGAATCCATAACGGGCCACTTCGCTGACCTCAATTGGAATGGCCTTTTCGTCCGTCTGACTGATCAGCTTGGCCGGGCACTTGACCGAGAAGCGCTGGTGCTGGCGGGTTTTCTTTTCGTCCGAGCGGTCGGGGAGGGGAGGAAGGACCTTGCGGTATTCCTCGATATCGTAGATCAGGTGAAGGAGGGCCTTTTTGCGGTCGCTCAGTTCGGCGAAGACGCGGGTCCGCTGATTGAAGAAGTAATCGATCAGTTCCGGCGTCAGGACCGGATCGTTGGTGGTGAAGAAGCGCCGGTGCGGAATATGGATGTTGGGAAGACTGACTTCCTTGAAGTAGTGGTACAGGTTGCGCTTGGGCGGTTTGCCGGCATAGGCCTGGCGCATGATTTCCGGGGCATGCTTGAGATCGAGCGTGGCGCCGACTGCCGGTGCGCCATTGACGAAATCGTAGTTCTCGACGACGTTGGCCGTCAGTCGCCGGAAGAAGAGTAGCGACTCGTACATTTCTATATGGCGCGGATTGACCGCAATGACCAGGTGTCGCGTGTCGAAGAAGGTCGTGCAGTATTCGTACATGAACTTCATCAGCGGGAAGAGGATCGTGCCGCCGGTGCGCCGGAAGCGCGGATGCACCGCCAGGGCTGAGACCTCGGCGATGTTGCCGGGCTTGGCGCGGACGCTGGTCAGGTCGAAGATGCGCTGCAGCGGGAAGCCGATGGCGCTTTCCCGGATCAGGGAAAGCGTGCCGACGACCTTGCCGTCGTACTTGGCGCACAGGGTCGTGGTGGTCGGCAGGGCGTGATAGATCGTCACCCGCATGCCGGATGGATCGGGAGTCATGAATCCGCTGCCGACGTAGGCGTCGTGCAGCAGCTTGAAGCAGGCTTCGAGTTCCTCGCGGGTATCGGCGATCTTGAGGACGAGGCGCTCGTTGGGCTCGGGGTCGCAATCCACGAACGAGCGATAAACCTTATGCCGCCGGCTTGCCGGTAGCATCGCGAAGAGCTTTCGGGCAGCCTGGTGGAAAAAGTTTCGCAATTGCCGTACGGCTGACATCGATGGCGTTCGTTCGGAACAGATTGGATTTTTATCATATCAGCTTGTTATTGACATGTATTCCATGCCTCAGCACAATCTGCCGGGACTTTTCACCACAGAGATCAGGAGAAACACCGATGCAAGCCAGGCTTTCCGTAGTTGCCCTCTCCGTTGTCGCCGCTTTTGCCTTGTCCGCCTGCGGACAGAAGGAAGAACCGAAACCCGTTGCCGCCCCGGCCGCGCCGGCGCCTGTCGCCAAGCCGGAAGTCGTCGTCAAGCTCGGCCATGTCGCCCCGATGACCGGGCCGCAGGCTCACCTGGGTAAGGACAATGAAAACGGTGCCGTCCTGGCGATCGAGGAGCTTAATGCCCAGGGCATCGAAATTGCCGGTGCCAAGATCAAGTTCGAACTGATGGGTGAGGACGATCAGGCCGATCCGAAGCAGGGCTCCATCGTTGCCCAGAAGCTGGTCGATGCCAAGGTCAATGGCGTCATCGGTCACCTCAATTCGGGTACCACCATCCCGGCTTCCAAGCTCTATGCCGATGCCGGCATCCCGCAAATTTCCGGTTCCGCGACCAATCCGAAATACACCCAACAGGGTTTCGCGACCGCCTTCCGCGTCATGGCCAACGACGTTCAGCAGGGCAAGGTGCTCGGCGAATTCGCTGCCAAGCAGGGCGCCAAGACCGTGGCCATCGTCGATGACCGCACCGCTTACGGTCAGGGCCTCGCCGAGGAGTTCAAGAAGTCCGCGCAGGCCATCGGTCTGAAGGTTGTCGCTGACGAGTACACCAATGACAAGGCCACTGACTTCAAGGCCATCCTGACCAAGATCAAGTCCAAGAAGCCGGACCTCGTTTTCTTCGGCGGCATGGATGCCCAGGGTGGTCCGATGGCCAAGCAGATGAAGGAACTCGGCATCAAGGCCAAGTTCCTCGGCGGTGATGGTGTCTGTACGCCGGAGTTCATGAAGCTGGGTGGCGAAGCCACCGAAGGCCAGTTCTGCTCGCTGCCGGGTCAGCCGCTCGAGAAGCTGGCCAAGGGGCCGGAATTCAAGGACAAGTTCACCAAGAAGTTCAACGCCGAGATCCAGCTTTACGCACCGTACGTCTATGACGCCGTGATGGTCATGGCTGATTCGATGAAGCGCGCCGGTTCGGTCGAACCCGCCAAGTACCTGCCTGAAATCGGCAAGACCAAATACGACGGCGTGACTGCGATGATCGAGTTCGACCAGTTCGGCGACCTCAAGGGCGGTGCCATTTCCATCTACCAGTACAAGGGCGGCAAGCTTGAATATGTCGAGACCCTGGGTGGTGCCGGTGCTGCCGAAGCCGTCAAGGATGCCGCTGCCAGCGTCAAGGAAGCTGCGACGGCTGTTGCCGGTGCCGCTACGGCCGCCGGTAGCGAGGCCGTGAAGGCAGGAGCCGAGGCGGTCAAGGAAGCTGCCGACGCGACCAAGGCCGCAGTCGAGAAGAAGTAAGCTGTTCAATAGCAAGTCAAACGGCGCCGCAAGGCGCCGTTTCCATATTGGGAATCCGGTCTAAGCGTAATGGATATTTTTCTGCAGCAAATCATCAATGGCCTGGTCCAGGGCAGCATCTATGCCTTGGTCGCTCTGGGCTACACGATGGTTTACGGGATCATGGGACTGATCAACTTCGCGCATGGCGAGGTGGTGATGATCGGTACTCTGGTTACCATCACCGTGGCCGGTACCCTGATCAAGGCCGGCATGCCGGTCGTCTTCGCCGGCCTGGCCGGTGTCAGTACTTCCGTGCTGGTGTGCGTCGCCCTAGGCTGGGGCCTGGAGCGCATCGCCTACCGCCCCTTGCGCAATGCACCCCGCCTGACGCCGCTGATAACGGCAATCGGCATGTCCATCGTGTTGCAGAACCTGGCCATGATGATCTGGGGGCGCAATTACCTGACTTTTCCGTCCTTGCTGCCGAAGATCAACTTTGAAGTAGCCGGCGCCCATTTCACTGCTATCCAGGTCATCATCGTCGTCCTCTCGGCGGCGACCATGGGCGGTCTGCTCGCGCTGATCTACCGGACACGCCTCGGCATGGCGATGCGTGCGACGGCGCAGAATCCGGCCGTGGCCAGCCTGATGGGGGTCAATATCAACCGCGTCATCGCGGCCGCATTCGTCATCGGCTCGGCGCTCGGCGCCCTCGCTGGCGTCATGGTCGGCACCTATTACGAAATCGCCCACTACCAGATGGGCTTCATGCTCGGCCTCAAGGCCTTCACGGCGGCGGTGCTCGGCGGTATCGGCAACCTCGCCGGCGCCATGCTCGGCGGCGTCCTGCTCGGCATCATCGAGGCGCTCGGCGCTGGCTACATCGGCGACCTGACCGGTGGCTTCCTGGGCAGCCATTATCAGGACATCTTCGCCTTCATCGTCCTGATCGTCGTCCTGATGTTCAAACCGAGTGGCCTGTTCGGCGAAAAGACGGGGGACCGGGCATGAAGAAATGGCTCAATCCGCGTTCCGCCTTCGGTATCGCCCTCATTTCCGTGGCCCTGGTCGCTCTCCCCTTCGTGGCTGCGATGGGCGGCCAGGCCTGGGTGCGCATCCTCGATTTCGCGATCCTCTACGTCTTCCTGGCGCTCGGGCTGAACATCGTGGTCGGCTTCGCCGGCCTGCTCGATCTCGGCTACATCGCCTTCTATGCCGTCGGCGCCTATGCCTGGGCCTTGTTGGCCAGTCCGCATTTCGGTATTCACTGGCCGATCTGGGCCATCCTGCCGATCGGGGCAGGGCTGGCCTGCATTGCCGGAGTGCTGCTCGGTTCGCCGACACTCAAGCTGCGTGGCGACTACCTGGCCATCGTGACCCTGGGTTTCGGCGAGATCGTCCGCATCTTCATGAACAACCTCAATGCGCCGATCAACGTCACCAACGGGCCGCAGGGCATCACCCTGATCGATCCGGTGATGATCGGTGGGTTCAAGTTCTCCGGCAACACCACCCTGTTCGGACTGACCCTGAGCGGACCGCAGAAATACTATTTCCTGCTGGTCGCACTGGCCATCCTCGTCATCATCATCAACCTGCGCCTGCAGAATTCGCGCATCGGACGCGCCTGGCAGGCCATACGCGAGGATGAGATCGCGGCCAAGGCAGTCGGCATCAACACGCGCAACATCAAGTTGCTCGCTTTCGCGATGGGGGCAAGTTTCGGCGGTATCGCCGGTGGCGTCTTCGCGGCGATGCAGGGCTTCGTCTCGCCGGAAAGCTTCTCGCTCATGGAGTCGATCATGATCCTGGCCATGGTCGTGCTCGGCGGCATGGGGCACATTCCCGGGGTGATCCTCGGTGCCGTGCTGCTCAGCGTCCTGCCGGAGGCCTTGCGTTATGGTGTCGGGCCGGCGCAGACGGCCTTGTTCGGCAAGCAACTCGTCGATCCGGAAAGCCTGCGCATGCTCGTTTTCGGACTAGCCCTGGTGCTCGTCATGCGCTTCAAACCGGCCGGCCTGTGGCCGTCACCTGAACGCAAGCGTGAACTGGCGGAGAAGAAGGCATGAGCAAGGTTCTTCTTGAAGCCCGTGCGGTCGCCAAGCACTTTGGCGGCGTCAAGGCGCTACGCGACGTTTCCCTGAGCATCCGCGAGGGCGAGGTCTATGGCTTGATCGGCCCGAACGGCGCCGGCAAGACCACTTTCTTCAACTGCATGACCGGACTGTACGTGCCGGATGGCGGCGGCTTCGTCTTCGATGGCCAGCCGCTGGTGGCCGATGCGCCCGACCAGGCGGCGGCCCGCGGCATTGCCCGGACCTTCCAGAACATCCGGCTGTTCGCCAACATGACAGCGCTGGAGAACGTCATGGTCGGCCGCCATGTCCGGACCAAGGCCGGCGTTCTCGGCGCCATGCTGCAGACGAAGGCGACGCGTGACGAGGAAGCGGCGATCCGCCAGCGTGCGATGGACCTGCTGCATTACGTGCGCATCGAGGATCGGGCCGAGGATCTGGCCAAAAATCTTTCCTATGGCGACCAGCGTCGCCTGGAGATTGCTCGTGCCCTGGCCACCGAGCCCCGACTGCTCTGTCTCGACGAGCCGGCGGCAGGCATGAACGGCACCGAAACGGCCGAACTGCGCGACCTGATCGACGGAATCAGACGCGACGGGACGACCATCCTGCTCATCGAGCACGACGTCAAGCTGGTCATGGGCCTGTGCGACCGCGTCGCGGTACTCGACTACGGCGCCTTGGTCATCGAGGATGTGCCGGCCGTGGTGCAGAAAGATCAACGCGTTATCGAGGCTTACCTAGGTGCTTGAAGTTACCGGACTCCACGTCGCGTATGGCGGCATCCAGGCCGTGCGCAGCATTACCTTCCACGTCAACGAAGGCGAGATGGTCGCCCTGATCGGTGCCAACGGTGCCGGCAAGACCAGCACGCTGAAGGCGATTTCCCGGGTGATCGATGCAGTGGGCGGCGACGTCCATTTCTGCGGCGAGAAGATCAGCAAGATCGCGCCGCACCACATCATCCGCAAGGGCATCGCGCTGGTCCCGGAAGGGCGCGGCGTCTTCCCGCGCCTGACGGTGGCCGAGAACCTGGCGATGGGCGCCTTCCTGCGCCACGACAAGGCGGAGATCGCGCTCGATCAGGAAAAGATCTACGGCTATTTCCCGCGCTTGAAGGAGCGGGCTGCCCAACTCGCCGGCACGCTCTCCGGCGGCGAACAGCAGATGCTGGCGATCGGGCGCGCCCTGATGAGCCGACCGAAGATGCTGCTGCTCGACGAGCCGTCGATGGGCCTGGCGCCGATCATGGTGCAGAAAATCTTCGAGGTCATCCGCATCGTCGCCGCCGAAGGCATGACGACCCTGCTCATCGAGCAGAATGCCAAGCTCGCGCTGGAAAGCAGCCAGCGCGGCTATGTCATGGAAAGCGGCGAGATCACCCTGACCGGCGAATCGGCCAGCCTGCTCAACGATCCCAAGGTGCGCGCCGCCTATCTCGGCGAGTGAGGCTCAGTTCGCCGAGTAGCTGAAGACGTCGGCGAAGAACTCTTCTTCCGGCAGCTTGCTGGTGGTGACGAAGTCGCGCTTGGCAACCTCGATCATCACCGGCGAACCGCAGGCATAGACCTGGTAGCCCGAGAGATCGGGAAAGTCGGCGACCACGGCGGCGTGGACGAAGCCGGTACGTCCTGTCCAGGCATCTTCCGCTGATGGCTCCGAGAGGACTGGCACATAGGTGATGTTGGCGTGCTCGGCGGCCCATTGCTGCGGCAGGGCATCCTGATAGAGATCGACCTTGGCCTTGGCGCCCCAGTAGATGTGCATCGGCCGCTGGCAGTTCTCGGCAATCGCATGCTCGACGATGGCCTTGATCGGCGCAAAACCGGTGCCGCCGGCGAGCAGGATCATCGGCTTGGTCGATTCCTCGCGCAGGTAGAAGCTGCCGTGCGGACCGTTGAAGCGCAGGATGTCGCGCACTTTCATCGTGCCGAAGACCTGCTCGGTGAACAGGCCGCCGGGGACGTGGCGGATATGCAGTTGCAGCACGGCATCGTCGTGCGGTGCGTTGGCCAGTGAGAAGCTGCGCTTCTTGCCATCCTTGAGCAGGATGTCGATATATTGCCCGGCCCAGAACTGCAGTCGCTCGCTGGCCGGCAGTCGCAGGTGCATCTCAATGACGTCCGGCGCCAGTTTCTCCAGTTTCTCGATGCGCGACGGCAGGGTCTTGACCGGAATATCGTTGACCGAGCCCAGTTGCTTGCACTCGATGATCAGGTCGGAATTCGCCTTGGCGCAACAGTAGAGGGCCAGTCCGGCGGCCTTTTCGTCGTCCTTGAGGGCGTGCAACTGTGCCTTGCCATGATCGACCGTACCGCTCACGACCTTGCCCTTGCAGGCGCCGCAGGCGCCGTCCTTGCAGCCGTAGGGTAGGGTGAGGCCCTGCCGCAGGGCGGCGTCGAGCAGGGTTTCATCGGCCTCGGCCACAAAGCTGCGGCCACTGGGCTGGACGGTAATCTGGTAGCTCATCTGTTCCCCTTAGTGCTCGGCTACAATGCCGGAGTGCAAAAAATTCTGATCGTCGGCAGCGGGGACGTTGCCCGCCGCATCCTTGTCCGTCTCGCTCCCTACGCCCGCGTCCTTGCCTTGCTGCGCGATGCCGGCCGCTGCGGTGCCTGGCGAGATGCTGGTGCCCAGCCGGTCCTGGCCGACCTCGATGACCGGAACAGCTTGCGCCGCCTTGGCGGACTGGCAGACATCGTCCTGCACTTGGCGCCGCCGCCTGGCGAAGGCGCGACCGACACTCGGACGCGCAACCTGCTGGCCGCCCTGAGCGCGGCGGGGAGTCTACCACGGCAGCTGATTTACGTAAGCACGACAGGGGTTTACGGCGATTGCGGCGGTGCTGTGATCGACGAGTCGCGGCGCCTGAGTCCGGACAGTGCCCGCGCCGCGCGCCGGGTCGATGCCGAGCGTCGCCTGCGTCGCTGGGGGCGGGATAACGGGGTGGTCGTCTCCATTCTGCGGGCACCCGGCATATATGCGGCCGACCGCCTGCCGCTCGAGCGTCTCGCGAAGGGCCTGCCGGCCCTGTGCACGCCCGAGGACCCCTATACCAATCATATTCATGCCGATGATCTGGCGGCCGCCTGCGTTGCCGCCATGCGCCACGGCCGGTCGAACCGGGCCTACAATGTCGTCGATGACTCCGATCTGCGGATGGGCGATTATTTCGACAAGGTCGCCAAAGCCTTTTCCTTGCCGCAGCCGCCTCGCCTCACCCGGCAGGCGGCGGAACGCGTGTTGTCGCCCGTGCAGATGTCCTTCATGCGCGAATCGCGGCGGATCGGCAATGGACGTCTCAGGAAAGAACTCAAACTACGCCTCGCATACCCGACGGTCGACGATGGGATAGCAGAGGCGATACGCTCAAGGAGAAACACATGCTCGTCGTGAAGGCGTTGCACATTTCGCTGGTGGTCGCCTGGTTCGCCGGCCTCTTCTACCTGCCCCGCATTTTCGTCAACCTGGCCATGGTGCCGGCCGACAGTCCGGCCGAACGCGAGCGTCTGCTCCTGATGGCCAACAAGCTTTTCAAGTTCATGACGCCGCTCGGCGTCCTGGCGGTCGTGCTCGGGCTCTGGCTGTGGTTCGGCTACGGCTTTTCCGGTGGCTGGCTGCATGCCAAGACGGCCCTGGTCGGTTTGCTCGTCGTTTACCACGTGCATTGCGGTATCGTCCTCAAAGCATTCCAGACGGGGCGCAATACGCGCAGCCATGTCTGGTTCCGTTTTTATAACGAGATGCCCGTACTCGTGCTGTTTGCCGTGGTCTTTCTCGTCGTCCTGAAGCCTTTCTGATGAATAAATATTTCGCAATCTGCCCGCGCGGCCTCGAAGAATATCTGCTGGCCGAACTGGCTTCGGTCGGTGCGAGCGAACTCCGCACCACGCATGGCGGCGTCTTCTTTTCCGGTGAATGGTCGGTCTGCTACAAGGCCAACCTGGAGTCGCGCATTGCGACGCGCATCCTCTGGCACATCGTCAAGGGGCCTTACGCGAAGGAGGAGGACATCTACCGTCTGGCTGTCCGCCAACTGTGGCCCAACCACTTTGCCGTCTCGCGCACCCTGCGCGTCGTGACGACGGCGATCAAGTGTCCGCTCAAGTCGCTCGACTTCGTTACCCTGCGCGTCAAGGATGCGATCTGCGACCGCTTCCGCGAAGATCGCGGTGAGCGGCCGAACATCGATACGCGCAATCCGGATGTCAGCGTCCATGTCTTCCTGAGCGAGAACGAGTG
This sequence comes from Dechloromonas sp., assembly GCA_016791065.1. Lineage (GTDB taxonomy): Bacteria > Pseudomonadota > Gammaproteobacteria > Burkholderiales > Rhodocyclaceae > Azonexus. The sequence continues at coordinate 10,787 of JAEUOD010000014.1, read as the reverse complement.
CACCCTCTATCTCGATACCTCAGGGCAGCCCCTGTGGCAGCGCGGCTTCCACAAGGCCAGCGTCGATGCGCCGCTCAAGGAAAACCTGGCGGCCGGCATTCTCAAGATGAGCGGCTGGCAGCCGGACGAACCGCTGGTGGACCCGATGTGCGGCAGCGGCACTTTCCTGCTCGAGGCCGTGCAGGTGGCGCTCGACCGGGCGCCCGGTCTCGACCGGACTTTCGGCTTCGAGCGCTTGAACAGTTTTGCTGCCCTGGACTGGGCGAGCATCCGGCAAGCTGCCGAGGATCGCTGCAAAGCGGCCGAACCGCTCGACATTCGTGGCTATGACATCGACGAACGGGCCGTGCGGGCGACCCGCAAGAATCTTCAGGAGGCTGGCTTCGGCGGTGTCGTGACGGTCGATCAGGGCGATGTCCTGGATGTTCAGCCGCTGACCGAATCGGGCGTCATGATCGCCAACCCGCCTTACGGCGAACGCATCGGCGAACAGGACGAACTGGCTGCCTTTTACCCGCAGCTCGGTTCGGCCCTCAAGAAACACTGGGCGGGCTGGAACTGTTTCTTCTTTACCGCCGATCTGCGCCTGCCTAAACTGGTCGGGTTGCGCCCCAGTCGGAAGACGCCACTTTTCAATGGGCCACTGGAGTGCCGACTGTTCGAGATTCGCATGGTGGCGGGCAGCAATCGAAAGGCCTGATTGCTGCGATGCAATAAGCATTTTTGTTTGATCTCGGTCAGCAAAATTGCCATGCTTTGTGCGAGCATTTTCGTTTCGATAATAATTTGAGGAGATAGCCGTATGTCCGTCCAGGCGCTGTACCAACAAAAACGCATGTCCGCCGCCGATGCCATTCGCGTCGTCAAGAATGGGGAAACCATTGTTGTCCCGACGGCCGTCGGCGAGCCACCAGCCCTGCTGACAGCGCTTTCCGAGGCGCGTCGTGATTTTCGCGGCGTGCAGGTGGTGCAGATTCTGCCGGTACGCAAGTACGCTTATTTCGATCCCGAAACCGCAGAAAACGTCCGGCATACGGCCTATTTCTTCAGCGGCGCATCGCGTGCGGGTGGCGCTGAAGGCTGGATCGACTTCATTCCGGCCTATTTTTCCGAACTGCCTGACCTGATCGGACGCGGCCTGAGCCCGGCGGACGTGGTTTTCTCGATGGCTTCGCCAATGGACGAGCACGGCTTCTTCTCGCTCGCCCTCGCTGCCGATTACACGATGGCGGCAATTGAGAAGGCGCGGGTGGTTGTGCTTGAAGTCAATCCCAATGTGCCGTTCGCCAATGGCAACTGCCACATTCATATCTCGCAGGTCGCGGCACTGACCGAGAGCGACGAACCCATCCTTGAAGTCGGCCTGCCCAAGATTGGCCCTGTCCAGGAGGCGATCGGCAAGTACGTCGCCGACATGATCCCCAACGGCGCCACGCTGCAGATCGGCTACGGTGGCATTCCCGACGCCGTTGTGATGCAACTGACCGACAAGCACGATCTCGGCATCCATACCGAGATGGTCGGCGACGGCATCATGACGTTAGTCGAAGCCGGTGTGGTCACCAACCGCAAGAAGAATTTCCATCCGGGCAAAATGCTGGCGACCTTCGCGCTGGGTTCGAAGAAACTCTACCAGTTCATGAACCGCAACCCGGCCCTGGAGATGCATCCGGTCGATTTCACCAACGACCCCTACATCGCTGGCCAGAACGACAACCTGCATGCGATCAACGCCACCATGCAGATCGACTTCCTCGGTCAGTGCGGTTCCGAGAGCCTCGGTTTCGCACCGTATTCGGGGACCGGCGGCCAGTCCGACTTCGTGCGCGCGGCCAATCGCTCGAAGGGGGGCAAGTCCTTCATCGTCCTGCCATCGACGGCCAAGAACGACACCATCTCGCGCATCGTGCCGACGCTCTCGGCTGGTACGCATGTCTCGACCAGCAAGAACGACATCAATTACGTCGTCACCGAGTTCGGCGTCGCCCAGTTGCGCGGCAAGACGGCGCATCAACGTTGCGAAGCCCTGATCGGCATCGCCCATCCCGACTTCCGCGGTGAGTTGCGCGAAGCGGCGAAAAAGATGAAGCTGCTCTGATACGCGCCGCAGCGCCGGCGCTCCGAAGAGGCGTCGGCGCTTACAAACTGTAGCAATTTGGTCGTGCCGGTTTTCCGATAATTCGCTATCTTGAATCGGGAGTTACGGAATTGGGTGCGGCCATGAAATCGCAAAGAGTTGTCTTGCTTGCCCTGGCGCTGGTTCTTGCTGCCACGGGCAATGCCTTCGCCCACGGCGGTCGGGCGCGGATTGGCGTTGGCGTATACATGGGGCCATATTGGAGTCCCTGGTTCTACCCGCCGCCTTACTACTATCCGCAGCAGGTCATCGTTGTTCCTCAGGCCCCCCCGCCGGTCTATATCGAGCAACGCGAGGCACCCGCTGCCCCGGAGCCGGCTTCCTGGTATTACTGCCATCCAGCCAAAGCCTACTATCCCTACGTCAAGGAATGCCCCGAAGCCTGGCAGAAGGTACTGCCGCAACCGGAGAAATGAGATGAGCGAAATAAAGTCGGTTGCGCAGAGGTTGGGTATTCCGTCGACTTTGCTGCTACTCGGCGCCTGTACGGTAATTCCCACCGGCCCGAGCGTGATGACCTTGCCGGGGACCGGTCAGAGCATCGAGCGTTTCCGCGAAGATGATGCAATCTGCCGAGAGTATGCCTTCGTTCAGATTGGCGGAAAGACAAGCCAGCAGGCCGCGCAGCAGTCTGCCGTTACCAGTGCCGCGGTTGGCACCGCCGTGGGCGCCGTCGCTGGCGCAGCAATCGGGGGAAATGCCCAGGGCGCAGCCGTCGGAGCCGGTGCCGGCTTGCTGATGGGTAGTGCCGTGGGGACAGATGCGGCGCGTGCATCGGGGTATGGCACGCAGCGCCAATACGACAACGCCTATATCCAGTGTATGTATGCCAAGGGACACCGTGTGCCGGTGCCTGGGAATGTCAGTTACTCCAAACCGGTGCGGGCGTCCGATGCAGGTATTCCGCCACCGCCGCCCGGGATGCCTCCGCCGCCGCCAAAACAATAATTCCCGACCTGAGTTGCCAAACAGTTGGCTGTTGTGGCTTCATTGCTGACCGATTCGAGGATTCAGGGGAAGTGAGTTGGCAAAAGGCAATGTATTGACGCAGGGCAAGAAGACCAAGGCGGATGCTGCGGCAAGGGAAGGGCGTCTCGAAGAGGCGCGTGCTTTGTTCAAGAGTGTTTGCCAGTTGAACCCTTCTGATACGGAGGCATGGGTCAAGCTCGGGATGGTGCATAAGCGTCTTGGGCAGTTCGGCGAGGCTGAGGCTTGTGCTCGTCGTGGCGTTCTCCTGAGTCCGGGGCTAGGCTTTTGTCATCATGTGCTAGGCGTTGCATTGCATAGTCAGGGGCGCCTAAAGGAGGCAATTGGCGCGTATCGTAAGGCCGCAGAAATGCAGCCCGACTTTCCTGACTCCCATTATCTGCTCGGATGTACGCTTCACGAGTCCGGTTGTTTAGCTGATGCAATGACTGCCTTTGAAAAGGCATTGGCATTAAAGCCTGATTTCCCGGAGGTGTTGGGTGATCTCGGTGCTATGTTGATCAACATGGGAGAGCTTGAGCGGGGGGCGGCGCTTCTCGCGCGAGCCCTTGCCCTAAAGCCCGGCAGCAGTACCGCAATCAGTAATATGAGCAATGCCCTTCGGCTGCAGGGCAAAGTGTCCGAGGCGCTAGATGGTTATCGGCACGCCTTGCGTTTGGCGCCTGAGTCTGTCGATATCATTGCCTTACTCGCGGGGCTGCTTGAGAAAACGGGGGGGCGGATAGAGGCCAACAACCTTATTGAACAGGGCTTGGCACTTGAGCCTATGCACCCGGCGCTGAATCTGGTAGCGGCTCAGCTAGCTAGGCATGAAAAGCGCTTTCATGATGCGAAAGATATGTTGGAAGCCATACGCCAACAGCCACTCAGCGTTGGTGTTGAGGGTGAAATTGAGTTGGCGTTGGGGCAAATCTATGATCAGCTTGGCGATCCGGCGCGTGCTTTTCCGTTAATTGCCAGCGGCAAGGCCAAAAAAGGGCGGGTTTCGATTCTGGGGAATGTCGACAGGAAACACTATCTTGAGCGAGTGGCCTTGATTGAGTGCCTCGCAACCCCCGCTTTGGCAAAGTGTGCCGATTTCCGGGAAGAAATTTTGTCTTCGTGTGACCCGGATCCCATTTTCCTGATCGGGTTTCCCCGTTCGGGAACTACGCTGCTCGAACAGATTCTCGATGCTCATCCGGGCATTCAGGCAATAGAAGAAAAAGGTGCCGTGGATGCAATGGTGAATGTCTTTCTCACCAATATGAATAAGCGACCGGATGCCCTAGCAGCGTTGGGAAATGATGACATTGCACGGCTTCGAAAAGTTTATTTCGACGAAGTTAGACATCATATTGAACTGCAATCCGGGGCTCTTCTGCTCGACAAGATGCCCCTGAATATAACTGCAGTTCCGATCATCTGGCGGGTGTTTCCCAAAGCCAGGTTCATTCTGGCGATCCGCCACCCCTGCGACGCAAGCTTGAGCTGCCTGATGCAGAGCTTTGCCGTAAACGAGGCAATGGCATCATTCTTCACTCTTGAAGATACGGTGAAAACATATGCGGGTGTGATGGCTGCTTGGCAGAAATACGTTGAGCTATTGCCTCTCGATTACCATCGCATACGTTACGAAGATCTGATCCAGAATGTCGAAGGCGAGAGTCGCAGTATTCTTGCGTTTCTGGGATTGGATTGGCGAAGTGAGGTATTGGATCATGTCGAGCATGCCAAGACTCGAACCGCAATCAATACGCCAAGTTACCATCAGGTTATCCAGCCAATTTATCAGCACGCAAGGTATCGCTGGGAACGCTATGCTGAGGTATTTTTGCCCCATATGGTGGTGCTTCAGCCGTTTATTGAATATTTTGATTACGCTGAACAATGAGCGACGATTCATTTGATATCAAGGCTTGCGGTGGTGTGGATGTGGTCTGGCATCATGGCTCTGTGGTAGCAACAGAGCGTCAAAAGCTTCTCGGGCAGCGCCCGGCTACCATCTGGCTGACGGGGTTGAGTGGTGCTGGGAAGTCGACGCTGGCGACGTCATTGGAGCGACTGTTGATGCTTGAGGGGCGCCTCTGTTGTGTTCTGGATGGCGACAATATTCGTCACGGCCTTAATCGAGATCTCGGGTTTTCACCTGAAGATCGTGGAGAGAATATTCGGCGGGTCGCCGAAGTTGCCCGATTGATGAATGATGTGGGAATTATTGTCATAGCCGCATTCATTTCCCCCTATCGTAGTGACCGAGCCATCGCGCGTGATATTGTCAGTGCTGAGCGGTTCGTAGAGGTTTTCCTTGATACGCCGCTTGCTGTGTGTGAAGAGCGCGATCCCAAGGGTTTTTATCGACGTGCGCGACAGGGAGCGTTTGCGCAATTCACCGGTGTCGATGCGCCTTATGAGGCGCCGCTAAACCCTGCTTTGTCGATCGATACCAGTATTTATGAAACCGATGCTTGCGTTGCAATGCTGGCTAGGCATATTCGTACGTTGATCTCGTTGCCCGGTTCGAGCACTAATATTTGAGCTTCCTAGATGGTGCAGTGCCTGAATGCCCTTGTGGTGCGTATCTGGTGAGTCCTATTGGCGGTCTATAGAGATGCTTTTGGGATCAGGCAAGGTGTCGAAAAAGCTTACACTCAAGTCGTTTTTTTGAATTGTAATATCAATAAGCAATTGAATTAAAGATATTAGTTTTTCTGGCATGCGGTGTGCTTTGAATTTGGCGAGGCAAGTTGGGCTGCCTGAAAATTAACTGACATGAAGGGGAATCTCATGAAAAAAAGTACTTTGGCAATTGCTCTTTTGAGCATCGGTGTTGTTGGTTCTGCTCAGGCCGCCAGCTTCCTGAATGGTGGGTTTGAATCCAATAACTACAGCGGCTGGACATTGGGTTCAGGTACTAACTTCAACAATACGGCAACTAGTACTGGCGCGCTCGCGCTGAATCCGGCAAGTTATACAACCAATACCAACTGGCAAGGTGCAATCACCAGTGCTGGATTTGATACGATTGATTCGTCGCTGGCCACGGTTCGTTATGGCGATCATTCCGTTCGCGTGAACAATTCCAGTAACGACTATTCGGTGAACGTGATCACTCAGTCCGTTAGCAACTACGATGGTACTTCGATCAATTTCTCTTGGGCTGCTGTTCTGGAAAGCTCGCACGATACCGTCGACTCGGATATCTTCGGCCTGAAGGTGACTGATGGTAGTGGTAATGTGCTTTACAACGCAACCTATTCCTCCGCGTCGGCACCGGGTACCTTCAAATACTTGAACAACGGCTGGTACTCCAGTGGCTGGCAAGACATTACCTTGAACGTGGCGAAGGGTGGCGACTACACGATCAGCTTGCTGGCTGCTGACTGCCCCTACGGCGGCCATGCTGGTTACGTGTATCTGGACGGTTTTGGTACTGTGAGTGGTGGTGGTGGTGACAATGGTTCCGGTGGCAATGTTCCGGAGCCGGGTTCGCTGGCTTTGGCTGGACTTGGTTTGCTGGCGGCGCTGGGCGCTCGTCGCCGCAAGTCTGCCTGAAGGCTATTCCTGTCGGTGAAAAAGGGCGACTCTGGTCGCCCTTTTTTTGTGCCATAAACTTTGGCTAGGTTTGGCGTAAAGTTTTGTGCCAGTGTGTGTGAAATGTAAAATTTCCTTGCTGAAGTTTTTACTTTCGTCTCTAGCAATATTTAAATCATTGGGGAAGTTCCTAAATGGGTAAGTTTTCCGAAAGCAATATTGGTGTGCCGCTCGCCCGCAATCTGTCAGGTAGAGGCGGGCTGACATTCATTGTGCTTTCGTGTTCGCTGCTCTTTGGATGTTCTAATTCCGCTTCAGACTTTGTAAAGGAAGGGGCTACCTACCTCGAAAAAGGTGATTTGACCGCAGCTGTCATTAGCTTCAAGAATGCGGTTCAGGCTGATCCCAAATCCATTGACGCTCGTCTTGCATTGGCCGAAGCCTTGGAGCGCAACGGCGACTTGCCTGGGGCTGAGCAGCAGCTTCGGCGAGCGCTCGAGTCCGGGGGGAAGGCGGATGACTTGCTCCCAAGGATTGCGGTTTTGCTTTTGGACCGCGGTGAAAATGCTTTGTTGATTCGTGATTTTGGTAGCCAGAAATTGACGTCGCCAAATGCCGATAGCGACCTTAAGGCACTCGTTGCATTGGCTCATCTTGCTTCTGGGCAACCGAAGAGAGCTACTGAGCAGCTAGAGAAGGTATCCGAACAGACGCCAGCGGTTCGTTTGGCGCGTGCGCAAATTGACTATGGTGCAAACCGTCGGGCAGATGCTGCTGCTGAAATGGATTCGGTCCTGGCTTCGCAGAAGTCTCCATGGTGGGTCGCTCGCGCCGCGAGCCGAGTATTCATCGCAAATGGCGAAGCGCCAAAGGCCTTGCTGGCAATAAAGCAGTCCTACGATGCGGCACCTCTACACAGAGGTGTAATCGGCGAATATGCCGAGCAATTGATCGCGGCGAACCGGAAAGAGGAGGCTCGCCCATTGCGCGACAAGTTGCGCAAACTGGCGCCAGCCTATTACCGAACGCAATATCTCGATGCGCTGTTTTTGCTGGAAGACGGCAAGCAGGATCAGGCTTACACGGCAGTGACCAAGGTGCTTGCTGCGCTGCCCGAACACACTCCTTCCCAGATCATCGCGGCTTCAATTGAACTTGAGCGTAACGAGCTGTCTTCGGTCGATACCAGGATAAAAAAGGTTCTGAGTGCAGAGCCAAATTCCAGCCAGGGCTATCGTCTGAGAGCGATGCTGGAAATGCGTCGAGGCAATTTTGCCGAGGCTTCGGACGCCTTGCTGAAGGCTATTGACAGGGCGCCGGAAGACAGAAATCTCCTAGCCATGGCCGCTGGCGTTGCCTGGTCGCGCGGGGACAAGCGGACTGCTTTAATGCAGATGAGCAAGGCCGCTATGCGGGAGCCGTTGCGCGCAGACTTGTTAGCGGGATATGCTGAAATGCTTCAGGTCAATGGTCAGGTGGCAGAGGCAACGAAGGTGCTTGAGTCAGGAATATCGGTCGCAAAGGATGCGAAGGGGCGTGAAGCGGTCTTTAATGCAGCCCTCCGCATGAAGCAACTTGCTAAGGCGAAGAGCATTGCCCAATCGGAAATTGGCCTTCGGCCAAAGGATCCGGAACCGTTGCTGTGGATGGCGGCTGTGCTTGGAAGCGAAGGGGATGACGCTGGTGCTCTCAACAGTACGCACCAGGCTCTGGATTTGCGCCCGGATTATTACCAGGCTCTCACGGCCTTGGCCAAGACAGCCACTACGCCAGAACGGAAGACTGATTACGAGTCACGGCTGCAGAAGGCTTTGGACTTGGGGAGCAAGGATGCTCGTGTCTACCTCGATCAGGCAAGAGTTCTGAGGGGAGCCAATGCGGGTTCCGAAAAGATCGGCGCGGTGCTTGACAAAGGCGTGGCCGCATCGCCAACTGATGTCGCCCTCAGGGAGGCGGCGATCCGGCATTGGCTGGGCGTAAAGCGCAAGGACAAGGCGCTCGCGCTAGCCAAGGATGGCGAGACCGCGATGCCGGATAGTGCCCCCATGCTGGCGCTGGCAGCAAACGTACAGGAGGCCGCTGGAGAGCCGTCGCAAGCAGCCGTCAAGTTTGCCCAACTATCCGAGCGCTATCCTGATCGCGTCGACTGGAATTTGAAGCACGCCCAGAACCTCAGGGCAGCAGGCAAAAAGGCAGATGCTGTAAAGGTTCTGCGCCGATTGATCCAGGAGCGGCCGGAGGAGCCATTGCCCTATCAATCGCTGGTTATTCTACAGATCGAAATGGGGGCCTTTGGCGACGCACAAACAACTGCAGAAATGCTGCGCGACAAACCCCGTATGAAGGGGCCGGGCTTGCTGCTTCTGGGGGATGTGTATGCGGCGGCAAACAAGAGCAACGAAGCGATGAAAGCCTTCAACGCTGCTGCCGATGCTGGGCTTGGTGAACTGGCGCTGGAAAGAAAAGTAAAGCTGCTCGACCAAGGGGGCAGCAGTGCCACGGCCTCTGCTCAGATTGCCAAATGGCTGGCTGAGCATCCGAATAGTGTCGCTGCGCTTTCATTGGCTGCTCGTAGGGCCAGTGCTCGGCAAGACTATCCGGCTGCGGCGAAATATCTTGAAAGCATTGTGAAAATTGACCCCAAGAATCCGGTTGCCTTGAATGATCTGGCTTGGGCCTACGTTATGGCTAAAGATCCGAGAGCTTTGGCGGTTGCCAAGCAAGCAGTGGATGCGGCGCCCAATAATCCCAATGTTCTTGATACGCTATCTCAGGCTCAGTTTAATGCAGGGCAGAAGAGTGAAGCCGTCGCCACCGCCAGTCTGGCCTTGGCCCAAGATGCGAAATCGCCTGTCGTCAGGCTGCATCTGGCTGAGTTCGCTGTTGAGTCGGGAAACAAGAAGGAGGCGGAGGAACTTCTGTCGGGACTGGATGAAAAGCTCCTGGACAGTGAGGCTGTGCTTCGCTTGAAAGCATTGAAAGCAAAAATCTAATGTAGCCGACTAGTCTGGGGTTGCCTCCCCCGCCTCGGTCCTTTCGCTTTCACTCCGGCGAGCGATGCTCGTTTATTCGAGGGATAGCCGCCTGTCGGGCAGGCGGTCAGTATGAGCCCCCCGAGCAAGCGTGGCATTCTCGCTTGCGTAGAAATATAGCCTACGCAACACCGGCGCTATGCGCCTGCTGGTCGGCCCAGTAGCTGGAGCGGACCATGGGGGCGCAAGCGGCGCCGGTGAAGCCCATCTTCTTCGCCTCTTCCTCGTACATCTTGAAGGTTTCCGGCGGTACGTAGCGTGTGACCGGCAGGTGATGGCCGGTCGGTGCCAAGTACTGGCCGATGGTCAGCATCTCGACGTCGTGGGCGCGCAGGTCACGCATAACCTCGAGGATTTCCTCATCGGTCTCGCCGAGGCCGACCATCAGGCCGGACTTGGTGGAAACATCAGGGTAGCGCGCCTTGAACTGCTTGAGGAATTCCAGCGAGTGCTTGTAGTCGGCCCCAGGGCGGGCTTGCTTGTAGAGGCGCGGCACAGTTTCCATGTTGTGGTTGAGGACGTCGGGCAGGCTGCCGCCAAGGACGTCGAGGGCAACGTCCATGCGACCGCGGAAGTCGGGGACCAGCGTTTCGACGGTGGTGGTCGGCGACAGTTCTCGGACATTGCGGATAACGTCGACGAAGTGCTGGGCGCCGCCGTCGCGCAGGTCGTCACGGTCGACGCTGGTGATTACGACGTACTTGAGCTTGAGTGCGGCGACCGATTCGCCGAGCTGACGCGGCTCGTCCGGGTTGGGCGGCAGCGGCTGCCCATGGCCGACGTCGCAGAACGGGCAGCGCCGGGTGCAGATGTCACCGAGGATCATGAAGGTTGCCGTACCGCGCCCGAAGCATTCGCCGAGGTTGGGGCAGGTCGCTTCCTCGCAGACGGTGTGCAGCTTGCGCTCGCGCAGCATGGCCTTGATCTCGCCGAAGCGGCCGGCGCTGTTGCCGGCCTTGACGCGAATCCAGTCCGGTTTCTTGAGCGGCTGGTCGACCGGCACGATCTTGATGGGGATGCGCGCCGTCTTGAGTTCGCCTTTTTGCTTGACGCCTTTTTCAGCCATTTTGCTTTTCCAGTTGCTGCAAGAGATGTTGGGAGAGTTGCTCACCGGCTTC
>JAEUOD010000178.1 GCA_016791065.1 Dechloromonas sp. | reverse complement strand
CATGAAGACCGACAAGCGCGTCTGGAAAAGCCTGATGGCCTGGCTGGCCGGCGACGAGCGGGATCGCATTGCGGAAACCCTACGCTTGATTCGGCTGGACAAGGAAGCCGATCGGCAAGCCGGGCTGCTCTCGCACGGCCAGAAGCAGTGGCTGGAGATCGGCATGCTGCTGATGCAGGAACCGAAGCTGCTGCTGCTCGACGAACCGGTGGCCGGCATGACGGACGACGAAACCATGCGCACCGCCGACCTCTTCCTGTCGCTGGCGGGGAAGCATTCGCTGGTGGTGGTGGAGCACGACATGGCCTTTGTCGAGAAGCTGGGCGGGCTGGTGACCGTGCTGCATGAGGGATCGGTGCTGGCGGAGGGCGATCTGGCTACGGTGCAGAATGATCAGCGGGTTATTGAGGTTTATCTTGGGCGCTAATTTTTTTCCCGATGCGCTGGGTTCCGCGCCTGACGCGCGGGCGTACTTTTTCTTGGATGGCCAAGAAAAAGTAGCCAAAAAGAAGGCCACCCCTGGGTCGGTGCCGGACTACGCCCGGTTCCCTGCGCTACTCAGGCTGTCGGGCGGCTGGCTAAACTCGCCTACGGCTCAAACAACGCCAGCCGAAATCCCCCGCCAGCCCTGCGTTGCTCGGCACCTCTCAAGGGGCCCGGAAGAGCGATCGCATTTTCATCATTGGCGGCAAAACTGTGACGCTTTTTGGGTCCCCGTGTGGAGCGCCGAGCAACGGAGATGGGCCGGGGGTAGTCGGCGAGCACTGTCTGAGGGGCGTAGCCCCGAGTTGCGCAGCCGCCCGGCCCGTCGAGTAGCGCAGGGAAGTCGGCGTAGCCGACCGCGTAACCCGGGGTCGCCTTTTCTTTGGCTACTTTCTTTTGGCGAAGCAAAAGAAAGTACGCCCGCCGGTCAGCGGCGGAAACCAGCGTTCATCGAACCAAAGGAATATAAGAAATGCTCAAGATAGAAAACCTCCACCAAGCCTACGGCGGCTCCCACATCCTCCGTGGCCTCTCCTTCGAGGTCAAAACCGGCGAAGTCACCACCCTGCTCGGCCGCAACGGCGTCGGCAAGACCACCCTGCTCAAGTCCCTGATGGGACTGGTCAAGACCAAGGAAGGCAGCATCAGCTTCGATGGCAAGGACATCACCCACCTGCCCCCGCACGAGCGGGTCAAGGCCGGCATCGGCTACGTGCCCCAAGGCCGCGAAATCTTCCCGCGCCTGACCGTCGAGGAAAACCTGCTCATGGGCCTCGCCACCAAGCCGGGCGGCACGAAGATCCCGCAGCGCATCTTCGACATGTTCCCGGTCCTGAAGCAGATGATGCACCGGCGCGGCGGCGACCTCTCGGGCGGCCAGCAACAGCAACTCGCCATCGGCCGCGCCCTGGCCATGGGGCCGAAACTGCTCATCCTCGACGAACCGACCGAAGGCATCCAGCCCTCGATCATCAAGGACATTGAACGCGCCATCCGCATGCTCGCCGAAACCGGAGAAATGGCCATCCTGCTCGTCGAGCAGTATTACGACTTCGCCGAATCGCTGGCCGACCAGTACCTGCTCATGGAACGCGGCGAATTCATCATGCGCGGTCGCGGCGAAACCATGCCGCAGGACGGGGTGCGCGAGGCGCTGGCGGTCTAGGCCTCTTCCGTCAAGGGCTCCGGCGTCTTGTCGGCCCGCAGGCGGACGATGAACCAGAAGGTGCTGCCCTCGCCGGGCGCACTGATGACGCCGATCTCTCCCGCCATCAACGTCACCAGGCGCTTGGCGATGGCCAGGCCCAGGCCGGTGCCGCCGTACTCCCGTGTCGTCGAGCCGTCGGCCTGTTCGAAGGCGGTAAACAACCGCTTCTGGTCCTCGAAATCGATGCCGATGCCCTGATCGGCCACTTCGCAGCGCAGTCGCAAGGCATCGTCCACAAAATCGAGCACCCGGATGCGCAGGACGATCTCGCCCCGGTTGCTGAACTTGATGGCATTCGCCACCAGCCGGACAAAAATCTGGCTCAGACGTAGCGGATCGCCAATCAGTCCCCGCACCGGCAATCCGGGTTCCAGGTTGATACGCAGCACCAGGCCCTTTTCCCGGGCTTTCTCGCCGAGCAGGTCGACGACACCATCGAGCACCTGGCCAATCCGGAAGGGAACGGACTCCAGCACGAGGTCGCCCGACTCGATGCGGGTCAGTTCGAGGATGTCGTTGAGGATCAACAGCAACTGATTGGCCGAAGCCTGCGCCTTGTTCAGACGCTCCTTGCCCTTGTCGCTCTCCATCTCGGTTCTCGCCAAGGCGAGCATGCCGAGAATACCGTTCATCGGGGTTCGCAACTCGTGGCTCATCGTCGCCAGGAAGGTCGTCTTGGCGCGGCTGGCCGCTTCTGCCTCGTTCTTGGCGACAAGCAGTTCCCGCGTACGCTCCGCGACCCGGCTTTCCAGTTGCGCCTGGTAGGCGCGCAGGCTTTCCTCGGCCTGCTTGCGCGCCGTGATCTCGGTCATCACGCCTTCCAAGCGCTCGATCCGCCCCGAGGCGCCCGGCAAGCCCTGTCCCTGCTCGTAGATCCAGCGGATTGTGCCGTCACGGTGAAGAATCCGGTATTCGATGATGAACTGCCGACGGCTGGCCAGCGCCTCGGCGACGCTCGCCTCGACCGCCGGCAGATCCTCAGCCAGGATGAGTTCGCCGAAATGCTTGCTGCCACTGACGAAATCCACCGCCGGGTAGCCGGTCAACGGCTCGACCTCGCCCTGGAAAAAATGAATGCGCCAGGGCGCCTCAACCTCACTCAGATAAACCACGCCGGGCAGATTCTCGACCAGGGTGCGAAAACGGTTCTCGCTGTCGCGGACCTGCCATTCGACCTGCAGGGTACGCCGGGCGAAATAAGCCGATGCCGCGACAAAGGCCACCACCAGAATCCCGAAGGCCGCGGCCTGACGATACAGCGGCGCGAATATCCGCTCGCGGGGTTGCGAGGCGACGACAAGGAACTCCTGGTTGGCGGTGCGCTCGTAGGCCCCCATCCGATCCAGGCCATCCGACGAATCGCTGCCGGTACGGACGATCAGCCCTTGTTCCGGGTGTTCCGCGAGTGCTTTTTCCAGGGCCGGCGGCGTTGATTTTTCCCCGACCTTGAACGACGGGTGCGGCGGATGAACGACAACGCCGGTGCCATCGGCCTTGTAGATGGCGATTACCTCCGAAGCATCCAGATTCAGCAGGGAGAAGCGCTGGGCGATGCGCTCGACCGCGTACCCCGACATGACGACGCCGCCAAACTCGCCATCCGGCCGGTTCACGCGCCGCGCGAAAACGAGCGACCATTTGCCGTTCGAACGACCGAGAACAGGCCCGGCAATAACCATCCGGGAATCCGGCGTCCGCTTCAGATGATCGAAATAGGCGCGGCCGGCGATATTGAAGGCCTTGCCGTCCGAGGGTAGCTTGCCCCCGACGAAAGCCCCCTCCGCATCAAGGAAAACGAGGGTTCGGAACTCCGGGTCCTCGCGAACGATGGCCTCGATCAACTTGAGGCGTCGCGCTTCCGACGCAGGCCCGGTATAGGCTTCTGCAGCCAGGGTACGCAAGGCGATGTCGATTTCGCCAACCAGCGAATCCAGATTGAGGCGCACCAGGGAAGCCTGGTTGGCCAGGCGGTTCCGCGCCTCGATATCCGCTGCGCGATACGCCTGGATCAACTGCAGGGCGACGAGCAGAAGGACCAGCACATTGGCAACGACCAGAATGCCAACCCAGGGGCGGCGCATCTGGTTCAAACCATTCTCCCTCATGGTCCCCTTTCGGTCGGCAGGAGGCACGGGATTCAGCGCGGCTTCGAATCACCGGACCTTGTGGAGCCAGTGTAACGATTGGGTCGCGGCATGCCAATTCCCGTTGCGGAAATTTCGCATTCGACACCGAGAGGCGATGCACCAGAACGGAACCAATTGTCAACAAAGCTCCCGATTGCGGGGCATGCCGACATTTGCTTCCAAATTGAACATTGAAAATTTAACCGTTCAAAAACATTGGCTTGCAGACAATCCAACAACACAAATCAGCCTGGCACGAATCACGCTTAATAGCCCCCATCTGGTCTGACCGGTCTGAACTGTAAAACAAAATGCCTAGCGTCTCCTCCATCGCCGCCCAAACCCTGCAACGTCGCATCCTCGACGGCCACTATGCCGCCGGCGCGGCCCTCCCCGGCCAGCGCGAACTGGCCGAAAGCCTCGGCATCAGTCGCGCCTCGCTGCGCGAAGCCATCTCCACCCTGGAAGCCCTCGGCATGCTGCGCTCGGCACCTGGCAAGGGCGTCTTCGTCACTGCCGGCAGCCATGTGAAGGCTGCCGACCTGCCGGCCGGACCGAGCGCCATGCCGCCCGACGCCATCTTCCAGATGCGCTTTGTCATCGAGCCGGCCAATGCCGCCCTCGCCGCCCGCCAACGCAGCGACGACAGCCTGAACGCCCTGCGCGAGTGCATGGCCGACATGCAGCGGGCGCTCGGCGCCAGCGACCTGGTTACCGCCGCCGAATGCGACCTGCGCTTCCACCTCGGCCTGGCCGAACTCTCGGGCAATCCGGCGCTGGCCGCGATGACCCAGCATTTCCAGGCGCAGCTCGCCTACAGCCTGCGCCTGCCCTTCGCCGACCGCAGCCACATCTGGCATCCAGCCGACGAGCACAACGTGATCCTCGCCGCTGTCGCCGCCGGCAATGCCGCCGCTGCGCGCAAGGCCATGCAGCAACACCTGATCTCGGCCGCCGGCCGGGTCGGCATCACTTTCACCAAACCCTGAAGCTTCCACAACCTCGCCCTTCCCGGAGAATCGCCATGCAAAAACGTCCCTTCCTGAAAGCCCTGCTCGCCGGCGCCCTGGTCGCCTCTGCCGGTTTCGCCGGCCTCGCCCAGGCCGATGTCCTCGCCAATGCGCAAAAGACCGGCACGCTGCGCGTCGCCGTGCCGCAGGATTTCCCGCCCTTCGGCACGGTCGGCCCCGACATGAAGCCGCGCGGCTACGACATCGACGTCGCCAACCTGATCGGCCGCGAGCTCGGCCTCAAGGTCGAGCTGATCCCGGTTTCCAGCACCAACCGCATTCCCTACCTGACCACCGGCAAGGCCGACCTGGTGATTTCCAGCCTGGGCAAGAACCCGGACCGTGAAAAAGTGATCGACTTCTCCATCGCCTACGCCCCGTTTTTCAACGGCATCTTCGGGCCAACCGACATCGCCATCAAGGGCGCCGCCGACACCGCCGGCAAGATCGTCGGCGTCACCCGCGGTTCGGTCGAAGACCTCGAATTCACCAAGGTCGCCCCGCCGACGGCGACGATCAAGCGCTTCGAGGACAACAACGCGACCATCTCGGCCTACCTTTCCGGCCAGGTGCAACTAATCGCCACCGGCAACGTGGTGGCCGCCGCGGTCAATGAGCGCACAAAGATCCGCCGCCTCGACACCAAGTTCCTGATCAAGAACTCGCCCTGCTACGTCGGCGTGAACAAGGGCGAGGCCGCGCTGCTCGCCAAGGTGAACGAGGTCGTGGGCAAGCTCAAGAAGAGCGGCGAACTGAACCAGGTATCGCAACGCTGGCTGCAGGCCCCGCTGCCCGCCGATCTCTGATAACGATTATGGCGCCGCCCACGCGGCGGCGCCGGAGAACCGCCCATGGCTTACGCATTCGATTTTTCGTCGGTCCTCGAATACCGCGAGGCACTCGTCGACGGCACGCTCAAGACGCTCGGCCTGACCGCCATCGGCGCCGTTTTCGGGCTGGCCATCGGCATCCTCGGCGCCGTCTCCCGCGCCTGGAAACTGGCCCCTTTCGACCGCATCTTCGCGGTCTATGTCGAGCTGATCCGCAACACCCCCTTCCTCGTCCAGCTTTTCTTCATCTTCTTCGGGCTGCCCTCGCTCGGCGTCCAGATCAACGAATGGCAGGCCGCCATCCTGGCCATGGTGATCAACCTCGGCGCCTACTCCACCGAGATCATCCGCGCCGGCATCGAGGCCACGCCCAAAGGGCAGATCGAGGCGGCGCAGTCGCTGGCCATGACGCGGGCACAGCTTTTCCGCCACGTCGTGCTGCCGCCGGCCCTGCTCAAGGTCTGGCCCTCGCTGTGCAGCCAGGTGGTGATCGTCATGCTCGGTTCCTCGGTCTGCTCGCAGATCGCCGCCGAAGAGCTGACCTTCGCCGCCAATTTCATCCAGTCGCGCAACTTCCGCGCCTTCGAAACCTACTTCGTCGTTACCGGCATGTACTTCCTGCTCGCTCTTGCCGTGCGCCAGGTCATGATCCAGGCCGGCCAGCGACTGATCGCCCGGAGAGCCAAATGAACGACATCTCGACCTGGGACATCGCCCGCAACCTGCTCGACGGCGCCCTCTGGACGATCGGCCTGTCGCTGACCGCCTTCATCCTCGGCGGCCTGGCCGGCCTCGTCGTGCTCTTCGCCCGCATTGCAAAAAGCCCGCTGCCGCGCCGACTGGCCCAAGGCTACATCGAGATTTTCCAGGGCACGCCGCTGCTCATGCAACTCTTCATAATCTTCTTCGGCGGCAGCCTGATCGGCCTCGAAATCTCGCCGTGGATCGCCGCCGCCCTGGGCCTGACGCTATTCACCAGCGCTTACCTCGGCGAAATCTGGCGCGGCTGCGTCGAAGCGGTGTCCAAGGGCCAGTGGGAAGCCTCGGCCAGCCTGGCGATGACCCACGTCGAGCAGATGCGCCACGTCATCCTGCCGCAGGCCCTGCGCATCGCCATCGCCCCGACCGTCGGCTTCTCGGTGCAGGTGGTCAAGGGCACGGCGGTGACCTCGATCATCGGCTTCGTCGAATTGACCAAGACCGGCTCGATGCTCGCCAACGCCACCTACCAGCCCTTCCTCGTTTTCGGCCTCGTCGCGCTCGGCTACTTCGCCCTCTGCTACCCGCTCTCCGCCTATTCCCGCATTCTCGAAAGGAAAATCCATGGCTCTCGTGCACATTGACGCCCTGCACAAGCATTTCGGCTCCAACCATGTGTTGAAGGGCATCGACCTCGACATCGAGGAAGGCCAGGTGATCGCCCTGATCGGCCGCAGCGGCTCGGGCAAGAGCACCCTGCTGCGCACCATCAACGGCCTGGAAAGTTTCGACGACGGCTGCATCGAGGTCGACGGCGAGCGCATCCACCCCCACGAAACCGACCTGCGCGCCCTGCGCCAGAAGGTCGGCATGGTCTTCCAGCAATTCAACCTCTTCCCCCACCTGACGGCCGGCCAGAACGTCATGCTCGCCACCCGCGTCGTCAAGAAAATGCCGGAACAGGAAGCCATCGACCTCGCCAAGGCCATGCTGCTCAAGGTCGGCCTGCAGGACAAGTTCGATTCCTACCCCGACCAGCTCTCCGGCGGCCAGCAACAGCGCGTCGCCATCGCCCGCGCCCTGGCCATGCAGCCGCGCGTGCTGCTCTGCGACGAAATCACCTCGGCCCTCGACCCGGAACTGGTCAACGAAGTGCTGGCCGTGGTCAAGAACCTGGCGGCCGAAGGCATTACGCTGATCATGGTGACCCACGAAATGCGCTTCGCCCGCGAGGTCGGCGATAAACTGGTCTTCATGTACCAGGGCCGCATCCACGAGGCCGGCGACCCGCAGGAACTCTTCGCCAACCCGCAGACGCCCGAACTGGCCAGCTTCATCGGCTCCATCAACTAAGACATCGCCATGGATCAATCTTCCGTTCTCACCGCCCCGGCCGCCCTCCTGCCCGACTGGGCCAGCCAGCAGATCAACCTTGCCGACCCGCGCCTCGGCGCCGCCACCCTCGCCTGCTCCGACGACTTCTTCGCCCCGATGGAGCGCCTGCTGCAACCGCAGGCCGCCATCTTCGTGCCCGGCAAGTACGACGCCAACGGCAAATGGATGGACGGCTGGGAATCGCGCCGCAAGCGCGTTGCCGGCCACGACTGGTGCATCGTCAAACTGGCACGGCCCGGCCGCATCGCCGGCGTGGACATCGACACCAGCTTCTTCACCGGCAACTACCCGCCCGCCGCCTCGCTCGACGCTTGCCCGGACGGCGCCGACCCGGCGCAGGCCGAGAGCTGGCAGCCGCTGCTCGCCGCCACGCCCCTGAACGGCAACCAGCATCACCTGATCGCCCTCGACAGCACGACCGTGATCAGCCACGTCCGCCTCAACATCCTGCCCGACGGCGGCGTCGCCCGCCTGCGCGTCTATGGCCGCCCGGCCGGCGCGCCGACGGTGGCCGCCGACGGCCTGATCGACCTCGCCGCCGCCCTCAACGGCGGCTATCCGGTGGCCTGGAACGACGCCCACTTCGGCGTTGCCGGCAACCTGCTGCTGCCGGGACGCGGCGTGGACATGGGCGACGGCTGGGAAACCCGGCGCCGGCGCGAACCGGGCTTCGACTGGTGCATCCTCGCCCTTGGCCAGCCCGGCACGATCCGCCGCATCGAGGTCGACACCGCCCACTTCAAGGGCAACTTCCCCGACCGCTGCTCGCTCCAGGCCGGCTTCGCCCCCGGCCTGAGCGACCGGGCGCTGGTCGCCCAAGCCCAGTTCTGGCCGACCCTGCTGCCGGAAGTGAAGCTGCAGGCCGACCACATCCATCGCTTCCTCGACGAGGTCGCGGCACTCGGCCCGGTCACCCATCTCCGCCTCAACCTGCACCCCGATGGCGGCGTTTCCCGCCTGCGTCTCTGGGGCGAGGCCGCAACGGCATGAGTGGCGACCAGCTCCACCGGCTATCGGCTGAACCGCTGACCGCCGAAGCCTTCGCACCCTACGGCCAGGTTATCGAATGCGCCGGCCACGCCGGCTATGCGATCAACGAAGGTAGCAGTCAGCGCTTCACCGACCTCGCACAACTGGAGGCCGATGCCGACGGCCGCCTGGCGCTCAGCATCTTCTGCGCCGAGGCCCGCCAGGCACCCTACGCGCTCCACTGCCTGGAGCGCCACCCGCTCGGCTCCCAGGCCTTCGTGCCGCTCAACGGCCAGGCCTTCCTGGTCGTCGTCAGCACCCGCCGGCCTGATCCAGACGTGCCGGCCCCCGACGCCCTGCGCGTCTTCATCAGCGACGGCCGACAAGGCATCAATTTCCGCCGCGGCACCTGGCACCACCCGCTACTGGCGCTGACCCCGGGCGACTTTCTCGTCGCCGACCGGCTAGGTCCGGGAGACAACTGCGAGGCGATCGACATCTCCGGCTGGCAACTGGGGATCGCCGACTGAACCCGGCGGCTTGACGCCCCCCTCGGCGCCCCTCCAGAATACGCGCCCCTCTTTCGACGACCGCCGACCGGCATGCAAGCAAGCGATCCCTACAACGACTGGCGAATCGGCCTGATCCCCCATATTCCCGGCTTTCCCCTGCCCGTCGTCGGGCTGGTCGCCCCGAGTACGCGCTGGAGCGGGATGGTCTGCCTGCACATCTCGCAGGACGTCGCCCTGCACCTCCGGCCCGCCGAGGTCGTGATCCAGGAAACGACCCTGGCCGAATTCCATCGGCTTTCATCGGAGACCGCGCTTGGCAAGGCGCTGGAAACGGCGCTCGGTGCCGACGAAGCCGTGAATCCGTTCGATCGTGTCGCGGTGACGAACTACTGTGTGTCAAAGGGGATCAGCTCGGCGCCGGATGTCGAGCGCGCCGCCCGATTGATTCTCGACGCTTACCGGGAACTGGCGCGGCAAATCCAGGCGCAGAACCAGGCGCGCTTCCACTGATTGCGGCTGGGATAGCGACTGCAATACGATGAAAAGTCCCGATCTCGCCCGGCAACTGGCCTTCCTCAAGGAAATCGACCGGCTCAAGAGCATCGTCCGGCTGTCGCCGCTGATCGATCGCTCCCGCCGCGAAAACAGCGCCGAGCATTCCTGGCATCTCGCCCTGTATGCGCTGGTCCTCGCCGAGCATGCCGCCGGCTCCGTCGACGTGTTGCGCGTCGTCAAGATGCTGCTGATCCACGACATCGTAGAGATTGACGCCGGCGACGTCCCCTTCCACCTGCCGGAGACCCATGCCGGACAAGCCGAGCGCGAACAACGCGCGGCGGAACGCATTTTCGGCCTGCTGCCGGCAGCGCAGGCCACCGAATTCCAGGCCCTCTGGCAGGAGTTCGAAGCCGCCGAAAGCGACGACGCGAAATTCGCCAAGGCCCTCGACCGCTTCCAGCCCATGCTGCATAACGCCGCCACCGACGGCGGCACCTGGGTCGAGTGCGCCGTGACGCTCGAGCAGATCACCGCACGCTGCCAACCGCCGATCCAAAACGGCGCCCCCGCACTATGGGAAGCTGCGGTCGGCATGGCCGAAGACCATTATCGCAATCGCCCTCCGCGGGATTGAAAAGGCCGCTAAGACAGGGTCGATGGCAAGACGCACTGTTGATTTATCGGTCCCGAGGGTAACGCCCACTTTAGGCGCGTTACTTACGCGGAGCATGAGTCTTCGTGTTACCCCACCGTTTTTCCAGAGCACCTGTTGCAGCTGCCTTCAATAATTTCTGGAAACTTGGGCATTCGACATGGCTGGGGGCCGGACAAGCTGCCGCATGGCGGAGCCCGCTACTCATCGCCTTCAGGCGTTTGATCAGGCCATCAATTTCGTCGGCTTTCGCAGCAAGCAATTGCCTG
>JAEUOD010000171.1 GCA_016791065.1 Dechloromonas sp. | reverse complement strand
CGGAAATCTCGATGATGACGTTGAAATCGTCGGGGAGGGACTTGCCGGAAGGAACGTTGTTAAGAGCCATTGTTATCTCTCTGCGGTTAGGTTTGAGAACGTACGATTATAACGCTGTGCTGCCCGCGATCACTGCCAGGCAGCAAGAAACTCCTGCCAGTGCGGTGCGCCAACGCGCTCTAGCTGCGCCTTGACGAAGGCGATCTCGGCCGCCTCTTCTTCTGCCGTCAATTCGCCACGCATGCGGCGAAAACGGTTATAAACCAGATAGGTATTGACCACGTCGGTTTCGCAGTAATCGCGAATTTCCGCGCTCTTGCCGGCCTGCCAGGCCTCCCAGACCTTGCCGCCATCCATGCCAAGCTTGCCGGGAAAACCGAAGAGCTTGGCCAGATCATCAAGCGGCGCATTGGCCCGGGCGTTATAGAGGGCCAGCATGTCCATCAGGTCGAGATGCCGCGTATGGTAGCGACTGATGTAGTTATTCCACTTGAAATCACGCGAGTCGGCGTAGTCGCCGTCGCCGAGATCCCAGTAGCGCGGCGCGCTGACACCGTGGAGCATGCCACGGTAATGCAGCACTGGCAGATCGAACCCGCCACCATTCCAGGAAACGATCTGCGGCGTGAATTTCTCGATGCCGTCAAAGAAGCGCTGAATGATGGCGCCTTCATCCAGCTCGGGTGCCGACAGCGACCAGACCTTGAATCCTTCGCCGGTTCGCAGCACGCAGGAGATGGCGACGACACGCTGCAGGTGCAAGGGCAGGAAATCGTTGCCGGTCTTGGCCCGACGTTGCTGGAAAGCGAGTTCGGCGACCTCATCGTCGGAGAGGCCGGCCGGCAGGTCGTTCAAGCGACGCAGGCCGGCAACGTCCGGGATCGTCTCGATGTCGAAGACGAGGACCGGCTTCATGCCGGAAAGACGCCTGTCGAAAGGTAACGATCACCGCGGTCGCAGACGATGGTGACAATCACCGCATTCTCCAGTTGCTCCGACAGGCGCAGGGCGACAGCCAGGGCGCCGCCTGAGGAAATTCCAGCAAAGATGCCCTCTTCCATGGCCAGACGCCGCGTCATTGCCTCGGCATCGGCCTGACTGACGTATTCGATGCGATCGACGTTGGTCTTGTCATAGATTTTCGGCAGATAAGCTTCCGGCCACTTGCGGATACCGGGAATCTGGCTGCCGTCTTCCGGCTGGCAGCCGACGATCTGTACCGCCGGATTCTGCGCCTTGAGGTAGGCCGAGGTTCCCATGATGGTCCCGGTCGTGCCCATGCTGGAAACGAAGTGGGTGATTTTGCCTTCAGTATCGCGCCAGATTTCCGGCCCGGTACCCTCGACATGAGCCCGTGGATTATCGGGGTTGGCAAACTGGTCGAGAATGATGCCCTTGCCCTCGTCGCGCATTTTCTCGGCGACATCGCGGGCCAGCTCCATGCCGCCATCCTTGGGCGTCAGCACTAGCTCGGCGCCAAAGGCACGCATGGTCTGGCGGCGCTCGATACTCTGGTTCTCCGGCATGACCAGGATCATCCGGTAGCCCTTCATCGCCGCTGCCATGGCCAGCGCAATGCCGGTATTGCCGGAGGTCGCCTCGATCAGCGTATCGCCCGGCTTGATGTCGCCACGCGCCTCGGCATGGACGATCATAGACAGGGCCGGCCGGTCCTTGACCGAGCCTGCGGGGTTGTTGCCTTCGAGCTTGGCGAGGATGACGTTGCCGCGCTTGTCGTTGTCGGCACCGGGAATCCGGACCAGACGAACCAGCGGCGTGTTTCCGACAAAATCCTGCAGGGTTTTATACATGCTGATGGAGCCACTCGATATATTGGGAAACGCCTTCTTCGACCGTGGCCATCGGGGCCGCGTAGCCGGCAGCACGCAGACGGGCCAGATCGCCCTGCGTGAATGCCTGGTACTTGCCCTTCAAGGCCTCGGGGAAGGCGATGTATTCGAGCAAGCCCTGTGCCCGCAATTCATCAAGCGTCAGCGCAGCCTCGCCACGCGCCTTGCGGCAGCCATTAACGGCGGCCACGGCAACATCGTTGAAGCTTTGCGCCCGGCCGGAGCCGAGATTGAAGATGCCGGACTTTTCCGGGTGATCCATGAAGAACAGATTGACCTTGGCCACATCGCCAACGAAGACGAAATCGCGCATCTGGCCACCGTTCTCGTAGCCGTGCGAACCTTCGAACAACTTGACCTTGCCGTCGGCCTTGAACTGGTTGTAGTTGTGGAAGGCAACCGAGGCCATGCGCCCCTTGTGCGTCTCGCGTGGTCCATAAACGTTGAAGTAGCGGAAGCCGACGATCTGGGAAGACGGATTCTGTGCCAGACGCTGACGCACAACCTGATCAAACAGGAACTTGGAGTAGCCATAGACGTTGAGCGGCCCCTCGTATTGCCGCTCTTCCTTGAAGACATTGCTACCGCCATAGGTCGCAGCGCTCGATGCATAGAGAAACTGGACATCCTGATCCTGGCACCAGTCGAGCAGGATCATGGAGTAGCGATAGTTGTTTTCCATCATGTACCGACCGTCGGTTTCCATGGTGTCGGAGCAGGCGCCCTCATGGAAGATGACGTCGATCTCGCCATCGAAATGGCCGGCCTGGATGCGCTCGATGAAATCATGCTTGTCGAGGTAATCGGCGATTTCGCAATCGATCAGGTTCTTGAACTTGTCGGCCTTGGTCAGGTTGTCGACCGCGATAATATTGGTCATTCCGCGCTCGTTGAGCGCCTTGACGATATTGGATCCGATGAAGCCGGCGGCGCCGGTAACGACGATGTACATGGTTATTCCTTACAGGGCTGCAACAAGTTCCTGGCGGGTAACGACTGCCGTACCCAGTTTGCCGACGACAATGCCGGCGGCGACGTTGGCGACGCGAATGGCCTCGGCCCAATCCGCTCCGGCGGCCAGCATGACGGCCAAGGTGGCGATGACGGTATCGCCGGCGCCGGAGACATCGAAGACCTCACGTGCCTGGGCTGCCTGGTGATGCGTCTCGCCATCGGCGAAGAGGGTCATGCCCTCCTCGCTGCGCGTCACCAGCAGGGCTTCGAGCCCAAGCTCGGCGCGGAGTTTCTGCGATTTGGCGATCAATTCCTCTTCCGAAGACCAGCGGCCGACGACCTCGCGCAATTCGGAGCGGTTCGGTGTAATCACCGTGGCGCCTGCATACTTCCCCCACTCGTCGCCCTTCGGGTCGACCAGTACCGGCTTGTCGGCAGCGCGGGCGATGCGGATCATCTCCGCGATGTGAGTTAAACCACCCTTGCCATAATCGGACAGGATGACGACGTCGGAATCGGCCACCCGGCGCTCGAAATCGGCCAGCTTGGCCTGCAGGATTTCATGGGAAGGCGGCGTCTCGAAGTCGATGCGCAATAGCTGTTGCTGGCGCCCGATCACACGCAGTTTGACGATCGTATCGAGGTCACCGTCGACATGCAGGCCGGCGTCGATCTGGCCTTCTTCAAGAAGGCGCGTAAGCGTCCGGCCGGCATCGTCGTCGCCGACCACCGAAAGCAAGGCCGTAACCGCCCCCAGCGAGGTGGCATTGCGAGCCACGTTGGCGGCGCCGCCAAGGCGCTCTTCCTGACGCTCGACCTTGACCACCGGCACCGGCGCTTCCGGCGAAATCCGGCTGACCTCGCCAAACCAGTAGCGATCGAGCATGACGTCACCCACCACGAGCAGGCGAACCTGCGAAACCTTTTCCAACATGTCGTTTGTTACTCAGTGTCCAATGGCGAAATATGCACTGCCCTGCCGGTGCAAGAACTCAGGTCGGCGGTACCGCGATGTTCTACAGTGTCTGGTCAAACTCTTCGCTGCGACGCGGCGGATAGGTTTCCCAGCCCCCGCACGCCGGGCAACGCCAATAAAATTGACGAGCCTTGAAGCCGCAATTATCGCACCGATAGCGCGACAGACGCTTGGTGTAGCCCTGAATGATGGTCTTGGCCAACTCGACGTCCGGCCTGACCTCGGGAGCCACCAGAGGCAATCGCGCACTCATCAGCTTCTCCAGTCCAAGCAAGGTCGGATTGCGCTGCAACTCGGCACGAACCAGTCGATAAGCCGCCTCGCTACCCTCACCCTCCAAAACAAGCTGATAAACGACATCAAGCAGATCGAGCGACGGATAACGCTCCAGATAACCACTGAGTAGAGCAATCCCCTCCTCGGGGCGCTCCATTTTGCGATAGGCTTCCAGCAAGCGCTGGGCAACGAGTGCCAGATAAGCCGGATCCTGCTGTTCGATACGCTGCCAGGCCTCGATCGCAGACTCCGGCTTACCCTCCTGCAGGAACAGATCGCCTTGCAGGAGGCTGGCCCGAACGCACTTGCGGTTCTGCTGAATGGCCGACTCGAGATACGCGCGGGCTGAGTCCGGCTTCGAACGCATGATGTCGCCGGCAGCCAGTTCACAATAGAATTCCGCCACTTGCTGCTGCGTTGCCACGTCAGGCAACTCACGTGCAAGCTCGACTGCCTTCAGCCATTCCTTCTCGACTTGGTAGATTTCCAGCAAGCTACGCTTTGCATCGCCCTCGAAAGCGGTGCCGATAAGTTTGTTGAAAATTTCCTCTGCCCGGTCGAGCAGCCCGGCCTTGAGATAGTTCTGGCCCAACTCAGCGAGGGCATGCAGTCGAACACCCTCTTCCAGATCATCACGATCGATCAGGTTCTGATGCATGCGAATGGCGCGCTCGGTTTCGCCCCGGCGGCGAAAAAGGTTACCCAGGGCGAAATGCAGTTCGACGGTCTGCGAATCGACCTTGGCGACCTCAAGAAACGAATCGATGGCCTTGTCTGGCTCTTCGTTGAGCAGGAAATTCAGCCCCTGAAAATAGGAGCGCGGCAAGGCACGCGATTCATGCACAACCTGACGCATATCGACGCGCGCCGCAGCCCAACCAAGCCCGAAGAAAAGCGGGATGAGCAAAAGCTGCCAGTATTCGAAAAGTTCGCTCATAGAACAGGAGGAAGTTCGGGCATTTCTGCCACCGGCAACTTGCCAGCTGCCTTTTTCAAACGGGAAATTTCCCGGCGCTGGCGATAGATGACGCCCAGCAGCGAAAGCGCTCCAATGATCGCTCCTGCAGCAAAAAAGGCGAGCAAGACGATAACGAGTGGTGCCTGCCAGACCTGATCAGGCAATAGCCTGAGGCTGACTGGATCAGTATTCTGGATCGCAAAAACAAGCAAAAAGGAAAAGATCACGAGCCGTACGGCCCAAGTCAGTGCTGTCATGACATTCAATAAAAAAGGGCAGTGAAATCACTCACTGCCCTGAATCTACCACATGCGCGCCTATGCGACGTCAGATCGACTGGTCGACCCGCTCGCGCAATTCCTTACCGGCCTTGAAGTGGGGAACCCACTTGGCCGGAACGCTGACCTTTTCCCCTGACTTGGGGTTGCGGCCGGTACGCGGCGGCCGGTAGTTGAGCGCAAAGCTGCCGAATCCGCGGATCTCGATGCGGTCCCCGCGCACAAGCGCTTCGGACATCGCATCGAGAATCATCTTGACCGCAAAATCAGCATCCTTCGCCACCAACTGCGGAAATCGCTCCGCCAGCCGGGCGATGAGCTCGGATTTGGTCATGCTTTTGCCTTATCAGCCTTGCTGGTTGAGCTTGGCCTTCAGCAGAGCGCCGAGGTTGGTCGTACCGGAAGCAGCTGCGGAAGATTCTGCAGACAACTTCTGCATGGCTTCGTGCTGTTCGGCATTGTCCTTGGCCTTGATCGACAGGTTGATACCACGGGTCTTGCGATCCACGTTGATGATCATGGCCTCGACTTCATCGCCCACCTTGAGGTGTTGCGAGAGGTCGTCGATACGATCACGCGAGAATTCGGAAGCACGCAGATAACCTTCGTTTTCGCCGTCCAGGGTCAAGACTGCGCCGCGGGCATCAACCGTCTTGACGGTGGCGCGCACGATGCTGTTCTTCTCGTGGGTTGCGATGAAGTTGGTGTACGGATCGCCTTCCATCTGCTTGATGCCGAGGGAGATGCGCTCCTTCTCGACGTCGATGCCGAGGACCAGGGCTTCGACTTCGTCGCCCTTCTTGAAGTTGCGGATGGCTTCTTCGCCGGTCGCCGACCAGGACAGGTCGGACAGGTGAACCAGACCGTCGATACCGCCGGGCAGGCCGATGAAGATACCGAAGTCGGTGATCGACTTGATGGCGCCACGGACCTTGTCGCCCTTCTTGTGGTTCATCGCGAAGTCATCCCACGGATTCGGCTTGCACTGCTTCATGCCGAGGGAGATACGACGACGTTCTTCGTCGATCTCGAGGATCATGACTTCGACTTCGTCACCCAGGGAAACGACCTTGGACGGATGGACGTTCTTGTTGGTCCAGTCCATTTCGGAGACGTGCACCAGGCCTTCGATGCCTTGCTCGATTTCGACGAAAGAGCCGTAGTCGGTCAGGTTGGTGACCTTGCCGAACAGGCGGGTACCGGCCGGGTAGCGGCGGGCAATACCAACCCACGGATCGTCGCCCAGTTGCTTCATACCCAGGGAGACGCGGTTCTTTTCGGCGTCGAACTTGAGGATCTTGGCGGTAACTTCGTCACCGACGTTGAGCACTTCGCTCGGGTGACGGACGCGGCGCCAGGCCAAGTCGGTGATGTGCAGCAGGCCATCGATACCGCCGAGGTCGACGAATGCGCCGTAGTCGGTGATGTTCTTGACGATACCCTTGACGACGGTACCTTCCTTGAGGTTCTCGAGAAGCTTTTCGCGATCCTTGTCAGCGGTGGCTTCGAGAACG
>JAEUOD010000151.1 GCA_016791065.1 Dechloromonas sp. | reverse complement strand
CCGTTTTTGTTTTCCCGAACCCGCATGTCAGCAAACCATTCACGCAATCCTTGAATTAGCTCAGCCTGCGTAGTCCTACGCAATTTATCGTATTCCTGATCGGTCTCCTCGCCCGTAACCTGTCGCTGCACTGCACAAATTGCGGATGGATAGTCATGATCAATAGAACACTCTTTGCTTTACTGTGCTGCATCGGCTTGAACGCCCATGCAGCACTCAGCCCTGCGCAGGTTCGTCAGTTGGCGAACGAAGATTCGACCGATAAGGTGGCCGCCATCCGCCAGATCGTTCAATCCGCGGACCCCGATGCCGCTCGCGTGCTGACGGCGATGGCCGATGGCAACCTTTATCTTGCTAACGACAAGGCGCTGATCATCGATGGCGAATCTGCGGTGGACGCGGCCACCGGGGCAAAAATTAAGATGCCGGCCGAGCCCGAATCGGTCACGGTCAATAACCGGATTCGGGGTGAACTCGCCAATGCACTGGCCGCACTCAAACTGTTCGATGCCGATCCGGCTGTCCGCCTGGCCTCGGCGCAGAAACTGCAAAGCAATGTCAGTGCCGACATGGCGCCACTACTGGCGAGGGCACATGAGCTTGAAAGCGATGCACAGATCAAGGCGCTGCTGACCACTGCGCATGCCCAGGCCAGTCTGTCCAACAACGATCCGGCTGTTCGCCTGGCCGCAGTGCGGGTGCTCACCGATGCTAACTCGCCAACCATCAAAGCCATGCTGCAACCCCTCACCGACAAGGCCGGCGAAGCCGATGACAAGGTGCGCTACGAGGCGATTGCCGCAGTCAAGTCCATCGAGCGCCGGTTGGCGGTCGGCGAAACCCTGGGTGGCATCTTCACTGGCATCTCGCTCGGGTCGATCCTGCTGCTCGCTGCACTCGGTCTGGCGATTACCTACGGGGTTATGGGGGTCATCAACATGGCGCACGGCGAGTTACTGATGGTGGGGGCCTATTCTACCTACGGCATGCAGAGCCTCTTCCGCGCCTATGCGCCGGAGGCTATCGACTGGTATTTGCCGGCAGCGATTCCGGTCGCTTTCTTTGCTGCGGCGCTGGTCGGCGTGCTCATGGAGCGTACCGTCATCCGCTGGCTTTATGGGCGCACGCTGGAAACCCTGCTGGCCAGCTGGGGGGTGTCGCTGATCCTGATCCAGGCTGCGCGCGTACTTTTCGGCGCGCAGAACGTCGAAGTTGCCAACCCAAGCTGGATGTCGGGCGGCATCGCGCTGATGCCAAACCTGATGCTGCCGTGGAACCGCATCATCATCATCGGTTTCGCTCTCTTCGTCCTGTTGCTGGTCTGGCTGCTGATGAACCGGACGCGGCTGGGCATGTTCGTCCGCGCCGTCACCCAGAACCGGCCGATGGCCTCCTGCGTTGGCGTGCCAACGGCGCGCATCGACACCTTGGCCTTCGCGCTCGGTGCCGGCATCGCCGGCCTAGGCGGCGTCGCGTTGTCGCAAATCTCGAACGTCGGCCCGGACATGGGGCAGGGCTACATCGTTGATTCCTTCATGGTCGTCGTGGTCGGCGGTGTCGGGCAACTCGCTGGCGCAGTCTGGGCGGCGCTCGGGCTGGGCATCTTCTCCAAGCTGCTCGAAGGTTGGGCCGGCGCGGTGATCGCCAAGATCGTCATCCTCGTCGCCATCATCGTCTTCATCCAGAAGCGTCCGCAGGGCATCTTCGCCCTCAAGGGTCGCTTCGTCGAATAAGGGTTGGACACCATGCGAAAATCGTTCATCGTTTGTATCCTGGCCTCGCTGGACAGCAAAGCCTGGATCGCGCTCGCCGTCTTCCTGGGGCTAGCCCTCGTGGCCGTTCCCGTGCTGCACCTGATGGTGCCCGAGGAAAGCGCCTTCCATATCTCGACCTATGCAATCACCCTGGTCGGCAAAATCATGTGTTACGCCCTGGTCGCCGTTGCCATGGACCTGATTTGGGGTTATGGGGGCATCCTGTCGCTCGGCCATGGTCTTTTCTTCGCGCTCGGCGGTTACGCCTTCGGCATGTACCTGATGCGCCAGATTGGCCACGACGGGAGCTATCAGCGCGACCTGCCGGACTTCATGCTCTTCCTCGACTGGAAGGAGTTGCCCTGGTTCTGGGTTGGCAGTGACCATCTGCCCTGGGTGGGGTTTCTGGTCTTGGCCGTGCCGGCGCTGGTGGCCTTCGTTTTCGGCTACTTTGCCTTCCGCTCGCGGATCAAGGGCGTCTATTTCTCGATCATTACCCAGGCGCTGACCTACGCCGCCATGCTGCTATTCTTTCGCAACGAAACGGGCTTCGGCGGCAACAACGGCTTCACCGATTTCAAGCGCATCCTCGGCTACGGCATTACCACCTCGGAAATGCGCCTGGTCCTCTTCGGCCTGACCGCGCTGGCTCTGGCGGCAACGCTGGTCTTCGCCGCCTGGCTGGTGAAATCGAAGTTCGGGCGGGTGTTGACCGCAATTCGCGATGCCGAAAGCCGCGTCATGTTCATCGGCTACAACCCGCTCTGGTACAAGCTCACCATATGGGTGATTTCCGCCGTGCTGTGCGGCATCGCCGGCGCGCTTTACGTGCCGCAGGTCGGGATCATCAACCCCTCGGAAATGTCACCGGGTAACTCGATTGAAATAGCCATCTGGGTGGCGGTCGGTGGGCGCGGCACGCTGATTGGGCCGGTGATCGGCGCCTTTGTCGTCAATCTCGCCAAGAGCTGGTTCACCGTCAGCTTTCCCGAATACTGGCTGTTCTTCCTCGGCCTGCTGTTCATCGTCGTCACGCTGATGCTGCCGCAGGGCCTGGTCGGGTTGTGGAAGAAAGTCATGAAAAAAGAAGGAGCCGCCGCATGAACGCCACCGTTGATAACGCCCTCGACGAACGCCCGGAAGGCAGCGATGGCATCGACCAGATGGGCCACCTGGTCACCGGCGAACTCGATCTCTCGCACGGCGTCGCGCTCTATCTCGAAGACATCACCGTCAGCTTCGACGGCTTCAAGGCGCTGAACAACCTCAATCTCGAAATCGACGCCGGCGAA
>JAEUOD010000148.1 GCA_016791065.1 Dechloromonas sp. | reverse complement strand
GAGAGCAGGCTCGCATCCTCGAGAAAATCGCGCGAGCGCAGGCGGGCGATCCGGGTCGGAATATTGAACATGCTCTGCGCCAGCTTGCAGGCCACCAGATTGGACTGGTCGCTCTGGGTCAGCGCGATGATCATGTCCGCGTCCTCGGCACCGGCATTGCGCAGCACCGAAGGCGTCGCCGCATTGCCGACCACGGTCCGCAAATCCAGGCGATCCTGCAATTGGGCCAGGCGGGCACCGTCGTAATCGACGATGGTGATGTCGTTTTCTTCCGAAACCAGACCTTCGGC
This sequence comes from Dechloromonas sp., assembly GCA_016791065.1. GTDB lineage: Bacteria > Pseudomonadota > Gammaproteobacteria > Burkholderiales > Rhodocyclaceae > Azonexus. Next base: position 4,726 of record JAEUOD010000148.1, on the reverse strand, counting down.
AACGCTGGCGCCGACCTGGCCGGCCCCCAGTATGATGACCTTCATAGAATCCCCCGATTCTCTGCCGGCACGTGGCCGGCTTTATTCTTCGCTGCGCTTGCCGAGCTTGACGTCGAGTTGCTTGAGCTTGCGGTACAGATGCGTGCGCTCCAGACCCGAGCGTTCGGCCAGCTTGGTCATGTTGCCACCTTCAAGGCGCAAATGGTGCTCGAAATATAGCTTTTCGAAAGCATCGCGGGCTTCGCGCAGCGGTTGGTCGAGCAGCGGTAGCAGGGAGGCCGTTTCCCGCTTGCTCCCCTCCTCAGCCGGCATGACGCGGGCGACGTCGTCGGCCGAGATTTCCTCATCGAGTGCCGTCAGCGCCAGATTGCGGACGAGTGCGTAAAGGTCTGTCCAGCTGGCTTCCGGCAGATTCTTCCAGGGCGCCGTCCGCAGGGCGTTGAGCGCCCCGGTGGAAAAGCGCCGCGGCTGAACTTCGCCGCGTTCGACAAAATTGGTCAGCAGCAGGCTGGCGATCTCGGGCAACTCGTCGGCATGGCCGGCAAGCGAGGGCATGGCGACCCAAACCTCGCCGAGGCGGGCAAGCAGCTTGTGGTCCCAACCGGCCTCGGCCAGCACCGGCAGAGGAGTCACGGTCGCCGCAACGAGTTGCAGATTGAGCTTTTCCAGCCGTTCGATGGCGAAAGCCAGGTTCATCTGCTGCATCTTGCCGAGCACCGCCAGATCCGGCACGTAAAGGATGCCGCCACTGACCTTTTCGAGCATCTCCTGGGTCAGCGCGCTGCTCACGCCGGACAAGTCGAGCCAGGGCGCGCGCGGCGGTTGCAGCGTACGGGCGCAGATTTCCGCCATGCCGCCGGTCGCTCCCTTGAGCAGCAGGATGGAAGCCTTGGCAGCGGCCTGTTCGAGCCGGCGCTTAAATTCCTTGACGAAGGCGGAGCGCCCGAACGCCTCGAGCGTCAGCGGCGGGCGCTGGGGCGGCGTGTCGTGCTTGAGCGCCTTCTGCACCGTGCTCAACAACTTCTGCAGGGCGATCGGCTTTTCGAGGAAATCGAAAGCACCGAAACGGGTTGCCTCAACGGCGGTGTCGATCGTCCCGTGGCCGGACATCATGACGACTGGCATGTTGAGATGGCCCGCCGCATGCCACTCCTTGAGCAGCGAGATGCCGTCGGTATCGGGCATCCAGATGTCGAGCAGCACGAGATCGGGGCGCAGCTCAGCGCGCACGCGCCGGGCCGCGCCGGCATGCTCGGCCAGGCGAACGTCGTACCCCTCGTCGATCAGGATTTCCGAGAGCAGTTCGCGGATTCCGACTTCGTCGTCAACGACCAGAATGATGGCCATGCTTGGCTTCCTCCTCCTTCACCAGCGGTAGGCGAATGTCGATTCGCGCGCCTCCCTCGGGTGCATTGCTGATTTCAATAGTGCCCTGGTGCTCTTCGACAATTTTCTTGACGATGGGCAGGCCAAGGCCGGTACCGCGCGCCTTGGTCGTGACATAGGGTTCGAAGATGCGCGGCAGCAGCTCCACGGGAAAACCCGGGCCGTTGTCGCCGATGAGCAGACGGGCACAACGCCCGACCACCTCGGTGTGAATGGTGATCCGGGCATCGGGCAGCGCTTCGAGCGCGTCCTCGGCGTTGCGCAGCAGGTTGTGGATGATCTGCCGCAACTGCGTCGCATCGCCCTGCACCGGCGGCAGGTTCGGCCCGAGCCGGGTGTCGATGACCGCGGATGAGCTCTCGTAGAGGCCGAGCACTTCGGCGATCAGGTCGTTGAGATCGAGCGGCGCCACTTCGGGCGCCGGCAGGCGGGCATAGTCACGGAAATCATCGACCATGCGCTTCATCGACTGGACCTGGTTGATGATGGTCTGCGTCCCGCGCGACAGCATTTCGGCATCGCCGTTGCCGAGCTTGCCGGCCAGTTTGAACTGCAGGCGCTCGGCCGAAAGCTGGATCGGGGTCAGCGGAGTCTTGATCTCGTGCGCCAGGCGACGCGCCACCTCACCCCAGGCGGCGCTACGCTGGGCCGCGACGATCCGGGTGACGTCGTCGAATACCACGACATCGCCACCGCCACTGGCTTCAGGCAGGCGCGAGCCGCGCAGCAACAGGACCTGCGGCATGCCGTTCGGGCGCTCCAGCTCGAGCTGCGCCTGCCATTCCGCTTCTTCGGTCGCCGCGAAATGCTCCCGAATGGATGCGCCGAGAACGGTCTGACGCGGCCAGGCTTCGACGGCGGAACCGATCAGGCCATTGAAATCGTCGTTCAATATGGTCAGTGCCCCCTCGTTGACAGTACGCAGCACAAAGTTCCGGTCGAACACCAGCACCCCTGCCGACAGGTTGGCGAGGATGGATTCGAGATAACCACGCGCCGACTCCAGTTCGGCGCGGTGGCGCTCGGTCTCGCGCCGGGCATCGTCGAGCTGGCGAGTCATCTGGTTGAAGGATTGGGTCAGCACGCCGAGTTCGTCACCGCTGTAGATCGCCTGGCGCGGCGAGAAGTCACCCTGCGCCACGGCTTGCGTGCCTTCGGCCAAGATGTAGAGCGGCGCCGCCAGCCGGCGGGCCATGACGTAGGCCAGGGCAAAGGCCCCGAACAGCGCGACGAGGACGGTCAGGGTGAGGGTCAGCGCGTAGATCCGGGTCAGCCCCTGACGCGCCAGTTGCAGCTCCTGATAGTCGCGATAAACGCCCTGCACCGCATCGGCGTCGTGGGCCAGGGTTTCGGGTACCGGATTGGTCAGTTGCAGGATGCGCGGCTCCTCGAAGACATCGCGCGCCGACACCGGCACCAGAACGCGCAGGTAGAGCTTGCCGCCATCGCCTTCGACCGTACTGACGACGCGGCTGCTGCGCGCCTGCTTGAGTTGCGCCTGACTGGGCAGATCGGGCAACAAGCTGCTCAATTCAGCGGTGGCGCTCGACAGCAACTGGCCGCCGACCGAGAACAAAGCGGCCGACTGCACGCCTTTTTCCTCACGCAGCCGCAGGAGAGCCGAGCGGCGCGAGGTTTCCTGAATATCCGACAGCTCGGCCGCCATATTGCGCGCCTTGTCGCCGAGATCGGCCAACAGCGAATCGAGCGCCGAGCGCCCGAGATGCAAACCGGACTCCAGCGCCTTCTCAACCCGAACATCGAACCAGCTTTCGATCGAGCGCGTCACGAACTGAACCGACACGCCATAAACCAGGGCTCCCGGCAGCACGGCGATGACGCCGAACATCAGCATCAGGCGCAGCTTGAGGCGGGCGCCGAATACCTGGGCCTGGTAATCGCGCCACAGCGAACGCAACTGCCAGCCGACCAGCGCCAGCATGCCGACGGCGAGCACGATATTGAGGCCAATCAGCAGCGGGTAGTTGCGCGAAAAAATCACCGTATCCGCCGCCGTCGACATGAGCAGCAGGAACCACAGGATGCCCCCGATGGCGGCTGCGAAGGCTCCACCGGCTGCGACGAAACGTCTCACCGGGCCTCCAATGCCGTTGACTGAACCGCCAGGGGCGGCAAGGTCACGGACCAGTTTTTCCAGTCCGAAGCCAGGCTCCAGTCACGGTTGCCAAGCGCGGAAATCTGGAAGGGGCGCGGCAACTGGTTGATATCCAGACGCAGGCGCAGGGCTGCCAGGTAAGGCTCGCCCGGCCGGAGATTCTTGTCGCCCTTGTCGATGACCTGCCAATTGCGCAAGCGGGTTAGCACGGCCAGCGCTTCAGACAAGGTGGCGAACGACTGATGCAGTCCGCCGCCGACCGAGAGCCGGTACTGGCGCGTCAACGCATGGTAGGAGAGGCTGTAGGTCTGGCTGCGCGAGACCAGCTTCTCATCGAGCCAGTACCAGCGAGCCCGGGTCATTTCAAAATCGGCGACGAAATGCAGGACCACCCCCTTGGCGACCGCTTCCTCGAGGCGCGGGTTGAGTTCCATGCGGAAATCGGCCGACAGCACATAGCCGTCCTCACCGGCGAGAACCTGCTGATTGACGATCTCGATCTCGGCCGCCCAACTCAGGAGCGGGAAAATCGCAAGCAGCAGGAACCACTGGCGCAGTCGGTCAGTCACGCTTTTCGAGCAGGCAATAGTAGAAGCCATCGTGTTCGGCGGTGGGGAGCAGCTGTTCCTCGTGGCAACGGCGCGCCTGCGGCTGGCGGGCGAGAAATTGCGCGACCTGTTCGCCATTTTCTTCCGGAAAAACCGAACAGGTCGCGTAGAGCAGTTTACCGCCCGGCCGAACGACCTGCCACAGTGCGTCGAGAATGCGCGCCTGGGCGGCAGCGAAACTGGCGATATCGGCCTCCCGGCGCAACCACTTGGCGTCGGGATTGCGGCGGACGACGCCACTGGCCGTACAGGGCACGTCTGCCAGGACGGCATCGAAGGGCTGGTCATCCCACCAGGTGGCGAGCTTCGCGCAATCGGCCGTCCGGACTTCGGCCTTCAGGCCGAGGCGCTCGAGCCCTTCAGTCACGCGCCGGCAACGCGCCGGCTTGAGATCGAGCGCGAGCAGGTCGAGGTCGGCACGTTCGAGCAGATGGGCCGTCTTGCCGCCCGGCGCGGCACAAGCATCGAGTACCCGGCTGCCCGGCGCTGGATCAAGTAGTTCGGCCGCACGCTGCGCCCCGGGGTCCTGCACCGACACCAGCCCGGCCGCAAACCCCGGCAGACGCTCGATGGGCAGAGGTGCCGCCAAGGCCAGCCCGGCCGATCCCGTCGGCGT
>JAEUOD010000092.1 GCA_016791065.1 Dechloromonas sp. | reverse complement strand
GCAGCCGGGCCGATGCAGACAGCTTCGTCGGCCATGTCGACGAACAAGGCATCCTTGTCAGCTTCGGAGTAAACGGCAACCGTCTTAATGCCCATCTTGCGGGCGGTCTTGATGACGCGGCAGGCAATTTCGCCGCGGTTTGCGATCAGAATCTTGGTGAACATATTCCTTTTTCTCCCTGACGCTTACAGAGGAATGTTGCCGTGCTTACGCCACGGGTTGTCGAGTTTCTTGTCGCGCAGCATGGCCAGCGAGCGGGCAATACGCTTGCGCGTGGCGTGCGGCATGATGACGTCGTCGATGAAGCCGCGGGCGCCGGCCACGAACGGGTTGGCGAACTTTTCCTTGTACTCGGCTTCGCGCTGGGCGAGCTTAGCCGGATCGTTCTTTTCCTCGCGGAAAATGATCTCGACCGCCCCCTTCGGGCCCATGACCGCGATTTCGGCAGACGGCCAGGCCAGGTTCACGTCGCCGCGCAGGTGCTTGGACGACATCACGTCGTAAGCGCCACCGTAGGCCTTGCGGGTGATGATGGTGACCTTCGGCACGGTGCACTCGGCGTAGGCGTAGAGCAACTTGGCGCCATGCTTGATGATGCCGCCGTATTCCTGCGTGGTGCCCGGCATGAAGCCCGGGACGTCGACGAAGGTGACGACCGGGATGTTGAAGGCATCGCAGAAGCGGACGAAACGGGCAGCCTTGATCGAGGACTTGATGTCGAGACAGCCGGCCAGCACCAGCGGCTGGTTGGCGACGATGCCGACCGGGTGGCCGTCCATGCGGCCGAAGCCGATGATGATGTTCTTGGCGTAATCGGGCTGGACTTCAAAGAAATCGTTGTCGTCGACGACCTTGACGATCAATTCCTTCATGTCGTACGGCTTGTTCGCGTTGTCCGGCACCAGGGTGTCGAGCGAATAGTCCATGCGGTCGACCGGATCGTTGGTCGGCGTGACCGGCGGCTTTTCCTTGTTGTTGGCCGGAATGAAGTTCATGAAGCGGCGCAGCATCGACAGCGCTTCGACATCGTTCTCGAAAGCCAGGTCGGCGACGCCAGACTTGCTGGTATGGGTCACCGCACCGCCCAGTTCTTCGGCAGTTACGTCTTCGTGGGTCACGGTCTTCACAACTTCCGGGCCGGTCACGAACATGTAGGACGAGTCCTTGACCATGAAGATGAAGTCGGTCATCGACGGGCTGTACACCGCACCGCCGGCGCAAGGGCCCATGATCATCGAGATCTGCGGCACGACGCCGGAGGCCATCACGTTGCGCTGGAAAACGTCAGCATAGCCGCCCAGGGAGGCGACGCCTTCCTGGATGCGGGCGCCGCCCGAGTCGTTGAGGCCGATCACCGGGGCACCGACCTTCATCGCCTGGTCCATGACCTTGCAGATTTTCTCGGCGTGGGTTTCCGACAGCGAGCCACCGAAGACGGTAAAGTCCTGCGAGAAGACGAAGACCAGACGGCCATTGATCGTTCCATAGCCGACGACGACGCCGTCACCCGGGGTCTTCTCGGCCTGATCCATGCCGAAGTCGACGCAGCGGTGCTCCTTGAACATGTCCCATTCTTCGAAGGAACCCGGATCGAGCAGCAGTTCGATACGTTCGCGGGCGGTCAACTTGCCCTTCTTGTGCTGGCTGTCGATGCGCTTCTGGCCACCGCCGAGGCGGGCCATTTCACGCTTTTTTTCCAGCTGACGGATGATGTCGTGCATAAAAACTCCCTTGGTAGTTCGGGTAATTTGAAATCAGTGTTTCAG
>JAEUOD010000080.1 GCA_016791065.1 Dechloromonas sp. | reverse complement strand
GAAACCTGCACATCGCCGCCTGAGTGAACGCGACAGGCCAACGGCAGCAATGGCCAAGGTGCTGCCTATTGCCGCTAGCATGAGGCCGGATATCGGCCAGTGCTGACGTTGGCGTTAGGCTCCTGATCAGTCGGCAGTCCGTCGGTTACCTGCCGTTGGCTTGAAATTCAGGGAGAACGTCTGCTTCCATATCTGGCGAATTCACACTGCTGACCCTTTGCTGTCATTCAGGTTTCAGACCGTAACGATAGCAACTGTCTCGAAGCCGGCATCCTCAGATGCACGGCATCGTTTATATGGTCTATATAAGCATTCCCTTGTCTAGAATAAATTGGATAATTTGATCAAGGCCTTTGCCCGTTTTCAAGTTACTAAAGACGAAGGGCCTTTCACCGCGCTGCACCTTGGTATCCTGTGCCATCACATCGAGTGATGCACCTACGATTGGGGCGAGGTCGATCTTGTTGATGACCAGCAGGTCAGATTTGGTGATGCCCGGCCCGCCCTTACGTGGAATTTTCTCGCCAGCAGCAACGTCGATCACGTAAATCGTGAGATCAGAGAGCTCAGGAGAAAAAGTCGCCGCCAGATTGTCACCACCGGATTCGACGAGAATCAGTTCGACATCCGGAAAAGCGTGCTGCAGACGGTCGATGGCTTCGAGATTGATCGATGCATCCTCACGGATCGCAGTATGCGGGCAACCACCGGTTTCGACGCCGATGATGCGCTCCGGTGCCAGCGCCGAGTGATTGACCAGGAACTTGGCATCCTCGGCTGTGTAGATATCATTGGTGACGACTGCCATGTCGATCTGTTCGCGCAGGGCCTGGCACAGTGCCAGGGTCAGTGCGGTCTTGCCAGAACCGACGGGGCCGCCGATGCCGACGCGCAATGCTTGCTTGCTCATGTTTTTCCTAGGATCTAAAAAGGCGGGAATACTGGGTTTCGTGGCGGGCGCAGGCGATAGCAAAGACCGGCGTTAAGTTGGACCACTGCGTTTCTGGCAGCTTTTGCGCATCAACAGCAACAGCTGGAATTCTTGCGCATAGTTCGGCAAGCTGGCGCTGGCCGGAGGCCTGGCCGAGGGGGACGGCTTTCAGCGCGGCCATCACCTGGTTTTCCGCCCAGGCCCACAGGTAGGCGGTCAGCGCCGCTTCCGGTTCAATCTGCCAGGTGGCGGCGATGCCGGCCCAGACAGTCGGGAAGGCAACTTCCGGCAGGGCTTCGACTATGGCGGCGACATCGGCCAGCGAGTTGTCGCGCAGGTCGCGCAGCAGCCGGCGCAAGGAAAAGCCCATCTGCACTGTTTCCGCCCGCAGTTCGGCAGATTCGCGGCTGGCCAGGAACTCGCCGTTGAGGCGCAGCACTTCCGGGCCATTTCCTGCGGTCCACGCCGAAATCAGGGCAAAAACCAACGGCGCTTCGTAGCGCCCGATGCCATGCTGCAACAGGTCGCCAATCCAGCGTGCTGCGCTCTCCTCGTCGCGTACCGTGCCGCATTCGACGGCCCATTCCAGACCCTGCGAATAGGTATACGCGCCGACCGGCAGGGCCGGGCTGGCAAGTTGCAGCAGGCGAACGAGTTGCAGTTGCGAATTCACCGCGGCTTGAATTCGTGGATCCTGGGCATCGAGCGATGCGGGCCGTGGCCGGGGTTGTGTAGGGCGGCGTGGTTGTCGTTCGCCTCGCCATGGTGATGATGTCCGCCATGTGCGCCATAAGCACCGGACTCAGGCTGGAAAGGGGCTTCTGTTTCGACGATACGGCAACCGAGGCCGCGCGCCATGTCGGCCAGCACGTGATCAGTCTGAAAGCGCAGCTTGCCTCCGTTGTCGGTCGACAGGATTTGTACCGGCACATGTCGGTTGCCGAGGTGGTAGGCGACGCGGGCGAACAGCAGCGGGCTGTCGGCGACGGCTTCGATCAGCTTTTCCGGTGCGGCGACGATTTCGACGATGGCCGAACCGTCTTCGGCAACGAGTTTATCGCCACCGTGCAGATGATCGCCGCGCTCGAGGAAGATGCCGGCTTCCGCACCGGAAGCGAGCATCACTTTCAGTCGGCTACGCTTGCGTTCGTCGTAGGCCAGCGCTACCGAGTCGGTGGCGGATTGTTGCGTGCGTTGGTTGAAAATCAGCATGTCAGAAAAGGAAGTAACGTTGTGCCAAGGGCAATTCGGTCGCCGGTTCGCAGACCAGATGCACGCCATCGGCCTTGACCACATAGGTTTCGGGGTCAACGGCAATCTCTGGCGTGGCGCCGTTATGCACCATGTCGGCCTTGGTCAGCGTGCGCGTGCCGGAGACTGCAATCAGCGGTTTTTGCAATCTCAGGGCGTTAACCGCAGGATTGGCCAGCGCCGCCTGCGATACAAAGGTGACCGAGGTTTTCAGTGCTTTTCCGAAGCTGCCGAACATCGGCCGGTAATGCACCGGCTGCGGCGTCGGGATCGAGGCATTCGGGTCGCCCATCGCGGCGGCGGCGATCATGCCGCCCTTGAGGATCAGGCTTGGTTTGACGCCAAAGAAGGCCGGTTTCCACAGCACCAGATCGGCCAGCTTGCCGACTTCGATGGAGCCGACCGTATGGGCGATGCCGTGCGTTAGCGCCGGGTTGATCGTGTATTTGGCGATGTAGCGCTTGATGCGGAAGTTGTCGTGGCGGGCGCTGTCTTCGGGCAGCGCGCCGCGTTGCAGCTTCATCTTGTGCGCCGCCTGCCAGGTGCGGATGATGACTTCGCCGACGCGGCCCATGGCCTGCGAGTCGGAAGACATCATCGAGAAGACGCCGAGATCGTGCAGGATGTCTTCTGCGGCAATGGTCTCGCGGCGGATGCGGCTCTCGGCGAAGGCGACGTCCTCGGCGATGGCCGGGTCGAGGTGGTGGCAGACCATCAGCATGTCGAGGTGCTCGTCGATGGTATTCACCGTGTACGGCATGGTCGGGTTGGTCGAGCTGGGCAGGACATTGGGTAGCCCGGCCGCCTTGATGATGTCCGGCGCGTGGCCGCCGCCAGCGCCTTCGGTATGGAAGGTGTGGATGGTGCGGCCCTTGAAGGCGTCAATCGTC
>JAEUOD010000143.1 GCA_016791065.1 Dechloromonas sp. | reverse complement strand
CGTTGAGTGGCAGGTAACGACAAAAAATAATCCATCTTCTATTCTTGAAGGCCGGTTTACTCCTGATTTCAGACGTTCCCACTGCCACCAATGAGTGACAGCAAAGGGTCGGAACGCGACGTCCGTATTTCAAAATTTGCCGACAGAAATAGGACATCGACGTTTCGCTCCCCGAACCAAGCATTCGTCACCGTGTGCTGGCAGTCTTTCGTTACAGCTATGAAACCGCAACTAAGCCTTAGAATTACTGGTCAATCGGCGCAATGCCACTGACCACCTCGCTGGACGAACGAGCCATGGCTCTGAAGGCGTTCGTCAAAATCAAGGGCGTCCTTTTCAATAGCCGATAAGTTACTCTCCGGTCTTTCAAGGTCGCGCTCTACATCAGCTACTTTCAGTCCAGGCTCTCCGCCGTTTATCCAGTACGCAGCATCGGCCAAGGCATCGTCTAGCGTTGCACCCACGCCCCAGACTGCGCAATCGTTAACAATCGCATATTGAATCACGAGGCCTGAGGTTTCGGTGTTCATTATGTAGTCCTTGAAATGTTGTGCTCTCAATAATCTACCGCCGTAGAATTCTTGTCGATTTTTGACGGCTAGGTGCTGTGTGAGGACTAGATGCTGTGTGCTTCGCCGTAAACCTGCTTCCACAGCAAGCTTCAAACCAGAACGGTGACTGGCCGAAATGGGTCGAAGGCTGTCCTTCATAACAGCAAGCCAAGGAGAACTACGCGGGTCGCTGAGTCTTAGCCAGAACCAGAGCTTTTGTTAAAAGCAATTTTGCAACGTGACCCACATGCTCGAGACTCCCTCGCCACACAATCGTTAATCTGATTGTCCGAGGATGCAATAAATCAACCTTTCCGCCGGTCAATTTCAAGGCATCTTGTACTCTGGACAGAACTACCACGGGGTCAATTAACGAAGGAAGTTCCTCTTGAACCGAAACTGTGTGTCGGCACTCATCGATTGAGATGAGCAGCTCTTTTAGATTTGCAGTGGCGATTCTTAGCTTGTCGTTTTGAGTGCCCTGCTCTGCCAGTTCGAGGGCAGTCATTAAGCGACTGTGCCAATCCCCATCGTCCATAAAGCTTTCAAACCTGAGTAGTGACTGCACTGCGGCCTCCCTGACGAAATCCTACGAGCATGGCGACGTCAGGAAAAACTTGAAAATTTATCGCTGTCAGCGATAGCCCACCTAAAGCCTGCACTGGGTGCCTATACGAAACAGGACATGTGTCCAGTTTTTCAAGGAACTCAATATGGTTATCAGGCAAACTCAACCGCTTGCGGCTTTGCTGCAGCAGCGGATGGAATACGAAAACGTTAGCGTCACAAATCTAGCTAGGCGACTGGGCGTAGCTCAAAGCTATTTATCGGAGCTACTTCGCGGGGACAAATCTTTCCAGCGACTAGATGAGGAACGCCTCCGTGCCGTAGCAAACTATCTGCATGTACCCGCAGTAATCGCGTTATTGCTTGTAGGAAGACTCCGTCACACCGATTTTGTCGAGCCTGCGATTGACGTGGATACACAGCTTTCCCTGGCAATGGCTGCTATTGCCCAGTCGCCGGTCGGGCTGGAAACTGCAGTAAGTCAGCAGATGCTTGATTTACTCCCTAGGGAAGTGAAACTCTTGCTAGCTCTCATCTACCAGTCTGCTGGTGGAGAGCGCTTCCTAAAGGAAAAGCGTTGGGATTGGACCCTACCAGGCAGAGACCTCAGAGAAACGATTTAACCAAAGCCGATTTCCAGGACCAAACATCTATGAAATTTACCCCCTCCTAGTGAGGGGTTTTTTGCGATGGTTCGGGTGTTGCTACGCAAATGACCCAACGAATGCCCGTTACAGCCAACGGGCGTTTCTTTGAGTTTTTTTCACGGCCAGCAGTCGCTTTACGAGGGGTAACCTTGAAAGGATGCTGCTCGAACAGCCCCGTAGCTCCGCACATTTGACGCTGCTTGTAGCCGCTTACCATTTTCGCCGCTAGAGCTCTATTGGAGCATCCATTCGGTTTCGCGCTACACATATCCCCGCGTAAGTCACGAAATGAACTAGATAACGAAGGTGCTGGCAAAAAGTCAGAAGTGGCAGGGGATGTGCTGCCCCCCCCCGATGCTTATCTTGCAGCATTTCGATTTTCTAGGGGGCAGGTGCTACCTTTTAATACCGCGATGTGGCTCTGACCGAAGGACGACTTCGGGGGTTGCCCAATAGGCCAAAACGAGCACTGCGCCTCGTTGTTTAAAATGTGACGCCAACCCGCCATTTACTTGGATGCCTCGGCTAATTTCATCAGCACCTCGGCTTGCGTCAGCGCTCCAGTTTTCAAAGCTGTAACCAGCTCTTCTAGTAAGTCTTGCGGCGTGGGCACCGAAGGAAGCGAAACAGGCGCTACGCTGACAGCAAATTCAGCGTCTAGCGCAGAAATTTCAGCCGCCGCCTCTGGAGCAAACCCCTGACCAACCAGGATTTCTTCGTTTGTTTCTTCGGCGGCCTCAAATATCACTCGTTCCAGCTCCATCGCGTGCCTTAAGCGCTTAGCCCGCTTAAGGTTGTGGGCATCTGCCTCGGCCCGTGCTGTTGGAGTGACGTCTGCACCTATATTGTAAATACCCAAGCTAGCAGCGTTGGAATGGCCTGTAATTGCCTTGGCGGTGGCCAGCGAAACACCGTCGCCGAGCGCGGAGGTAGCTCCTTCGCGGCGGTTAGCGTGAGAGTGGAATCCAGGCCCCGTTATGCCGTATCGGACAGCGCATTTGGCAGCCTCCCCAAAGTCAAATGCCTTTGTTGGGTCTTTGTCAGCCGAAAAAAGATATACCGCCCGGTCTTTCCATTTGGACAATTGATAGTCTCTCTGCGCCGTTACAAATTGCAAGGCCTCGGTAGGTATCATTCGCCATTGCGGCTGACCATTTTTGGTTTTGTCCAACCAAAAGCGCCGGCCAGGAATATCGACGTTTTCCAGCGGCAGTTTAGCAAGCTCACCGCCGCGGGCAACTGTCCAAAAGTGAAACGCCAAGTATCGGCAGCGCTCGAGCAATAACTCGTTCGGCTTCCTTGGCCTCGCATTTTTGTGCTTTGTGGGCGGCAACTCCCAGTTGCCGGACAGGACCCGCATCAGGTTCAGGTATTCCCAGTCCTCAACACCTCTGGTTCGTACATTTGGGCTGGGCCTTTTCATGCCAACCGCTGGGTTGCTATTTATGTAGCCGTGTTCTACGGCCTCACGCAGCACCACTTCGATTAGCGACAGTTCAGCCCGTATCGTGTCGTTGCTGGTTAGCGAGTGCTGGGGCTCGTGCTCCCCGGTTTCGGGATTAAGCACGGCTATTCGGTTCCCGCTGGCGTCCTTGGCATATAGCCGGGTGTACTCCTTGGCTCTTGTTTCGCGAAAGCGTTTTAAGGCTGGACCGTTAATTTCGTCCAACCTCATCCGGCCTAACTTTGGGTATATGCGCTTTAGGCAGCTGATATAGCTTAACCGGGTGTTCTCTTCCTTATCTGTGAACGCGGATGAATGCTTATAGATATACTCTGCGAAATGGGCAAAAGTTAGACGCCCTGAATTAATGCTGTCCGCAAACTCCTGCGCCGCTTCTAGCGTTTTGAATGGGTGGCTTTTTCGCTTACCATTGGTGCTCACTACTACTCGATAATTGCCTGATGGCAGCGGTTGAGGACTAACCATAATATTTATGCTTTTTGGCTACTGCACACGAAATGCACACGACGTTAACCTACACTAAAAAACACTTTATAAACAACGGTAAATTTTTACAACGTGAGCAGTCGTGTGCAGGGACAAATGGCGTAACCAATTGATTATTAAGCGCTTTATAAATTTTCATAGAATAGAATATTTCTAGGAAAATTTGGCTTCCTATTTGATTCTTCTTCTGTTTTACCGCAATTTGACCGGGCATTGATGGCAGCAACGACTGAAACGACGGCAGGAACCGCACCGGGCACGAATCCGGTGGAGCGTCTGCGTGAGGCGTTCAACCGGCTTGGCGAGCAGCAGAAGATCATTTTCCTGGTAGCAGTCGCCGCCGTGGTCGCCATCGTCATCGGCGCCATCCTCTGGAGCCGGCAGCCCGACTGGAAGGTTCTGTTCTCCAATCTGACTGAGAAGGATGGCGGCGCCATCATCGCCGCTCTCGAAACCCAGAACGTACCCCACCGCTACAGCGATACCGGCGCCCTGCTCGTGCCGGCAGAGCGCGTACATGAAGTACGCCTCAAGCTCGCATCGCAGGGGCTGCCGCGTGGCGGACTGGTCGGTTTTGAGTTGATGGAAAACCAGAAATTCGGCATCAGCCAGTTCGCCGAACAAGTGAATTACCAGCGCGGCCTGGAAGGTGAGCTGGCGCGCACCATCCAGTCAATCGGTTCCGTCCAGGGCGCACGCGTCCATCTCGCCATCCCCAAGCCATCGGTCTTCGTTCGCGAGGAGCAAAAGCCGACCGCCTCGGTCATGCTCAATCTTTACCCCGGCCGGGCGCTCGATGCCGGCCAGATCGCCGGGATAGCCCACCTCGTTTCGTCCAGCGTACCGCAGCTACCGATGAGCAACGTCACCGTGATCGACCAGAATGGCGCCCTGCTCTCGCAGTTGAAGAGCAAGCTGACCGAGGCCGGCATGGACCCGGCCCAGCTCAAGTACGTGCGCGAGATCGAGGACGGCATCAGCAAGCGTATCGAGGAGATTCTCAAGCCAGTGCTCGGCCCGGACAATTTCCGCGTCCAGGTCGCTGCCGACCTCGATTTCTCGCACAGCGAGCAGACGGCAGAAACCTTCCGCCCGAACGGTACGCCGGAAACGAACGTCATCCGCAGCCAGCAGAACAACGAAACCGCGAGCGTCAACCAAGCGACCGGCGGCGTCCCGGGCGCCCTGAGCAACCAACCACCGGTCCCAGCCACCGCGCCGATCACGCAACCTGCTGTAGGCGGCGCAACCGCCCCAGGACAAGCCGGAAAACCGGGCGAACAACCGCCCGGCAAAATCGATGTCAGCGGCATCACAGCGCCGCTCAATGCGGCAGGACAACCGATCAGCGCCAGCAAGAATTCGACGATCAATTACGAAGTCGACAAGACCGTCCGCTATACCAAGCAGGCCGTTGGCGAAGTCCGCCGCCTTTCCGCCGCCGTCGTCGTCAATCACCGCAAGGATGTTGGCAAGGATGGCAAGCCGATCACCAAGCCGCTCGCCGATAGCGAGATGAAGCAGATCAATGAACTGGTCCGCGAAGCCATGGGCTACAACAAGGAGCGCGGCGACAGTCTCTCCGTGGCGAATGCACCCTTCACGCCGGTCGATCACAGCGCGAACGAAATCCCGATCTGGAAAGACCCGGAAAACATCAGCTACCTCAAGGATATCCTCAAGTACCTACTGATCGCAGCCATCGTCGCTTTCATCTACCTGAAGATCATCCAGCCCTCGTTGAAAACCATGTTCCCGCCACCAGCCAAGTCTGAAGAAGCGGGCGGCGCCGAAGGCGCCGGTGGCGGTATCTTCGGTGGCGAAGCGGGCGGAGCCGATTACGAAGAGGGTGAAGAAGGTGCGACCGCCGTTCATATCGACCACTACGCCGTCAAGGTCCAGAAGGCACGCGACATCGCGCAGACCGACCCGAAGGCTGTAGCCAACATCATCAAGGACTGGATGGGCGCCAATGCCGGCTAATCCTGACGACGGCCTCGAGAAGAGCGCCACGCTCCTCATCGCACTCGGCGAGGATCACGCCGCCGAGGTGCTCAAGCACCTTGGCCCGCGAGAAGTACAGAAACTGGGCCACGCCATGGCGACGCTGAAATCTGTCCCCCGTGCCAAGGTCGAAGGCGTGCTCGACGAATTTCACAAGATTGCCGAAGAGCATTCGGCCGTCCACGTCGACACCGACAACTACATCCGCTCCGTCCTGACCAAGGCGCTCGGTGACGACAAGGCCTCCAACCTGATCTCGCGCATCCTGCAGGGTGGCGAGACATCGGGTATCGAAGGGCTCAAGTGGATGGATGCGCCGACCGTTGCGGACCTGATCAAGAACGAGCACCCACAGATCATCGCAACCATCCTGGTTCACCTTGAGCACGACCAGGCCAGCGAAATCCTCAACCACTTTACCGAACGCCTGCGCAATGACGTCGTACTGCGTATCGCCACCCTCGAAGGGATCCAGCCAGCAGCCCTGCGCGAACTGAACGAAGCGATGATGCGCATCCTCTCCGGCTCCTCCAGCGTCAAGCGGACAGCCATGGGCGGCGTACGGACGGTAGCCGAAATCCTCAACTTCATCGGCGCCACCAACGAAACCTCGGTAGTCGATGCCATCCGCGAATACGACCCCGACCTCGCCCAGAAGATTCTCGACGAAATGTTCGTCTTCGAAAACATGCTGGAGATTGACGACCGCTCGATCCAGCTCATCCTGCGCGAAGTCCAGTCCGACTCGTTGATCCTGGCACTGAAGGGCGCCTCGCCCGACCTGCGCGAGAAGATCTTCAAGAACATGTCGCAGCGCGCTGCCGAAATGCTGCGCGAAGACCTCGAATCGAAGGGCCCCGTCCGCCTTTCCGAAGTCGAAGCCGAGCAGAAGGAAATCCTCAAGATCGTTCGTCGCCTCGCCGACGAGGGCCAGATTGTCCTCGGTGGTGCCGGTGGCGAGCAGATGGTTTAATCGCTGCAGGCTGCCGTCGTGATCATTCCCAAGGAAAAACTGGTCTCGGTACAAAAATGGCAGGTCGGTTCGTTCGACAAGAAATCGGCTGCACCTGCAGCTGCGCACAACGCGCCTGCCGTGGAAATCCCTGCAACGGAACACGAGCCGCAGCCCGAGCCAGCTCCGCCAGTCAACATCCCCCGCCTTCCCACCGCCGAGGAAATCGAACGGATTTACGAGGAAGCCCGGGCTAGTGGTTACGCCGCCGGCCTTGCCGAAGGTCAGGCCGCCGCCATGCAGCAGGCTGGCGAAGTGCAGGAAGCCCGTGCGCAACAATTTGCCGCACTTATCGCCAACCTCGAGCAGGCACTGGACAACGTCGACCAGTCGGTCGCCGAACAGTTGCTCGGCCTGGCGCTGGAAGTTGCCGCCCAGGTCACCCGGGGCGCCATTGCGGTCAAGAACGACCTGCTGCTGCCAGTCATTCGCGAGGCAGTTGCCACGCTTCCCCTGCATCACAGTCACATCATCCTGCGCATGCATCCGTCAGACGCGGTTCATGTGCGCGAGCTGCTGGGTGAAGAATTTTCCCAGATGGGTACGCAGATTCTCGAAGACGCCGGCATTTCACCCGGCGGCTGCCTGCTCCAGGCCGGCTCCAGCGAAGTAGACGCCACCATGGAAACACGCTGGCGACGCGTCCTTGAAACAATTGGCACCGAGCCGCGGGAATGGCTGAATCCCTGACCCCCGACCTGCGGGACCACACCGCGCGCTGGAACAGCTACCTGCAGAACTGTGCGACCGCGGCCGGCAATGCCCAGCCCCTGTGGCCGACCGGACGCCTGACCCGGATCAACGGCCTGGTCATGGAGGCGGCCGGGCTCAAACTGCCGCTCGGCAGTTCTTGCCGCATCTATCCGCTGAGCGGTGCCCCGGTTGAGGCAGAAGTCGTCGGCTTTGCCGGCGAAAAGCTTTACCTGATGCCCTCGGACGACCTATACGGTCTGGCGCCGGGTGCCCGCGTCGTTGCCTTCGAAGCACCCGCGACACCGCTGCGCATCAACGGCCCGGCGCCGTTCCGCCGGCGCGCCATCGACCGCGTCAAGCAAGCGCCGGTCGGCGAAGGCCTGCTAGGGCGCATTCTCGATGGCGTCGGCCGCCCCCTGGACAACAAGGGGCCTCTCCTCGTCGAAAAATCCCGCCCGCTGCAAAGCCGCCCGGTCAATCCGATGTCACGCGCCGCCATCGAACAGCCGCTCGATGTCGGCATCCGCGCCATCAACGCCCTGCTTACCGTCGGACGCGGCCAGCGCATGGGCCTCTTCGCCGGTTCGGGTGTCGGCAAGTCGGTACTCCTCGGCATGATGGCCCGCTACACCGAGGCCGAAGTCATCGTCGTCGGCCTGATCGGCGAACGCGGCCGCGAAGTCAAGGAATTCATCGAACAGATTCTTGGCGAGGAAGGCATGCGCCGCGCCGTGGTCGTCGCCGCCCCGGCCGATACCGGTCCGCTCATGCGCCTGCAGGGTGCCGCCTACGCGACGACCGTGGCCGAATATTTCCGCGACCAGGGCAAGCATGTCCTGCTGATCATGGATTCGCTGACCCGCTATGCCATGGCCCAGCGCGAGATCGCCCTCGCCATCGGCGAGCCGCCGGCGACCCGCGGCTATCCGCCCTCTGTCTTCGCCCGCCTGCCACAACTGGTCGAGCGCGCCGGCAACGGCCCGGAAGGCGGCGGCTCGATCACCGCCTTTTATACCGTGCTGGCCGAGGGCGACGACCAGCAGGACCCGATCGCCGACTCGGCCCGCGCCATTCTCGATGGCCATATCGTGCTCTCCCGGACGCTGGCCGACGCGGGCCACTATCCCGCGATCGACATCGAGCAGTCGATCAGCCGCGCCATGGTCAACCTGATCGATGCCTCGCATCTCGACTACATCCGCAAATTCAAGGTGCTCTTTGCGCGCTACCAGCGCTCGCGCGACCTGATCTCGGTCGGTGCCTACGCACCCGGCAGCGACCCGGTCCTCGATCAGGCAATCGCCATTTATCCGCGCATGGAGGGTTTCCTCCAGCAGCAACTGGTCGAGCAGGCTGATTTCGCAGCCAGCCGCAATGCACTGACCACGCTCTTCTGATAGACCATGGCCCAGGCCTTCTCACTACAACCCCTGCTCGAACTGATGCAAACCCGCACCGACGAGGCGACACGCCAGCTCGGTCAGTTGATCGCTGCCGAGCAGAATCAACGCAGCCGCCTGCAGATGCTCGAACAGTATCGCGAGGAGTATGCCGAACGGATGCGCCAGGCAACCGCGGAAGGCATCACGCGCATGATCCTGCGCAACTATCAGGATTTCCTCGGGCGCATCGACGACGCCATCCGCCAACAACGCATCGCCGTGGAAAATTCCGAGCGCAGCACCCTGGCCGGGAAGGAACACTGGCAGGCTCAGAACAAGCAGTTGAAGGCGATCGACACCTTGTCGCAGCGCCACGATGCGCGTGAGCGATATCGCGAAAATCGCCAGGAACAGAAACTGCAGGACGAATTCACGACCCGCAAATACAGCGTGAAGGACAGCGGAGAGAGCTGACACCACCATCGGCACGTACATTGCTTTAGATCGGACAAATAGAATCCCTCAAGGAGCAACAATGGGTGTCAATGTCCTTTCCGGCCTGCCTGGCGCGGTCGCCACCGCCGTTGCACAGGCCGGCAACGCTGCCGCCGCAACATCGACCGATGGCCTACCCGGCAACTTCGCCGCACTTCTCTCGGGCGAATTGCAAAGTCTTTTGGGATCCACGGGAGCCACTGCCGGCAAATCGCTTCTCGTCGACACCCCGACATCCGGCAAACCCGGCCTCACCGATGAGGAAGCTACCGATACGCCGCTCGACCCGGCGCTGATCGCCGCCCTGAGCGGCAATCCCGCGATTCAGCCAGCCATCGTCACGCCCCCCGGCACGGTACGCCCTGAAGCACTTTCCGAGCTAACCGGCAAGAAACAGATCAGCCATGACGAGCATGCGGCATCGCTGATCGACGGCCAACTCGAAACCAGCAAGGCGACAACCGGCAGGGATTCTGGGCTCGCCACCGCTTTTTCCAATGCGCTCGAGAAAGCCTCTTCCGGCGTTGCTTCCCAGGCAGCGGGAGGACTCGTACGCAATGAGGCGGCAAATATTGCCGCTGAAACGAATGCCGCCACGCCACCCGCGGGCTGGATCAACGGCACCGAGGCAATGGCAGCCGGACGCCAGGTTCAGGACAACGCTCAGACACGACAAACCACGGTTTCGCCGCACATCCAGACACCGGCCTGGCCGCAGCACTTCGGCGAAAAAATCGTCTGGCTGGCGAAGAATGACCAACAATCAGCTCAAATCAACATCAACCCACCTCAACTCGGCCCCGTCCAGATCACCATCAACCTCAGTGGCGACCAAGCGTCGCTGGCCTTTGCATCGCCGCATGCTGAAGTCCGCCAGGCAATCGAAAGTGCCATGCCTCAACTCAAGGACATGCTTTCCGCAGCGGGCATCAATCTGGGGCAGTCCAACGTCGGTGCTAACCTGAACCAAAACGCCCCGGAAAACCCCTTCCAGTCGGCTAACGGGGCCCGTTTTACAGGCGAAAACGCTATACTCCCCGGCAATGAGAAAGAGGCCACCGCAGGGGCCAGCCACGTACTGCAAAGGGGGCGTGGTCTGGTAGATCTGTTCGCCTGAGCATAATCGGGATCACCTAGAGAGGACACAAGATGGCAAAGGATGCCAAGCCCGCCGAAGAAGGGGCAGAACCGCCCAAGAAAAGCAAGAAGCTGTTGATCATCATCCTCGCCGTCGTTCTCGTCCTGGTCATCGGTGGCGGCGCGGCCGCCTTCATGCTGATGAAGGGCGGCGACCATGGGGACGAGGATGACGAAGAAGTCGCCGAGGAAACCGCCAAGCCGAAAAAGAAGGACAAGGAAAAGAAGAAGGACGCGCACGCTGCTCCTGTCTTCGTCAATCTTGACGCCTTCACGGTCAACCTGATTCCCGAAACCGGCGACCAGTACCTTCAGGTGACGCTCTCGCTCGAACTGGAAGATGCCACGGCTGACGCAGCGCTCAAGTCGCTGATGCCGAAGATCCGCAACAACATCACGCTGCTGCTGTCCTCGAAAAAGGCCTCCGAACTGCTGCCCAAGGAAGGCAAGGAGGCGTTGGCAGAATCTCTCAAGGACGAAATCAACAGCGTCATCGAGCCCCCGGTCAAGAACAAGAAGGGCGAGTTGATTCCGCCTGATGGCCCGGTCAAATCGGTTCTCTTCACCTCATTCATCATCCAGTAAGGAGTCATGGCCGGCGATTTCCTATCCCAGGACGAGGTTGACGCCCTTCTCAAGGGTGTCACCGGGGAGGCCGACGAGCCCGATGAGGGCGGTGGCGACGGCGAGGGGATTCGTGCGTACAACATCGGTACGCAGGAACGCATCGTGCGCGGGCGCATGCCCACGCTCGAACTGGTGAACGAACGCTTCGCCCGTTACCTGCGGATCGGCCTTTTCAACTACATGCACCGGAATGCCGAGATTTCGGTCGGCCCGATCCGTGTGCAGAAGTACAGCGAGTTCATCCGCAACCTGGTCGTCCCGACCAACCTGAACCTGGTCGTCGCCAAGCCGCTGCGTGGTACGGCCCTGTTCGTCTTCGACCCGAATCTGGTCTTTCTCGTCGTCGACAACATGTTCGGCGGCGACGGCCGCTTCCACACCCGGGTTGAAGGCCGCGACTTCACGGCGACCGAACAACGGATCATCCAGGGCCTGCTCGGTGTCGTCTTCACCGAATACTCCAAATCCTGGAAGCCGGTTCACGATATCAACTTCGAGTACGTCCGCTCGGAAATGAACTCGCAGTTCGCCAACATCGCGACGCCATCAGAAATCGTCGTATCGACGACCTTCACGCTCGAATTCGGCGGCGCCACGGCGGACATGCACATCTGCTTCCCGTATTCGATGCTCGAGCCGATCCGCGACCTGCTCTACAGCACGATGCAAAGCGACCAGCTATCCTCGGACAAACGCTGGATCGGCACTCTGCGCAAGCAACTCCAGGGCGCCGAAGTGGAGATCGTCGCGCATCTGGGCAGCGGCAAGATCACACTCGGGCAAATCCTCAAACTCAAGGTGGGTGACATCATCCCCTTCCAGATTCCGGATCAGATCGAGGCGCTCGTCGACAACGTGCCCTTGATGCAATGTTCCTATGGCCAGCAAAATGGCCAATACGCACTTAAAGTCGAGCGATTCATCGCATCATCGCCCGACACGCCGGCCAGCGAGCCGGTGCTGGGAGAAAAAAATGGCTGACGAAATGGAAAATATCGAAAACGCGGCAACGGAAGACGACGGCCAGATCAGCGAGGACGACTGGGCGGCCGCCATGGCCGAACAGGCCATCGCCGAAGCCTCGCCGGCTGCTGCCGCAGCCCAGCCGGCCGACATCTTCCCGTCGTTCGGCGGAGCCTCCGGTAACGCCGGCATGATGAACGAACTCGACATGATCCTGGACATTCCCGTCCAGATGACCGTCGAGCTCGGCCGGACCAAGATCACGATCAAGAATCTGCTGCAACTGGCGCACGGCTCGGTGGTCGAACTCGATGCCATGGCCGGCGAACCGATGGATGTCCTGGTCAATGGCACCTTGATCGCACAAGGTGAAGTAGTAGTGGTCAACGACAAGTTCGGTATCCGCCTGACCGACATCATTACGCCCTCGGAGCGCATGCGTAAGCTCAATCGCTGAACGCCGGTGTTTGCTTTAAGATATCGGCCTGACCACCTGCTGTAACGGGCCGCCTTCTTGTTTCGACTCATTTTTCTCCTGTTTCCATTCGCCGCCGTGGCGGCCGAACCCGCCTCTGCGCCGGTGGTTTCCTTCGGCACCTACGTTCAGGCGGCACTGGCCCTCGGTCTGATCGTCGCCCTGCTCATCGGCAGCGCTTGGCTGGCACGCAAGGTGTCGGGCGGCAAGGGTTTCGGGCAAGGCCACATGAAGGTCATCGGCGGCGTCGCCCTCGGCCCGCGTGAACGTATCGTCCTGCTCGAAATCGGTGAGGAATGGCTGGTCGTCGGCATTGTGCCGGGGCAGATTCGTACCCTGCACCGCCTTGCCAAAGGCCATGGACTCCCGGGTGATGAAGTACCACAACCTGCCGGAGCAGCCTTTTCCGACTGGCTGCAGCGCGTCTCGGAGAAGCGAAAGCATGATTAAACGCCTGCTCGCCGCCCTCTGCCTGCTTTTACCGGCTGCCCTAGCCTTGGCCCAGGCCAGCGGCGGCCTGCCGGCATTCACCAGCACCCCTGGCGGCGGTGGCAGCACCACCTATACGGTGACGATCCAGACCCTGCTGCTGATGACGGCTTTGACCTTCATCCCGGCCACCGTGCTGATGATGACAGGCTTCACCCGCATCATCATCGTTCTATCCCTGCTCCGCCATGCGCTGGGCACCCAGACCTCGCCGCCCAACCAGGTCCTGATCGGCCTGGCCCTGTTCCTGACTTTTTTCGTGATGAGTCCGGTACTCGAAAAGGTCTATACCGACGCCTACCTGCCGCTCTCCGAAAACCGCATCAACATCATGCAGGCCGCCGAACGCGCCGCCGTGCCGATGCGCGGCTTCATGCTCAAGCAGACGCGCGAGGCCGATATCGCGCTCTTTGCCGGCATCGCCAAGATCGAAAAAATCGAGAAGCCGGAGGACACTCCGCTGCGCATTCTCGTCCCGGCTTTCGTCATCAGCGAGCTGAAAACCGCCTTCCAGATCGGCTTCATCCTGTTCATCCCCTTCCTGGTCATCGACATGGTGGTGGCCAGCCTGCTCATGTCGATGGGCATGATGATGATGTCGCCGGTCATGGTGGCCCTGCCCTTCAAGCTGATGCTCTTCGTTCTGGTAGACGGCTGGCATCTGGTGATCGGCTCGCTGATCAAGAGCTTTATCCCATGACCCCGGCCACCGTCATGGAAATTGGCCGCCAGGCGATCGAGGCCACCCTGGTGCTCTCGGCCCCGGCCCTGCTTGCAGCGCTGGTCATCGGCCTGATCATCAGCATCTTCCAGGCGGCGACGCAGATCAACGAGGCGACACTGCAGTTCGTGCCCAAACTGGTCGGCATGTTCGTTGTAATCCTATTGGTCGGCCCCTGGATGCTGCAGTATCTGATCGACTACATCCAGCGCCTGTTCGGCAGCATTCCGCAACTGATCGGCTGACCATGATCAGCATTGGCTCGGCCCAGATCGATGCCTGGATCGCGGCCTTTGTCTATCCGCTGGCGCGCATCATGGCCTTCATCGCGGCCGCGCCGCTGTGGAGCACGGCCGGCATTCCCCGGCAGACCCGCCTGATTCTTGGCATGGCCATCACCGTCGCCATCGTCCCCGTCCTGCCCGAGATGCCAAAAGTGGAACCTGCCTCGCTGAGCGGATTGTGGATCATGTTCCAGCAAATGCTGATTGGCATCGGGATGGGCTTTGCCGCCCGCATCGTCTTCACCGCCTTCGACCTCGCCGGCGAATTTATCGGGTTCCAGATGGGTCTTGGCTTTGCGACCTTCTACGACCCCTTGCGCGGCTCGCAGACACCGGTGATCGCCGAATTCATCGGACTGGTCGCCCTGCTGCTCTTCCTGTCCATGAACGGCCACCTGCTCTATTTCGCGACGCTCGCCCAGAGCTTTTCCGCCATCCCGATCAGCATCACACCGCTCGGTGTCAATTCGTGGCTCAACCTGGCCGAGCTCGGCGGCAAGATATTTTCGGCGGGGCTCCTGCTCTCTCTCCCCGTCGTGGTTGCCCTGATGATCACCAACATCGCGCTCGCAGTACTGACCCGGGCTGCACCGCAACTCAACATCTTCGCGCTCGGCTTTCCGCTGACGCTGATCGGCGGTTTTTTTGCCTTGGCGATCAGCCTGAACTACCTGGCCAGCCCGATCCAGGCCGTCTTTGAAATGGGGCTCAGCGCCATGCTCGGCTTCGCGGTACCGACCCGCTAATTCGCTCTACCCTGCGCGAAGGAATCGGCCTCCTGGCGCTGTACGAGGCGAATCACCCCCTCCGCCATGCGACGGGCGCCGATGGTCTGGGAATCGATGCCTTCCGTATATTCCAGTATCTGATAGTTGCCGAAGCCCTGCTCGTACTGGAGCTGGCTGGCGCGACGCTTGAGAATCTGGATCGACTCGCCGGAGCCGCCCGTGTGGTACCGCTTCATTTTCATCGAGAAGCGATACGTGTCGCCATTCAAGCGTGATTCCTCGATTTCCCAGTTCGGCGCCAGCGGATCGTAGACCAGATAGATCGCCACACCGATCGCGGCGGCAGCCGCCAAAGTCGAGTAGGAGACCGATGCGCCTGTCGTCAGGTAGATTGATTTGTCGGCGATCAGGGGAGACGTGCTGGTCGTGCCGCAGCCACCCAGGGCGACGGCAAGGGCGAGTAGAACCGCAGTTGGCTTCATAGGATATTGAAGAGGCTGAGCTGGGAAACCTGGCTGAACGACTTCTGGGCAGCTTCAAGTTGCAATTGGTAACGCGAAAGCTTGGAAATCGCGTCGGTGTAGTCGAGATCCTGCAACTCGGACAAGCGCGTGTCGTAGTGATAGCCGATATCCTCGGCCGTTGAACTCAGGCTCTGCAGGGACTGCATGCGTGCGCCGACCGAAGCGCGTACCGTCGACAAATGGGCAATCGAGCTTGATACATCATCGAGCGCCTGCCCGTAAGCCGCCGTCGAAAATGGCACCGCATCCGAAGGGTCGAGAATCTCGATCATGTTCTTGAGACTGTCGAACATGCTGCGCCCGGTCAGGTTGCCCTGCGCATCCCGTACTTGCATGAAGACGTCGATACCGTTCTCGCTGGTCGCCATGACCTGGGAACCGCTGACCTGCAGCGCCTCCTTGCCGGCATCACCGACATAGGCAATGGAGGTGCCGTTACCCAGCGCGTAAGGTTGGGTTGCGCCGGTGTAGGGCGCCGGGGCGCTTCCATCGTTGGCCACGAAGGGTTTGGTCGTCGACTTGAAGCCGGAGAACACATAGAGTCCAGTGCCATCCTGCGTATTAGCCAGAGACACCATGCTCTCCAGGCGCCGCTTCAGTTCCTCGGCAATCATCCCGCGCTGGGAATCGCTGTAGGTACCATTACCGGCCTGTACTGCCCGCTCGTAGATCGCCTGCAATTCCTCTTCGACACCGTTCAGGGTCGAGTCGAGCAGATTAAGCTTGCTCGTTGCATACGACTGATTGTCCAGGTACTGCTTGTTGACTCCCTTCGACTGGCTGACCTCAAGCGCCTGCGCGGCACCGATCGGGTCGTCCTCGGGCGTCAGGATGCGGCGCCCGGTCGACAACTGGTTCATCGTCTTGTAGAGGTCGTACTGGCGATTCTGCATACCAATCGTACCGCTATTGAAAATCTGGGATGTGCTGACGCGCATGATCGCTGCTCCCCGTTAGCCGAGCGAGAGAATGGTGTCGAAAAGCTTGTTGCCGATTTCCAGGATCTTCGACGAGGCCTGGTAGGCACGTTGGAACTTGAGCATGTTGGCCGCTTCCTCGTCCAGATTGACGCCGGACAGGGCATCGCGCGATGCCTGGGCCTGGTCGAGCACCGACTGCTGCGCATCGAGCTGGACCTTGGCCTCGCGAGTACGGATGCCGTTGTCAGCCACCATACGCGCATAGGACGACTGGAAAGTCGCATTGCCGCCAGCGACGGTATTCTGCGTCTGCAGTTTGGAGAACAGGATGGCATTACGTCCGTCCTGCACACCGGCGGCATTGCGTTCGACAGAGAAACTATCGCCTGCAGCAGCCGTGCCGCTAACCTCGAAGGCCATGCCATTGAATGAGAAACCGGTCAGGGTCGCCGTTCCGCTGAGCAGCGGAATGCTGCCGCTAGCCGTCGAGGTCGTGCCATTCGAATAGACCGCAGTCCAGGTTCCGGGCACGTTGTCCAGCGTCGTCGCCGTCGTGCTCAGGGACAGGGGCATGCCGGCCAGGCTGTAGCCGACGCCAACCACGCCTTGCGAAATCTTCATCGAACCCGTATTGGCGATATTCTGATTGACCCGGATCGGCGCCGCCGCAGCAACCAGCCGTGGATCGGCCGCGATACGACCATCGACGCCGATGTTCCTGGCTGCCTCCGCGAAGGGGCTGACCTCGAACTTGTCGCCATTGGCACCGACAGCCGAAATATTCAGATCGATACCGTCGAAGGAAACCGTCCCCACACCGCTCCCCGAGGCCACCTGCTGCTTGTCGCTCAGGCGGGTCACCGTATAAGCGCCAGCAGCGCCGAAGTTAACCTGATAGTCGCTGGCCACCAAGTCGGTGTAGAAATTGCCACTGTAGTCTGGCGCAGTCGGCGCGTTGGGCGCGGCAAAACTCGCTGTCATGGCGCCGCTGCCGACGTTCAGGGCATTCGGTTGAATGTGTGGCGAAGCAATGGTGAAGACGTTGCCAACAAAGCCGGCATCGCCGGCAACCCGGCCCAGCAGATCCTGCCCCAGGCTATGCTGGGCATTGAAAGTCAGCGCCAGCGAGGTGGCAACCCGCCCGATCTCGTTGGTGACGCGGTCCAGCGAGTCGCTGCGAAATGCGAGAAGGCCACCCAGTTCGCCGCCGGTGATCAAATACTCCGGCAATTCCTGGACACCGGCCTTCGTACTCAGGCCGACGGCGATCCGTCCGGGATCGGCCATCGAGGCGGCCGCTGTCATCTGCTGCACCTGTGAGCCGACCACGAGTTGCTGACCACTGCCGATGAAAACGTTGAAGCTGCCGTCGGTATTGCTTGTCGTGGAGACCTTAACCAGTTGGTTCAGATCGGTGATCAGTTGATCGCGCTGATCAAGCAGATCGTTCGGCGATTGCCCGTAACTGGACTGGGCAAGCACGATGCGCTGATTCAACTCGGCGATCAGCGAAGCATAGGTGTTAACCTGCGAAACCGTATCGACGATGCGCCCATTAACCTCGTCGTTCATCTCGAGCAGGCGTGCATCGAGGTTCTGGAAGCGCTCGGCCAATGTCTGGGCCGAAGACAGCATGGACTGCCGTGCCGGTAGCAGCGAAGCGTTGGAAGCGACCTGCTGCGCCCCCGAGAAGAAATCCTGGAGCGCCGGCGACAGGCCCGCATTGGCGTCGGCCAGCATGTTGTCGATCTGCTTGATCTGGCTGTAATAGGCGTCGAGCTGGCTAGTCTTGGTCTGCGCCGTATTGACCTGAGCCGTCAGGTATTGGTCATACATGCGCTCGATGGTGACGACATGCACCCCTTGGCCGATCGCGCCCGAGCCGGTATTCACCGCGATATTGGTGGCCTGCACCGTGCGCTGCCGCGTATAACCCGGCGTATTGGCGTTGACGACGTTGTGCTCGGTCGCCAGCAAACCCAACTGGGCTGCCGTGATCCCGCTTACGCCGATACTGAAAATCCCTGTGCTCATCATTCACCTCAGTGAGGTTAACGACCGATTGACCGCAAAGTTTAGGCAATCAACCGATCAGTGCCTGTCGCAGGGTTGGGCCGTTGATGATGCGCGAGAGTTTGTCTGCGTACATCGGATCGGTGGCATAACCCGCCTGTTGCAGACGTCTTGCAAACTCCATGCCATCCTGCGAGCCAATCACGGCGCTGTAACGCTGGTTGCCCCGCAGCAGATTGGCGTAGTCCCGGAAGCCCTCTTCGTAGGAAGCGTAAGCCCGGAAACGTTCGACGACCTGCTGTGGCTTGCCATCGATGTACTCGGTCGTCACTGCATCAACCGTAGCCCCTGTCCAGTTCTTGCCGGCCTTGATACCGAAGAGGTTGTGGCTGGAAGCGCCGTCCTTGCCGCGAATCTCGCTGCGGCCCCAGCCGCTTTCCAGGGCAGAGTGGGCGACCAGGAACTGCGGCGGCACACCGGTCGAACGCGAAGCCTCGACTGCATGCGGCCAGACCCGATTGACGAACTCCTTGCCCGAAGCGGGCACCTCACCGGCAGCCGGAGCGGCCTGTGCACCCACCGGTGCGGCATAGGCGGCCGAGGTCGGCGTCGTGCTGGGGACGGTCCGCAACTGCAGGTGTCGGGCATCGGACGAGGACAGCGGCAAGGCATTGCCGGCAGGGTTTGCCGCCTCGCCCGGCGCGGCCAGTTCGTCAGCCGACACCACCGACTTGCCAAGTTGCTGCTCGATCAAACGGGCGAAGCCGACACCCTTGCCCGAGGAAGCCAA
The DNA here is from genome assembly GCA_016791065.1 of Dechloromonas sp. GTDB lineage: Bacteria > Pseudomonadota > Gammaproteobacteria > Burkholderiales > Rhodocyclaceae > Azonexus. The sequence continues at coordinate 4,981 of JAEUOD010000143.1, read as the reverse complement.
GTTCTGCGCCATCTGCTGATCGAGCAGGCTGGTATAGAAGCGTGACTGATCGCTGTTGAGCAAGCCGTCCTGCGGCACCGAGTCGCGCATGCTTTTCATGACCATCTGCAGGAAGAGGGTCTCGAATTGCTGGGCGGCTGCCTTGAGGCCCTCCTTGGGATCGCGCGCAAATTCGCTCCGCAGATCCTGCGCCGACTTCACATCGAAAGCCGCGCGATGCGGCAGGTTCTGGACCTTGATCGACATGGCGGCGCTCAGATGATTTCGAGTTCGGCGCGGAGCGCCCCCGCGGCCTTCATCGCCTGAAGGATGGCGAGCAGGTCGAGCGGATTGGCACCGAGCGCGTTGAGCGCCTTGACCACCTCGGCAAGGTTGGCGCCGGCCTTGACGTTCATCAGGCTGCCGTTGTCCTGCTTGACCTGGATATCCGCCCCCTGCCCGGCCAGTGGCTGCGCCGCATCGACCACGACGGACAGGCTACCGTGGGCCACGGCACAGGCTTCGAGGGTCACCTTCTGGTTCATCACCACGGAGCCGGTACGCGGATTGACCACGACCTTGGCCAGGCCTGCTACCGGCTTGACATCGAGATTATCGATCCGCCCCAGGAAGGCAACACGGGTATCGACATCTTCCGGCGCACGCACGGAGATTCGCCGACCATCCATGGCCTGGGCGGTCCCCGGCCCCATGGCGCGATTGATCACATCAACCATATTCTGGGCCGTGCCGAAATCGCTGTTGGCGAGTTCGTAATAGACGAAGCCGCCCTGCCCGACACCGGTCGGAACCGCACGTTCAACCGTCGCGCCGCCGGCGATGCGACCGGCCGACAAGTGGTTCACCGTCACCTTCGAACCGCCCGAGGAAGCGCCAACGCCACCAACCAGAATGTTGCCCTGGGCCACGGCGTAGACCTGGCCGTCGGCCCCCTTGAGTTGGGTCATCAACAGGGTACCGCCACGCAGGCTCTTGGCGTTGCCCATCGAGGAAACGGTGACGTCGATCGGCTGCCCCGGCTTGGCGAAGGCTGGCAGGACTGCGGTCACCATCACCGCGGCCACATTCTTCAACTGCAGCTTGGTGGCCTGGTCGCTGGTCAGGTTGATGCCCATCTGCGACAGCATGTTGCCGATGGCCTGCGTGGTGAAAGGCGTCTGGGTCGTCTGGTCGCCCGTGTTGTCGAGGCCGGCGACGATGCCGTAGCCGATCAGCTGGTTGTTGCGTATACCCTGGATGCTCGCCAGATCCTTGATGCGCTCGGCCAGTACCGGCTGGCTCCAGAGCGGCAGCAGGCAGGCGGTGACAATTGCCGCTTGCCGGTACCATTTGCCGCTATTCGTGATCATGATGCGCCTCCGCGAGAAATTCCCTAGAACGGCATCACATTAAGGAAGAAGCGTGCCAACCAGCCCATGATCTGTCCTTCGCTGATCTGGCCGGCCGACTTGTATTCGATGCGGGCGTCGGCGATCTTCGACGAGGCGATGGAGTTGGAGAAATCGATGAAGCTCGGATTGACCACGCCGGACACCCGGACGAACTCCTGCTCATGGCCAATAGCCAATTGCTTCTCGCCGGAGACCAGCAGATTGCCGTTGGGCATGACGTCGATCACGGTGACCGTGATGTTGCCGCTGAAGACGTTGTTGTTGGCCGCCTCGCCCTTACCGCTGAAGGCATTGGAACTGGAGACATCGTAGTTGAGGCCGAGCAGGGTCTGTCCCGGTAGTCCGGCCAGCGCCCCGATTGCCGCCTTGCCGGAGTTGCTCTTGTCCAGTTTGTTGTTCGACTTGGCCGAGGCCGAGGTGTTTTCCGTGATCTGCACGGTAATCGTATCGCCGACGAAACGCGCCCGGCGGTCCTCGAAAAGCGGGCGACCGCTCGATGCCTGGTAGATGGCGCCGTTGCCCTGGGCCATTTCGTAGCGTGGCGCCGGACGGGCGCTCATCGGCTGGTGCACGTTGGTCGGCGGTACGGTGGTACATCCCGCCAGCGCGGCCAGGGAGATAAGAAGGAGGCGCTTCATGACTTCACCTCACAGTTGCGTCAGCCGGCCGAGCATGGCATCCGATGTCGACACGACCTTCGAATTCAGTTCATAGGCCCGCTGGGTCTGGATCATGGTCACCAGTTCCTCCGCCACATTGACGTTGGAGGTTTCGACGTAGCCCTGATTGACGATGCCGGCACCGTTGGTGCCCGGGGTGTTTGGCGTCGGCGTGCCGCTGGAGGCAGTTTCCAGGAAGAGGTTCTGCCCCATGCTCTGCAGGCCGGCCGGATTGATGAAGGTGGCCAGCTGGATGCTGCCGATCTGGGTCGTTCCCGTGGTCCCGGCCTGCGTTACCGAGACGGTGCCATCGGTGCCGACCGTCACGGTCAGGGCATTGGCCGGAATCGTGATGTTGGGCGACAGCGGGTAGCCATCCGAGGTCACGATCTGCCCTTGGTTATCCTTCTGGAAGGAGCCGTCGCGGGTATAGCCGGTCGTGCCGTCGGGCAGCAGAATCTGGAAGAAGCCGTTGCCCTGGACGGCGATATCGAGCGGGCTGTCGGTCTTCTGGATATTGCCCTGGGTAAAGATGCGTGCAGTGGAGACGGGACGAGCGCCGGTACCGATCTGCAGGCCGGAAGGAATCTGCGTCTGCTGCGAGGACTGGGCGCCCGGCTGACGCAGGGTCTGGTAGAGCAGGTCCTCGAAAACGGCACGCGACCGCTTGAAGCCGTTGGTGCTGACGTTGGCCAGGTTGTTGGCGATGACGTCGAGCTGGGTTTGCTGGGCATCCAGGCCGGTACGGGCAATCCACAGGGAACGGATCATGATTCAGGTCCTATCAGGCATTCAGCGACAGCAACTGGTCGGCGCGCTGGGCATTGGTATCGGCGGTCTGCAGCATCTTGATCTGCATCTCGAACTGGCGTGAAAGGCTGATCAGATTGACCATGGCATCCGTGACATTGACGTTGCTGCCCTCGAGCGTTCCCGAGGCCAGGCGAACGCGTTCGTCGGCGGCTGCCGGCTGGCCGCTGCGCTGACGAAACAGGCCGTCGGCGCCGCGAACCATATCCCCTTCGGGCGGATTGACCAGCTTGATGCGGCCAATGGCGTTGGTGTTGTTCGGCGTGCCGAAGGTCGGCACGACCGAGACCGTGCCGTCCGGCGCGATCTCGATGCGGTTGTCCGGCGGCACGGTGATCGGCCCGCCATCGCCAGCCACGGTATAGCCGCTCTTGGTCTGCAGGAGACCCGTGACATCGACGTCGAGGCTGCCGGCCCGGGTGTAGGCCTCGCTACCGTCGGGTAACTGGACGGCGATCCAGCCACGCCCCTGGACAGCCACATCAAGATTGCGGCCGGTGAACATCAGCGGCCCTTCGTCCATGACGTCGCTGACCGAGGCATCGACCACGAATGCCCGGGTGGGCATCGCCTCGCCGAGCACCGGCACGGCGCGGAAGCGGTGCTCCTGCGCCTTGAAACCGATGGTGCTGGCATTGGCGAGATTGTTAGCGGTACAGGCCTGCTTCATGAAGACATGATTGGCGCAGGTCATCGCGGTGTAGATCAGACGATCCATGGCGGTGCTTCAGTTCCTGTGATTAGCGCAGGTTCACCAGGGTCTGCATGACCTGGTCCTGGGTCTTGATCGACTGGGCGTTCGCCTGGTAATTGCGCTGCTGGGTGATCAGATTGACCAGTTCGGCGGTGAGGTCGACGTTGGATTCCTCGACGGTCGAGGCTGAGAGCACACCCAGGCTGGAGGTGTTGGGCGCGCCGACCAGGGCCGGACCGGAATTGGAACTCTCCGACCACTGGTTATTACCGAGCGACTGCAGACCGTTCGGGTTGGTGAAGTTGGCGAGGACGATCTGCCCCTGGGCAAACGTTTGACCGTTGCTGTAGCGCCCCTGGATGATGCCGTCGCTACCGACCGAGAGGCCCACCAGATTGCCCGCCGCATAGCCGTCCTGCTCCAGGCGGTTGGTGCCGAACGGATTGCCGAACTGCGTCGTGCCGGTGAAGTCGATCGGGAAGGTCTGGGTTCCGAGCGCACCGTTGGTTTCCCCGAGACTGGTCATCACATTGTCGACATTAATCGAGATGTTCATCGGGTTGCCGGAGGCAATCGCGCCGGAGGTATTGAAGGTCAGCGTGCCGATCGGACCGGCTGCGCCGTTGTTCAGGTTGGTCGTGCCATCGACGTTCGAATAGACCTCCCACTCGCCGACGTTGGCCGTCTTGCGGAAATAGAACGTCATCGTGTGCGGGTTGCCCAGCGTGTCGTAGATCGAAAGCGCCGTTGAGTAGTTGTAGGTCTGCGGGTCCGGCGTAAAAGCGGTGGTACTGGCGGCAGCACCACCGTCCACCCAGGCCGAGGCGGGGACGCTCTGACGGGAGTCGAGATTCAGGTTGGCCTTGACGCCATTGAAGGAACTGCTCTGGTTCAGACCGGTCGCCTGCGGGGCTAGGTCGGAAGCCGAAATCTGGAGCGGCTGCGGCGTCGTCGGTACGATGATCCCGGAGAGTGCCGGATAACCGGTCAGGCGCAAGGACTGGTCGTTCACGATGTAGCCGTTCTTGTCGAGATGGAACTGGCCACTACGGGTATAGGTCGTTGCCCCGTTCTGGTCCATGCGGAAGAACCCGGCACCGTTGATCGAGATATCGAGCGGGTTGTTGGTCGCCGTGATGTTGCCTTGCGTGAACTGTTGCTGGACGGCGGCCAGGTTGGCACCGATACCGATCTGGCTGGCGCCCGAACCGTTCAGGGAGGCGGCATAGACATCGGCGAAGTGCGCCGACGAGGCCTTGTAGCCGACCGTGCTGGAGTTGGCGATATTGTGGCTGGTCGCATCAATCGCCTTGGAAGAGGTGTTGAGACCGCTCAATGCTTGCTGGAATGCCATTTTCTAACCTCTCTCAGAGAATTTGCTGCACATCCTTGAGGGCCACGTCACCGAAGCTGCCCAGGTCAAGGAG
>JAEUOD010000071.1 GCA_016791065.1 Dechloromonas sp. | reverse complement strand
CTCTGCGGTCAATAGTCGCTACTTGTGGTGTGACCCACGGGGGCCTGTTTTAACCGCAGGTCCCCACCGCGCCACAGGCGGTGCAGAAGTCGCAGCCATCCTTGCGGATCATCGTGTGGTTGCCGCATTCGCCGCACAGCTTGCCCTGGGTCGGCAGCACCTTGTTGCTGGTGGTGTCTTCCGGGGCTTCGAGGATGCCCATCTGCTGCAGCGGGAAGCCGGCTTCGTCGAGGATGCCGAGCATGGCGTAGCGGTGGATGATGAGCTGTGCGATGTAGGCGACGGTGGACGGGAAGGTCTGCTGCTTCCGCGAACCCGGAACGAAGGCCATGAAATCGCCGAGCGGCTCGGAGTAGTCGAGCAGCTTGCGCAGCTTCATGCCGATCCAGGCCGGATCGAGGACGCGCATGTCGAGCGAGAGCAGCTTGGAGAGGCCATCCAGCGCACGCGGGTAGTTGCCCGAGAGCCACATCGAGTACGGACGCGAGGTGCCGTCCGGCAGGGTGATTTCCTTGAGGCCGAGGACGAAGTCTTCGCTGGTCGAGGGGTTGCTGACGTCGACCGTCCAGGACAGCGTGCCGTCGGTGCCGGTCTTTGGCTCCTTGGTGCTGAACAGGGCATCCTTCACCGGGGTCGGGCCTTCATGGTTGAAAGCACCGAGTTGCTCGCAGCGCCAGGCGATGACTTGGGCCATGGCGGAAACCACGGAAGGCATGCGCTTGCGTTCGCCGTGCGGCGGCATTGGCATTTCGAAGGAGTCGCCCGGCGTCTTGGCCAGGGCGTCGAGCTTCATCTGCAGCCAGCCGTGGTCGTTGGCACGCATGTCCATCGACAGCGTCTTGGCGACGGCGCCGAGGCCGCGCGGTTCGGCCGGGCCGTTGGCCCAGACTTCGAACGGCCAGGCACGGCCTTCCGGTTCGACGTGGCCGACGAAGAGGGCGAACTTGCCGATCGGCGAGTCGACCATGTAAGTCCAGCACAGGTTGCCTTCCGGCAGGCTGGGGCGGCCCGGCCAGCGCAGGCTGGAGAGCACCGGGGCCGGCAGGTTCTTGATCGACAGGCGGCGGTTGGCGTCGGAAACGAAGTCCTGCGGCGCCTTGGCATCGGCGGCAGCCGGGGTTTCGGTCTTGGCCGGTTCGACGGAGAGCACCGAGCCGAGCACGCTGTTCGGACGGTAGGTGGCCAGGCCCTTGAGGCCGGACTTCCAGGCTTGCATGTAGAGATCCTGGAAGTCTTCGTACGGGTAGTCGGCCGGGACGTTTACGGTCTTGGAGATCGAGGTGTCGATGTGCGGTGCGACGGCGGCGACCATGTCGGCGTGGGCCTTGGCGGAAATTTCCAGGGCGGTGACGAAATAGTCGGGCAGCTTGCTGACATCGCCTCCGTGGTGCTTGTAGAGGCGCCAGGCGTAGTCCTCGACCGAATACTCTTTCAGCGTGCCATCCGGCATGCGCTTCTTGCGGTTGTAGGTCCAGGAGAAGGGCGGTTCGATACCGTTCGAGGCGTTGTCGGCGAAGGCCAGCGAGATGGTGCCGGTCGGCGCGATCGACAGCAGGTGCGAATTGCGCAGGCCGTGCTTGCGGATCTCGGCCTTGACGTCGTTCGGCAGGCGCGAGGCGAAGTTGCCGCCGGACAGGTAAAGCTCGGCGTTGAACAGCGGGAAGGCGCCACGCTCCTTGGCCAGTTCGACCGAGTAGAGGTAGGCGGCATCGCGCATGGCTTCGGTGATACGGGTAGCCATGGCGCGGGCTTCCGGCTTGTCGTAGCGCAGGCGCAGCATGGCCAGCGCATCGCCGAGGCCGGTGAAGCCGAGGCCGACGCGACGCTTGTTGGCGGCTTCCTGCTGCTGGCGCTCGAGCGGCCAGTGGGTGGCGACGAGCACGTTGTCGAGCATGCGGGTCGAGATGCGGCAGACTTCGGCGAAGGCCTCGAAATCGAACTCGGCCTGCTCGGAGAAGGGGTGCTTGACGTACAGGGTCAGGTTGATCGAACCCAGGCAGCAGCAGCCGTAGGGCGGCAGCGGCTGTTCGGCGCAGGGATTGGTCGCCTCGATCACTTCGCAGTAATTGAGGTTGTTGTCCTTGTTCATGCGGTCAAGGAACAGGATGCCCGGCTCGGCGTGGTCGTAGGTGGATTTCATCACCTGATCCCACAGGTCGCGGGCGCGTACCTTGCGATAAACCCAAAGGCCATCCTCGCGCTGGTAGGCGCCGGAGGACTTCATTTCGGCATTCGGTTCGGCGCGGTGGGTCAGCTCGACATCGCCGTCGGCATCGACCGCTTCCATGAAGCCGTCGGTGACGCCGATCGAGATGTTGAAATTGGTCAGATCGCCCTTGTCCTTGGCGTGGATGAATTCCTCGATGTCCGGATGGTCGCAGCGCAGCACGCCCATCTGGGCGCCGCGGCGGGCGCCGGCGGATTCGACGGTTTCGCAGGAGCGGTCGAAGACGCGCATGTAGGAGACGGGGCCGGAAGCGCGCGACTGGGTGCCCTTGACGTGGGCGCCCTGCGGCCGGATCGACGAGAAGTCGTAGCCTACGCCGCCACCGCGGCGCATCGTTTCAGCGGCCTGGGCGAGCGCGGTGTAGATGCCGGGGCGGCCATCAGTGGTTTCGACGATGGAGTCGCCAACCGGCTGCACGAAACAGTTGATCAGCGTGGCCTGCAGGTTGGTGCCGGCAGCGGAGTTGATGCGGCCCGCCGGGATGAAGCCGTTTTCCTGGGCCCAGAGGAACTTGCCTTCCCAGTGTGCCCGATCCTTCTCCTGCTCGACTTGGGCTAGCGCCCAGGCAACGCGCTTGCGCACGTCGTGAACATTGGTTTCCTTGCCCTTGGCGTATTTTTCGATGAGCACTTCGCCGGAGATTTCCTGCTCCTGCAGGGGGGCGAATTGTGGGGGGGCGGGAATGTCGGTGAGGGAAAGCTGTTCGGCAACCGGGCTCATTTTTTGCTCCTCTGCGTAACTGTGTGAATTGAACATATTGATTTTCGAATGGCATGCAATCTACTAGATATAGTAGGTCAATGCAATCCGTTGACTAGATACGGTGTTCTGTGCCGGTCGTGAAATCGGTTTGTCATGTCCTTGAAAAGGCAGAAAAAACAAAGCCCCGGCGCCTTTCGGGACCGGGGCTGTTGGACAGAAAAATTCTGTCAGAGTGCGAGCAGCGTCTGCGCGTGGTGGGCCATCATCCATTCCTCGTTGGTCGGGATGACCAACACGTCTACGCTGCTGTTGCCGGCGCTGATGCGCAATTCGTGGCGGGCGTTGGCCTCCGGATTGAGACGGATGCCCAGCCATTCGGACTGCAGGCAGACGCGGCGGCGGACTTCGGCAGCGTGTTCGCCGATGCCACCGGTGAACACCACGGCATCGAGGCCGCCAGCGGCAGCGGCGAGCGAGCCGAGTTCGCGGGCGATGCGGTAGCAGAACAGGTCGACCGCTTCCTGGGCTTCCGGCTTGTCGCTGGCGAGCAGGGTGCGCATGTCCTGGCTGAGTCCGGAAACGCCGAGCAGGCCGGATTCCTTGTACAACATTTTGGTCATGTCCTTGACCGAGAGATTCTTGGTTTCCATGAGGTGCAGGACGACGCCGGGGTCGAGGTTGCCGCAGCGCGTGCCCATGACCAGGCCGTCGATGGTCGAGAAGCCGAGCGTGGTGGCGACGCATTTGCGATTGACCATGGCCGCCATGCTGGCGCCGTTGCCGAGGTGGGCGACGACGACACGGCCGCTGGCGCGCCCCGAGTGCTGCGGCAGGGCGCGGGCGATGAATTCATAGGAAAGACCGTGGAAGCCGTAGCGCTTGATGCCTTCGGCCGTGATGCTGCGCGGCAGGCCGAAGGTCTGGGCGACTTCGGGCTGGCTGCGATGGAAGGCAGTATCGAAGCAGGCAATCTGCGGCACGCTGGGCAAGAGGGCCTGCAGGGCAATGATGCCGGCGACGTTGTGCGGTTCGTGCAGCGGGGCGAGCGGGATGAAGCTTTGCAGGTGGCCGAGCACGGTGTCGTCGACGATGGTCGGCTGCGAGTAGCGTTCGCCGCCATGCACGACGCGATGGCCGACGGCAACGATGCTCCAGCTCGCATGGCTGGCGGTGAACCACTTGAGCAGGGCGTCGAAAGCCTGGGCATGGCTGACCTTGCTGCCTTCGAGTACCTGATCGGCGATGCGTTCACCGGCCCGGTTCTTGGCGACCATCTTGGTCGTTTCGGCGCCGATGCCGTCGATCTGGCCCGAGACTTCGGCATCCGGCGAGATCGGATGGTCGAGCGGGAAGAGGGCGAACTTGATCGAGGACGATCCGGCGTTGATCGTGAGGATGCCTTGTTTCATTTACGTGTTTCCATTTTTGCGGTTGGCATGGGCGATGAGAGCGGCGATGACGCAGGACGCGGTGCGCGTCTCCGCCGTGTCGGCGCGGCTGGTCAGGACAATGGGCACCTTGGTGCCGAGCACGATGCCGGCAGTCAGGGCATTGGCGAGGTATTCGAGTTGCTTGGCGACCATGTTGCCGGATTCGAGATCGGGCACGACGAGGATTTCGGCGTGGCCGGCGACGGCGGACTTGATGCCCTTGGTCTTGGCGGCAACGATCGAGACGGCATTGTCGAAGGCGAGCGGGCCATCGAGCAGGCCGCCCTTGATCTGGCCGCGGTCGGCCATCTTGCAGAGCGCAGCGGCGTCGAGCGTGGACTGGATTTTCGGATTGACCGTCTCGACCGCCGAGAGAATGGCGACCTTGGGTTCGGGAATGCCGATGACGTGGGCCAGCTCAATGGCGTTCTGGATGATGTCGACCTTTTCTTCGAGCGTCGGCGCGATGTTGATCGCGGCGTCGGTGATCAGCAGCGGGCGCGGGTAGGTCGGCACATCCATCAGGAAGACGTGGCTGATCCGGCGGTTGGTGCGCAGGCCGTTGGCACGGGCGACGACTTCGCCCATCAGTTCGTCGGTGTGCAGGCTACCCTTCATCAACGCCTCGGCATCGCCGGTGCGGACCAGGGAAACGGCGATACCCGCCGAGTCGTGGCTGTGCGCTGCATTGACGATGCGGATGCCGTGCAGGTCGATGCCGAATTCCTCGGCGACGGCACGGATCTTGGATTCCGGACCGACCAGGATGGGCTCGATGATGCCTTCCTGGAAGGCGATGACCGGCCCCTTGAGCGACTCCTTGTCGCAGGGGTGGGCGACGGCGGTCGGAATCGGTTCCAGGCCCTTCACGCGGGAGAGCAGGTGGGTGTAGCGCTCGTACTTGTCATCGATGCGGACCTGCGGCATGTGGACCGTCTTCAGGTGCGAGACTTTCTCCGAAGGCGCCAGGATCTCCGCCGTGCCGCGCACCACCTGCAGGCCTTCCTGGTTGGTGCAGACGCAGTCGAAGACGACATGCCGGTTGTGATCGAACTTCTGCTTGGCGGTGACGGTGATGGTGATGGTGTCGCCGATGGTCACCGGGCGGGCGAAGTGCAGTGTCTGGTCGATCAGGATGGTGCCCGGCCCGGGGAACTGCGTGCCGAGCACGGTCGAGATCAGCGAGCCGCTCCACATGCCGTGGGCGATGACCTCGCGGAACATGCCGCTTTCGGCGTATTCACGGTCGACCAGGGCAGGGTTGAAGTCGCCGGTCAGGACGGCGAAGAGCTTGACATCCTCGGGGGCCAGGGTTCGTACCAGGCTGGCCGAATCGCCGACCCGGATCTCGTCGTAGGTCTTGTTTTCCAGGTAGCGTTGTTCGCTATTGTCTTGCATGGTTCTGCTCCACAGGGGGGACAAGAAACTGGGGTGACGTCTTGCAGGCCAGTATAGTCTGCTGCATCGCAGCAAACAATCTTGTATCTGGCCGCCTTGGTTGCAAGTGCCGGGTGTGCACCTGCAATATGAAAAGCCTCAGGAAGCCCGCCTTTCATGACGGCGGTCATGCACGCTGCTGGCATCGGGAATGTCGATTTCCAGTTCGGGATGGAGCAGCGACAGGCGATGGAGGACCCACTGGTTGGCTTCGTAGGTGAATTCGCGGGCGGCCAGCGGCGCACCGGAGAAGGCCTCGACGAACAGAGCGACCGCCGCCGAGCGACTGACACCGTATTCGCAATGCACCATCACCGAGATCTCGAACGGGGCGGCGTGCAGACTCCGGACGAATTCGCTGATCTGCTTCGCCATAAGGTGGTCGAACAGACCGGGTAGCGGCGCCGGCAGGAATTCGTCGGCGGGCACGGCATCGAAGAAGGAGAGGCGCAGCACGTGCTGGAAGAGCGGATCGAGCCTGGCTTCCGGGGTGCCCGGATCGGTGATCGAAATCACCGCCATGTAGGGATTGCCGGCGAGCGATTCGGCGAGTTCGCGGGAGGCGAAACGGACTTGGCTGATGGTCATGTCGGGATGGGTTCGATTGAAGCGATGGGCGGAAACGATGTCATTCCATGAATACCGGGTCGGAGAACACCAGCGTGCCATCCTTGCGCATCATCAGGTTGTCGGACTTGATCAGGTCGGGCAGGGCGCCGTATTCGTCGGAAAACGTTTCCAGCGCCTTGAGCGACTCCTGTAACGCATCGGTCCAGCCCATCGGCGTCACCGCGATGTGGTGCAAGGCGATGCGCCCCATGTCCTGGGCCAGGTTGCGCCACATCATGCAGGCATCGAAGTAGGAGGTCGAAATCTTGGTCGCCACCTCGGCCGCTTCGCCAATGCCCGGCAGCGGGTAGAGCCGTTCGACCTCGACGATGTGGAAGGGAAAGCCGCGGCTGGAACGGCCGGCCGTGCCGTGGTCGGCGTAAACGATCGGGAAGTGGCGGCCGGTCGGCCGGTCCTCGGCCGTGTAGTAGGCGTAGTCAGTCGGTGACGACAGAATTTTATAGACGCGTTCCTGGCCGTCGACTGTGTCGGCCTCGACGACGATGGTGCTCTCGCCGCGTCCGATTTCCGCCCGGCCCTGGAGCAGGGGGTGGTCGGGTACCGGATCGGTGATGATCGGTGTATCGGGCATCTCACTCTCCTTCGCGCTGCTCGGGAGATTCGAGCTTAGCGCAGGTCAGGAGCGGCAACCCTTGACCTGCGGCAAGTCGTGGCGATTTAGGCGACGATGTGGGCGCCGGCGTCGACGTAGATGGTCTGGCCGGTCATGCCCGAGGAGCCCGGGGTACACAGGAAGGCGGTCAGTGCACCAACTTCGTCGATGGTCACGGTGCGGCCGAGCGGTGCCTTTTCGGCATCGTTCTCGAGCAGGGTGTTGAAGTTTGCGATACCGGAAGCGGCACGGGTCATGATCGGGCCGGGCGACACGGCAAAAACGCGGATGCCCTTGGGGCCAAGGTCGTAGGCCATGTAGCGGACGGCCGATTCGAGCGCCGCCTTGATGATGCCCATGACGCCGTAGTTGCGAACGACACGTTCGGCACCGAGGTAGGACATGGTGATCAGCGAGCCGCCATGCGCCATCAGTGGCTCGATGGCCTTCGCCATGCGCAGGAAGCTATGGCAGGAGACGTTCATGGCCGAGTCGAAACCGGCTTCGGTGGTGTCGATGACGCGGCCGTGCAGGTCGTCTGCGTTGCAGAAGGCCATCGAGTGGATGGCGAAGTCGAGTTCGCCGAAGACTTCGCCGCACTTGGCGATGACGCCTTCGAGGTTGCCCGGCTCGGAAACGTCGAGGCGCTCGAACAGGCGGGCATTGAGGGATTCGGCCAGGGGCTGGGTGTACTTGGCGGTCTTCTCGTTCTGGTAGGTGATGGCGACTTCGCCACCGAGGGCGACGATGGCCTTGGCGACGGCGAAAGCGATCGACTTGTCATTGGCAATGCCGGTGACCAGGCCTTTTTTGCCAGCCAGCGGAAGGTGGTTTTGTTCGGTGCTCATGCTGTTCTTCCTCAAAAATAGGGTCGTTGGTGCAATGCACCAAAATGGCCCGTTCGTCACGCTGCAACGGGTGTTGGCGCGTGCTGTCGTGCAGCAACATTGTTGCACATTACGGTTGCGGTTTGTTGACAGGCCGGTGCGGCGAATGATCTGCGGGTAAGCATTGCAAGGCTTGATCTTGCGCAAGAAATTGGCGGTTTTTGGTGCTAGTCTTCCTTTTGTCATCGCTCATGCACGGGAGGTTGTCGTGGCACTGAAAGAGATGCACCCTGAAGCGGTCGCTGGCATTGTGGACCGGGTCGTCAGCCGCTGGCGACGCGACCCGACCTGTATGGTCCAGATCCTGCGCGAAATCCAGGAAGCCTGCGACTGGATTCCCCCCGAAGCCATCGACCGCCTGCAGGCAACGCTCGGCGTACCGCGCACCAAGATCGAAGGTGTCGCCGGCTTTTACTCCTTCTTCTATCTGCAGCCTCGCGGTCGTTACCGCGTTCTGTTCTCCGACAACGTCACCGACCGCATGCAGGGCAACATGGCGCTCATGGAGCGTCTCTGCGGCAGCCTGTGGGTGGAGCCGGGCAAGGTGTCGGAAGACGGACTGGTCAGTATCGACAAGACCTCCTGTACCGGCATGTGCGACCAGGGGCCGGGCATGCTGGTCAACAATTTGGCGATCACCCGGTTGAGCGTCGAACGGATCGATCAGATCGCCGAACTGATCCGCAACGAGGTGCCGCTGCTCGACTGGCCGGCCGAGTTTTTCGCGGTCGAGGACAACATCCGCAAGGCCGATATCCTGCTCGCTTCGAGCATGCAGCCAGGCGATGCCCTGCGCGCCGCGCGCGAACGGGTGCCGAGCGACGGGTTGGCCGCTTCCAACATGCGTTCCTGGCGCGAAGGCCTGCCGTCGGGGCTCGGCGGACCGGCTGCCATGCTCGACGAGATCAAGCGCGCCAACCTGCGCGGGCGGGGTGGTGCCGGCTTCACCACCGGCCTGAAATGGGAGGCCTGCCGCAATGCGCCGCTCAAGGCGGGGCAGCAGCGTTTCGTCGTCTGCAACGCCGACGAGGGCGAGCCAGGTACCTTCAAGGACCGCGTCCTGCTCACCTCGTATGCCGACCTCGTTTTCGAGGGCATGACGGTGGCTGCCTACGCCATCGGCGCGCGGCGCGGCTTTCTCTACCTGCGCGGCGAATACCGCTATCTGCTCGAACCGCTCAATGTCGTGCTCGAACGACGGCGCAAGGACAACCTGCTCGGCACCAACATCATCGGCATTCCCGGGGGCGATTTCGATATCGAGATTCACCTCGGCGCTGGCGCCTATGTCTGCGGCGAGGAATCGGCCCTCATCGAGTCGCTCGAAGGCAAGCGCGGCACGCCGCGCAACCGGCCGCCGTTCCCGGTCACCAATGGCTATCTCGATCAGCCGACCATCGTGAACAACGTCGAAACCTTCGCCGCGGCGGCGCTGATCGCGCTCAACGGCGGCGAGTGGTATGCCGGCATCGGCACCAAGCATTCGGCCGGCACCAAAATTCTGTCGGTGTCGGGCGATTGCGAGCGGCCGGGTATCTACGAATACCCGTTCGGCGTTAGCGTCCGCCAGGTGCTCGAAGACTGCGGCGCCAAGGATACGCAGGCGGTGCAGGTCAGCGGTCCTTCCGGCATTTGTGTTGCTCCGGCCGAATTCGACCGCGTGATCGGTTTCGAGGACATTCCGACCGCCGGTGCCTTCACCATTTTCGACAACAGCCGCGACATGTTCGAGGTCGCCCGCAACTACGTGCATTTCTTCCAGCACGAGAGCTGCGGTTTCTGCACGCCGTGCCGGGTCGGTACCTCGCTGCTCAAGAACCTCATGGACAAGCTGCACAACGGCTGCGGCTCGCCCTACGACTTTGCCGAGATCGAGAAGCTCAACCAGTTGCTGCAGTCGATGAGCCATTGCGGCCTCGGCCATACGGCCTGCAACCCGGTGCTCGACACCATTGAAAAGTTCCGCCCCGCCTACGAGAAGCATATGCGGCAGGCCGATTTCGAACCGGCTTTCGATCTCGACCGGGCGCTTGCCGCGGCGCGGCAGATGACCGGGCGCGACGATCCGGCGGCGCACATCATCAAGGAAGAATTCGGGGAGGATGCCTGACATGACCCAGACCTTCACGCTCGACGGCAAGACCGTCCCCTTCGAGGACGGCCAGACCATCATGCAGGCCGCGACCAAGGCCGGCGTATTCATCCCGCACCTGTGCTATCACCCGGAGTTCAAGCCGCATGGTTCCTGCAAGCTGTGCACGGTCAAGGTCAATGGCCGGCAGACCGCTTCCTGCACGATGCGGGCGATGCCCGGCATGGTGGTCGAAAGCGACACCGAGGAAATCAATGCCGAACGCCGGGCGCTGACCCAGATGCTCTTCGTCGAGGGCAACCATTTCTGCCCGTCGTGCGAAAAGAGCGGCAACTGCCAGTTGCAGGCCACGGCCTACCACCTCGGCATGATGAGTCCGCATTTCGACCATTTCTTCCCGAATCGCGCCGTCGATGCCTCGCACCCCGAGGTCCTGCTCGACTTCAACCGCTGCATCCTCTGCTCGCTGTGCGTGCGCGCCAGTCGCGACGTCGATGGCAAGAACGTCTTCGCGCTCTCCGGGCGCGGCATCAAGACGCACCTGATCGTCAATGCCAAGTCCGGCCGCCTGGGCGATACCGACTTCACGCTGGCCGACAAGGCGGCGCAGGTCTGCCCGGTCGGCGTCATCCTGGTCAAGCGCAAGGGGTTCTCCGTACCGATCGGCGAGCGCACCTACGACAAGGCGCCGATCGCCGCCACCGTGGAGGGCCGCTGAGATGACTGCCAAGAAAAAACTCAAGGTCGCGACGACCTCGCTGGCCGGCTGTTTCGGTTGCCACATGTCCTTCCTCGACATCGACGAGCGTCTGTTCACGCTGCTCGAACACATCGAGTTCGACCGCTCGCCGCTGACCGACATCAAGGAATGCAGCCCGGACTGCGACATCGGCATTATCGAGGGCGGCTTGTGCAATGCCGAGAACGTTCATGTCCTGCGCGAGTTCCGCAAGAACTGCAAGATCCTCATCGCCATGGGCGCCTGCGCCATCAACGGTGGTTTGCCGGCGCAACGCAACCATTTGCAGCTGACGACCATCCTCGAGGAGGTCTATCACACCAGCCCCGGGCTGGCCAACGGCATGATCCCGAACGATCCGGAACTGCCGTTGCCGCTCAACAAGGTGCACCCGATCCATGAGGTGGTGAAGATCGACTACTTCATTCCCGGCTGCCCGCCTTCCGGCGATGCGATCTGGAAGGTGCTGACCGACCTGCTGGCCGGCAAGGAACCCGAATTGGGCCATGGCTTGATGCATTACGATTAACCGAGGTAGCGCAATGACCTACAACCTTGAAACCGCCCAGCATCCCGAACGCCTGCGCCGCGTGGCGATCGATCCGGTCTCCCGCGTCGAGGGCCACGGCAAGGTCACCATCCTGCTCGACGAGCAGAACAAGGTGCATCAGGTACGCCTGCACATCGTCGAATTCCGGGGCTTCGAGAAGTTCATCCAGGGACGGCCGTACTGGGAGGTGCCGGTCATGGTCCAGCGCCTGTGCGGCATCTGCCCGGTCTCGCACCATCTGGCGGCCTCCAAGGCGCTCGACGTCATCGTCGGCGCCAAGCGCCTGACGCCGGCCGCCGAGAAACTGCGGCGACTCATGCACTACGGCCAGATGCTGCAGTCGCATGCCCTGCATTTCTTCCATCTCTGCTCGCCCGATTTGTTGTTCGGCTTCGATAGCGATGTGACCAAGCGCAACATCGTCGGCGTCGCCATGGAACACCCGGAAACCGCCAAGCGCGGCGTACTGCTCCGCAAGTTCGGCCAGGAAGTGATCCGCGTCACGGCCGGCAAACGGGTGCATGGCACCGGGGCGGTGCCGGGCGGTGTGAACAAGTCGCTGACCATCGCCGAGCGCGACGAACTCCTGAAGGATATCTACCACATCGTCCAATGGTCGCGCGACGCGGTGCACCTGATCCAGAAGGTGCATACGCAGGACCCGGGGCTGTACAACAGTTTCGGTATCTTCCGCTCCAACTTCATGTCCATTGTCGGCCACAACGGCGATCTCGACTTCTACCACGGCACGCTGCGCGCCCGCGACGAGAACGGCAAGATGATCTTCGACCATGTCGATTACCAGCAGTACGACCAGTACATCGAGGAAGAGGTCCGGTCGTGGAGCTACATGAAGTTCCCGTTCTTCAAATCGATCGGCAAGGAGCACGGCTGGTACAAGGTCGGCCCGCTGGCCCGCGTCCAGAACTGCGACCAGATCTCGACGCCCTTCGCCGAGCATGAGCGCAAGGAGTTCGTCGACTACGCCGGCGGCACGCCGATGCATGCCCCATTGGCCTATCACTGGACGCGGATGATCGAAATGCTGCATGCCGCCGAGGTGATCAAGGATCTGCTGCACGACGACGATCTGCTGTCCGACAACCTCATGGTCGAGGGCGAGCGCCAGATGGAAGGCGTTGGCGTCATCGAGGCGCCGCGCGGCACGTTGTTCCACCATTACCGCGTGGACGAGAACGACCTGATCACCATGGCCAATCTCATCGTTTCGACCACCAACAACAACCAGGCGATGAACGAGGCGGTGCGCCACGTCGCCCGCCGCTACCTGCATGGCCGCGAGGTGACGGAAGGTCTGCTCAATCACATCGAGGTAGCGATCCGCGCCTTTGATCCCTGCCTGTCCTGTGCCACGCATGCGCTGGGCAAGATGCCGCTGGCGGTCGAACTGGTCGATCCCGAGGGGCTGGTCGTGCACTCGCTGAGTCGCGCATGAGGGCACCGCTCGTCGTCTTTGCCGTCGGCAATCCGAGCCGAGGCGACGACGCCATCGGGCCGGCGCTCTGCCGCCATCTGGACGAACGTTTGCAGGCGCGGGGACTGGCCGATCAGGTTGAGCTGATCGAGGACTTCCAGCTCAACATCGAACATGTGCTTGACCTTTGCGAACGTCGGCTCGCCCTGTTCGTCGATGCCGGCGAGCAGACGCCGGCCCCCTACCAGTTTGCACGGGCCGTGCCATCGACCGTTATCGGGCATTCGACGCACGCCCTGCCGCCCGAGAACGTGCTCGGCGTCTATCGCCAGACCGAGGGCGACGAGCCGCCGCCGGCTTTCGTGCTCGGCGTCCGTGGCGAATGCTTCGAACTGGGCGAGGGCCTGAGCCAGGAGGCGCAGGCGAATCTCGGAGCGGCTTGTGCCTTGCTGGAGGCGTTGCTCGACGATCTTTCGCCGGAGGCTTGGGCGGCGCGCTGCGCCTGAGGCGTGGTGCCTCGACTTCGTGTTGGGGGCAGGCTAGTCTTGCCGCATGATTCGTCTTTTCGACATCCTGGCCGAGCAGCGTATCGTCGATGCCATTGCCCGCGGTGAACTGGACAATCTGCCGGGGGCCGGGCAGCCGCTGGTTTTCGACGACGATCCCCTGCTGTCCCCGGAACAGCGCATGCTCAACCGCATCCTGAAAAATGCCGGCTTCGCGCCGCAGGCGGTGTTGCTGCGCAAGGAAATTGCCGATTTACGCCGACAACTCGACGCCGCACCCGAAGGTGCGGCGCGCGATGCGCTTCGGCGAGAACTGGCGCTCGCCCTGTTGCGTCTCGCCGAGTCGGGCTGAAGGAGGGTTTCCGCGTCAGCGGTAAACCAGCACCGGCACCTTGGAGTGGGTGAGCACCTTGTTGGTTTCGCTGCCGAGCAGGAAGCCGCTGAAGCCGCGGCGGCCGTGCGAGGCCATGAAGATGAGGTCGGCGCCCGAGCTTTCGGCCGCTTCGATGATCGCTTCGTAGGGAATGTCGCTGGTGGCCGTGGTCGTGCTGCATTCGACACCGGCTTCGGCACACATCGCCTGGACTTCGCCGAGATACTGGGCGGCCTGCTGGTCGGCCAGTTCGGCGAATTTCTCGGGAGTCGTCGGATCGATCAGTGCGCCCTCGCCGAAATAGGCAATCGGATATTCGGGCTTGGCGAAGAAGACGGTAATGCGGGCGCCGGCTTCCTTGGCGAAGGAGACCGCGCGCTTGGCGGTGGCTTGGGAAAGTTCGGAACCGTCGGTCGGGACGAGGATATGCTTGAACATGGTCTACCTCCTGAAAAGGGCCGCAGGCGTTGCGTTTCGCCGGTCTTGGGTTCATGCTACGCCAAGTCGGGAGGAATTCAAACATGCGTCTGGGTTTTCTCGGAGCGGCCGGTGAAGTGACCGGTTCCTGCACCCTGGTCGAGACCGGGCAATGCCGTTTTCTTGTCGATTGCGGCATGTTCCAGGGGGGCAGGGAGGCGCACGCCAAGAACCAGCGGGCCCTGAATTTCGGCTTCGATGTGCGGCAGATCGATTTCGTGCTGCTCACCCATGCCCACATCGACCATTCCGGTTTGCTGCCCAGGCTCGTCATGCTTGGGTATCGTGGGCCGATCTACGCTACGCCGGCCAGCATCGACCTGCTCGCCGTGCTGCTGCCCGACAGCGCCCATATCCAGGAAAAGGAAGCCGAATGGCAACTGCGCCATCGCCACCGGCGCGGCCAGGGCGAGCGCGGCATTCCGGCTCCGCTGTACTCGGTCGCCCAGGCCCTGGCGGCACTGCAACTCCTGCAGCCGGTCGCCTACGGCCAGACCCTGGCGCCGGCCGCGGACGTGACAGTCCGCTTCCACGATGCCGGCCACATTCTCGGTTCGGCCTGGCTGGAGGTTCTCGTCGATGAAGACGGAAACGCCCGCCGGCTGGTCTTTTCCGGCGATCTCGGGATGCCAGGCCGGCCGGTGCTGCGCGATCCGGAGCGGCCGGCGCTGGCGGCCGAGGTGGTGATGGTCGAATCGACCTATGGCGACCGCCTGCATCGTTCCCTGCCGGAAACCGAAGAAGAGATCATCGGTGCCTTCGAGCGGACGCGCGCTGCCGGCGGCAACCTGATCATTCCCTCCTTCGCGGTCGGACGGACGCAGGAAATCATCTATCTGCTCGCCGACCTCGTGCGGCGCAAGCGTCTTTTTCCGCTCAAGGTCTACGTCGATTCGCCGATGGCCGATACGGCGACGCGCATCACCTTGTCCCACCCGGAGCTGCTCGATCCCGAAACCCGTGAGTTGATCGCCTGGCAGCGCAAGCATCCGGAGAAGATGAAGCTCGAATTCGTCGCCGACGTCGAGGCGTCGAAGCGGCTCAATGGCATCCGCAGCGGCGCGGTCATCCTCTCGGCCAGCGGCATGTGCGAGGCCGGGCGGATCAAGTACCACCTGCGCGAAAACCTGCCGCGTAGCGAAAGCAGTGTGCTGATCGCCGGGTTCCAGGCAGCCGGTACCCTGGGCCGGCGCCTGGTCGATGGCGCGCGGCTGGTCCGCATCTTTGGCGAAAGCGTCCCGGTCCGGGCCCGGATCTACACCGTCGGGGGATTGTCGGCGCACGCCGATCAGGGGGCGCTGCTCGACTGGCTGGGGGCATTCCACAAACCACCACGGCAATGTTTCGTGGTCCATGGCGAAAGTGCCGCGTCGGCCCATTTCGCCGCTGCCATCGGCGACCGCCTAGACTGGCCGAATGTGCAGGTGCCGCTCCCGGGCGGCATGGTCACGCTGTAAGATAGCAATAGAATTTCAGTCACGAGGTAATCCCGATGTCCGGCAATTCGTCAGCAAAAAACAACGGTATCGACACCCGCACCCTGAGTCCGCTCGAAAGCCTGGGTGATTCAGTCAGCAAGGCGATCGACCCCTACGGCGTGACCACGTCGCTGCTTAATGCGCAGATGGCCTGGATGATGCATCCGCAGGAACTGGCGCGCGCGCTCACCGCCCTTTCCGGCGACCTGTTTGCCCTGCAGACGCATGTTTCGCGGCGTGCACTGGGCATTCCGTCCGCCGACGTCATCAAACCGAATGCCGACGATGCCCGCTTCGCCGACCCGATCTGGACCGATTCGGCGACCTGGGACATCATCAAGGAGTGGTACTTGGCCTTCACGCACCGTCTCGAAGACATGTTGTTCGAGACCCCGGGACTGTCCGACAAGGAGCGCCGACGCTCCGCCTTCTGGTTGCGCAACTGGCTCAACATGGTGGCACCGCCCAATTTCTTCTGGCTCAACCCGGCCGCCATGCAGCGCTTCGTCGAAACCAAGGGCGAGAGCCTGAAGCTGGGCTGGGCCAATTTCATGCGCGATGCCGAGGCCAAGAATATCCTGATGGTCGAGCCCGATGCCTTCGACGTCGGCAAGGACCTGGCGACCACGCCGGGCAAGGTCGTTTTCCGCAACCGCCTGTTCGAGCTGATCCACTACGCGCCGACCACCGAGAAGGTGCGGGCGATGCCCATCGTGATCACGACGCCGTGGATCAACAAGTTCTACATCCTCGATCTGACGGCCCGCAAGAGCATGGTCAAGCACCTGACCGACCAGGGCTTCTCGGTCTTCATCACGAGCTGGAAGAATCCGGGGCCGGAACTGGCCGACGTGCGTTTCGACGACTACCTGCAGGAAGGCGTGGCTGAGGCCGTACGCGTCGCCTGCGAATTCTGCAAGGTGCCGCAGGTGCATCTGGTCGGCTACTGCATCGGTGGCACGCTGGTCACCACCTACATGGCCTGGGCCAACAAGCGCTTCGGGCCGGACAAGATGCCGGTCGCGCACTGGACGCTGTTCACCACCCTGACGGATTTCGCCCATCCCGGCGACATTGACGTCTTCATCGACGAAGCCTGCATCGGCGCCCTCGAGGAGTCGATGGCCAAGAAGGGCTATCTCGACGGCACGGAGATGGCGGCCTCCTTCCGCATGCTGCGTTCGAACAGCCTGATCTGGAACTACTGGGTCAGCAGCTACCTGATGGGCGATTCGCTGCCGGCCTTCGACGTGCTTTTCTGGAACATGGATTCGACGCGCATGCCGCAGGCCATGCATTCCTACTACCTGCGCGAGATGTACCTGCACAACAACCTGATCAAGCGGGACAAGCTGACCATCGCCGGCGAATCGATCGACCTCGACCGCGTCACCCAGCCGCTTTACGCGGTCACCGCCGAAGATGACCACATCGCGCCGTGGAAGCAGTGCTACCGCATCCGCAAGCAGATCAACGTCAAGGCGCCGGTGCGCTTCGTTCTCTCCACCTCCGGCCACATCCTCGGCATCGTCAATCCGCCGGCCAATCCGCCCAAGCGGGCCTACTGGATCGCCGAGCCGGAGCGCAACGAACATTGGGAACACTGGTTCGATCGCGCCGAGAAGCGCCCCGGAACCTGGTGGGACGACTGGACGGCCTGGCTCAACGAGCGGACGGGCGACCTGGTCGAAGCCTACCCGGCGAGTAACCGCAAGTTCCCGGCGCTCGACGATGCACCGGGCACCTACGTCCTTGAGAAATAGGATGCGGCTTTCCTGGGTACAGAAACCATGAGCACCGCGCTGACGACCTTGGCGAGCAAGCGCCCGCAAGCCGGTGCCGATCTTCTGCGCATCGTCCGCATCAACGAGCAGATCAAGCGCGTGGTCGGGGTGTCGTTCAAGATCAACATCATGGCGCTCAACGCCATTTTCCTGGCCAAGCGGGCGGGAACGGCAGCGCTCGGTTTCGGCGTCCTGTCCAATGAGTTGCGGGTTTTCTCGCAGGATCTGCGCAACTGCATGGATGCCTTGACCGGTCTCATTCACGACTGCGTCAACGAAGTCTCGGTCGTACTCCAGGATACGCGACAGACCCGGCTGCTCGAACAGGCTGCCGGGCTGGCACCGGCGCAGCCGGCGCTGATCCGGGTATTGCACACGCGCGAGCAGGCGGGCGAGGAGCACGCCCAGCGCCTGAGCAGCCTGCGTCGGCAACTCAAGCGCGCACTTGAGGATGCCTTCCAGATGGTTGAACTGGGCGGTGTGCTGGCCAAATCGGCCAAGATCGAGGCCGCTTACGGTCAGAGTTTCGCGCCGGCGCTGGCCCAGGTTTCGGGCGAGTTCGACGGCATTGTCGAGGAAATCCGCAGCTCGCTCGAAACGCTGCGTCGCTCGGCCTTCGTTGCCGGCAATTGAGAAGGAAAGAACAGGCGTGAAGACAACGAAGACCATTTTCCAGGACGGCAGCCACAAGTGGATCGCCATCGTGCGCGACCCGGCAAAGCCGAATTTCCTCGTCGACACCAACGAATATCTGGTGACGCATGGCGATCAGGCCTTGGTGCTCGACCCCGGCGGTGCCGAAATTTTCCCCGCCGTCTTCTCGGCGCTGTCGGCCGAGTTCGATCCCTCGGCGCTGAGCGGCATTTTCGCCTCGCACCAGGATCCGGACATCTGTTCCTCGCTGGCCCTCTGGCTGGAGTTCAATCCCGGCATGAAATGCTATGTCAGCTGGCTCTGGGGCGGCTTCATCCCGCATTTCGGTGGTAATGCCGACACCTTCGTGGCGATTCCCGACGAGGGCATGGACATTTCGCTCGGCGGACTGATCCTCCGCGCCGTTCCTGCCCACTACCTGCATTCCTCGGGCAACTTCAACCTCTACGACAAGGTCGCGAAGATCCTCTTTTCAGGCGACGTCGGTGCGGCGCTGCTGCCGCCCGGCATGGATGGCCTGTTCGTCGAGAACTTCGACGCCCACATCCGCCATGCCGAAGGTTTCCACCGGCGCTGGATGGGTTCCAACGAGGCCAAGCGGCGCTGGTGCGAACGCGTCTCGCAGATGGAAATCGACCTGTTGTGCCCGCAGCATGGCGCGATTTACCAGGGCAACGACGTCCAGCGCTTCATCAACTGGTTCGACGAACTGCAGGTCGGCATTGCCGGCGCCTGAATCAGCATAAATTTGATGGCAGTCAAGGTAGGCGGGTGGGGGGCTCCGGAGAATGGGCCCACCCGATCCCAACCGAGAACACCATGACTTCCATCCGCAACCTCCTGACCGACGATCATCGCCACTGCGACGACCTGTTGGCCGATGCCGAACAGGCTGTCGGCAAAGGCAATCTCGATGCCGCCCGCGCTGCCTTCAGCCATTTCCACCAGGCCATGCTGGCCCACTTTGCGGTAGAGGAACAGGCGCTGTTCCCCGCTTTCGAGGCCAAGACCGGCATGCGCATGGGACCGACCCAGGTCATGCGCCAGGAGCATATCCAGATGCGCGAACTGCTGACGGCTGCTGCCGCCGCGCTGGAAGGCGGCGAGATCGACGACTATCTCGGTCAGGCCGAAACCCTGGTCATCATGATGCAGCAGCACAACATGAAGGAGGAGAACATCCTCTATCCGATGTGCGACCAGCACCTGGCGGCCGAATTGCCGGAAGTCCTGGCACATCTTGAAACCGGGCTGATCGCCGCATGAGCCACGCCAAAACACCGCACGTGGTCGATGCCCGCTACCTGGAGCCGCCCGAGCCCTTCGTCCAGACCATGGAGATGCTCGACCGCCTGCAACCGGGCGAGAAGATGCTGCTCCTGCTCTTCCGCGAACCGCATCCGCTCTACAAGGTCCTGCGCCAGAACGGCCACGCCTGGGAAACCGAACTGCTGCCCGACGGCACTTTCGAAATCCTGATTTCGCGCTGACGGGCGAACCCGATGCAGGCCCTGCTGTCCTTCGAGAATGCGCCGCCGTTCGCGGCGCCGCTGCGCTTCTTCCTGACCGCGCCGCTTTTCCTCGTGCTAGCCGGCCTGCTTGTCGCCGGCGTCGGGCCGGACATCTTCGCCTCGCGCTGGCTGCCGGCGACTCTGGCCGCCGTGCATCTCGTCACCATCGGCTTCATGCTCCAGGTCATGCTCGGGGCGCTGATCCAGATACTGCCCGTCGTCGCCGGAGCCAACCTGACCCGGCCGCTGCGCGTCGCGACCGTGCTCCATCTCGGGCTGAGTCTCGGAGCGCTGCTGCTCGCTGCCGGTTTCGTTTTCTCCCGACCCGCCTTGTTAGGCCTCGCCGCCGCGCTGCTTGGCCTGAGTACGTTGTATTTCCTGTTCGCCACCGCGCGCGCGTTGCGCGGCGTCTCGTCGACCAGCCCGACCATCCGCGGCCTCAAGCTGGCGCTGCTCGGCCTGGCAGGCGTCATTGGTCTCGGCATGCTGCTTGCGCTGGCCATGGGGCACGGCTGGAGTCTGCCGTTGGCAGCCCTGACCGACCTCCACGCGGGCTGGGGGCTGGGCGGCTGGGGCGGCGTTCTGCTCGCCGCGATGGCCTACGTCGTCGTGCCGATGTTTCAACTGACGCCCGGCTACCCGGCACGGCCGAGCTGGTGGTTTCCCGTGATTGTCGCCGGCGCCCTGGTGCTGTGGAGCCTTGCCGTGCTGGCAGACTGGCCGGTCATCGTTCGCTTCTGCCAGGGCCTCCTCGCCCTTGCCGGCATCGCCTTCACCGGCCTGACCCTGCGCCTGCAGGCGCAACGGCGCCGGGCTCGCCCTGATGCGACCTACCGCTACTGGCAACTGGGCCTGAGTGCGAGCATCGCCGCCCTGAGCATGCTGGCGGCGGCGGCCATTTTTCCGACAGCCGGCGACTTGCCGGGCTGGACGCTGGCTTTCGGCATCCTGCTCGTGGTCGGCGGCTTTCTGCCCTTCATCATCGGCATGCTCTACAAGATCGTGCCTTTCCTCGCCTGGCTGCACCTGCAGAACTGCGGCGAGGCCAAGGTGCCGGCACCGCCGATGAACAAGATACTCGGTGACCAGGACATGCAGCGCCAGTTGCGTGCCCATGCGGCAGCACTGGGCTTGCTGCTCGGCGCCATCTTCTGGCCGGAGGGGCTGGCGCGGCCGGCCGGTCTTGCGCTGGCGTTCGCCGGTGCCTGGCTGGCCTGGAACCTGTTTGCGGCGACGCGCCGCTACCGGCAGCACCGCGTCGCCATCCTCGAAAAACTCGCCACGCCATGAGTTATCTCGCCCTCAAGCATTTGCACGTCACCTGCGTCGTGCTCAGCGGTCTCGGTTTCTGCCTGCGCGCTTGGTGGATGGCGCGCCAGTCGCCGCTGCGGCAGCATCGCCTGAGCAAGACGCTGCCGCATCTGGTCGATACCGTCTTGCTCGGCAGCGCGCTGACCCTCGCCTGGATGAGCGGCCAATATCCCTTCGTCCAGGGCTGGCTGACCGCCAAGGTCATCGGCTTGCTCGCCTATATCGTATTCGGCGCGCTGGCCTTGAAAAGGGCGAAAAGCCGCAGCGGCCGGCTGCGTTTTCTCGCCCTGGCCTTGCTGTCCTACGCCTACATCGTCAGTGTGGCACTGACTCGAAATCCCTTGCTGTGATGAGCCCGGGGAAAAGTAATTCAATGAGGATTGCGCGGATAAAAGGCAATCAAATCGGAAAAAGCGGGCGATCCTGATACGGGAAGCAGACTTTGTTGCGTTGGCGAGCTTGTGGTTCAAACTAGCCGAGGTTGAGGTGTGCTTCCAAATCTCCTGCCCTGTCCTTTTCGAATAGCCTGTTGCCTGATCCAGGCTGCCGCTACGCTAAGCGGTCAACGACAGGTAACTGAATAAAGCCTCTGCTTGTGGACAATTGCGAACTGCCGCTCCTCGGCCAGAGCGGACTGTGGAGCTGAGTTTCTTGAACGGCCACTGCGCAGCGAATGCGGATACTGGCAATGCGTTCACGCTTTTCGCGTGCTGTTGCTGATTATTGACAAGTGCATGTTGTCGCTACTTGGAGGTGCGTGACGGACCACTGAGAACCTACCTGCTATCATTATCTGAGCCTGAAAATGCATCCCCAAAGCATGACTTGGGCAACCAGCATGGAAGTCGCCAAAGTTATATTTCAACAGGGAGAATAAATGTATTTGGCTGCCTTGAATGTCAAAGGATTCCGACGGGTAGAAGAGCTCAATCTTCGGTTCAGACCAGGACTAAATGTGCTAGTCGGTCCCAACAACGTCGGCAAGACTGCGGTGGTGGATGGACTACGCGCATTGCTCACAACTGCGGAAGAAGGTGCTCTCAGAGTCGATGCCTACGATCTCCATGCATCGGGCGGACACGCCGCCACCGAGATCACCTTTCACTATGTGTTCAGGGACCTCACGCTGGATGAAGAGGCGGACTTTCTCCCGGCCTTGAAGCCAATGCTGGCAGCACCTGGTGCCCCTGACAAGTACGAGGCACATCTGTGGGTGCGGTACAACACCAACGGAACGACCGGCCGCATGCGTCCCAAACGTTGGTGCGGCGATCATGAAGAGAACAGCATCACTACAGAGATGCTCGAAGATCTCCGGGCGGTGTATCTGCCCCCCTTGCGCGACCCAGCATCAGGACTCAAGCCCAGCCGTAGCAGCCAGCTGGCACGCCTTATCGATCGGCTCGCCAACGACAGCGAGAAGGAAGAGCTCGTCGAGCTACTAAAGAAATTTGAAGAGAAGCTCGAAGTCGAGAAGCCCGTAGCGAAGACCCAGTCTGCGATTGAGACTCGCCATGTCGCGATGCTTGGCTCGACACTCAAACAGGCACTGAAGATTGGCCTGACACCACCTGAGTTTCAGCGGCTGGCCGCGCGCTTGGCGCTTGCAGTCGAAGGCCTCGACATCGAGCAGAACGGGCTGGGGTACAACAACCTGATCTACATGGCGGTTGTCCTGAGCGAGCTGGCCCTGAATCCAGATGCAGCCTACAAGGCTTTGATTGTCGAAGAGCCTGAAGCTCACCTACATCCTCAGTTGCAGGTCGTGCTACTCGATCATCTACAGGCCATCGAAGCACCAGTACCGGGACAAAAGCCAGTTCAAGTCTTCGTCACAAGCCATTCGCCACATTTCGCTAGCGCGGCAAAGCTCGATTCGTTGACCTGCCTGCATCAGGGCGAAGGCAAGATTGGCGCGTTCTTCCCGAGGGAAGCCACCTTCCTGCCAAAGAAGAAGGAGAAGCTCCAGCGCTACCTCGACGTGACGCGTGCGGACTTGTTTTTTGCGCGCCGGCTCATCCTCGTAGAAGGAACGGCCGAGCGCTTTCTGGTCGAAGCCATGGCAGCCAAGATGAGCATCAAGCTGCGTGAGCACTCGGTGACGATCCTGAGCACAGAAGGGCTGAACTTCGATTGCTTCGCCCCGCTCTTCGGCAGCGCTGCGATCCCAATCCGAGTTGCCATTCTGAGCGACGCTGACGCACCAGGCTATCCGGTCCTAGGGGCTACGCCGACAATGTCTGCGGCAGCAACGGCGATTGCCAAGCTTGCAAACACCCACATCAAGACGTACTTCGCCGCCCGCACGCTGGAATACGATCTGGCGCTGCTTCCTGCGAACCAGACGCACATGCTGACTGCCTTGGCAGATATCCATCCTGGCATTGCCGCAGAGCTAAAACTCAAAGTCGATGCGGCAGCGGCCGCAAATAAGCCGCGCGAGTTATTTTGCGGAATGTTCGATCGCGGCCCGACTGTCGGCAACGTTAAGAAAGGCGAGTTTGCACAGGCTCTTGCGGCCGTCATCGCGGATCCAGCGGTCTCGTTTACAACGCCGACCTACATTGCCGATGCATTGGTGTACGTGACAACACCATGACATGGGTATTTACCCCGTCTCCGCAGCAGAAGCTGATCATTGAGGCAGGCCTCGTTAGCCAGCGGGTCATCGCCTGCGCCGGCAGTGGCAAGACAGCGACGGCAGTACGAAGGCTCGCTGAAGTCCGCCGGCAGCTTGGCGCCTCCCGGCAGTACGTGGCTCTGCTCTCTTACTCGAATGTCGCGGTTGAAACCTTCCGAGCTGAATATGCGAAGTTGACCGCAGGGCAGCATGATTTGTCGAGCCGAGTGCTGATATGCACGGTCGACGCCTTCGTGACATCGCACATCCTGTCTTCCCACGCAGCGCCAACGATGCAGTGCGCTCGAAGGCCCTACCTAGTGAATGGTCACGAACCATTTCTGAAAGGGTTCACCTTCTTCAACGGGAAATTCAACGAGGAAATCCGGTTTCTCTCCGCCGTCTTGAACGGGACCAAGTGGAACTTCTTCAACACCGCTATGCGCGGCAACGCTGTTCCCGTCAACGATTTCACCGCGCTCGCTGCGATTGGGAAGTTGGGCAAGGCAGGCGCTTACACGCACGACCTAGGACGCTACTGGGCGATTAACACGTTAGTGGATCGGCCGCGATTGCTCAAAATTCTTGCGCAGCGCTACCCCTACATCCTGATCGACGAAGCACAGGACATCGGAAGCGTGCACGGATGCCTACTGGAGTTACTCATCGCAGAAGGGGTGACCGTCTCGCTTGTGGGCGATCCCAACCAGGCTATCTACGAGTTCGCCCACGCTGACGGCAGCTTCCTGCGCAATTTTGATCCTGGGGTAACGGGTCAGAAGGAAACGCTGTCGGAGAACCGTCGCTCAATCCAGGTGCTGGTGGACGTAACCAACAAACTGAGTAGCACCACATACTTCTCCGCCAGACCCGTCCCGACTCGCATGAGTGGACCGTATCTGATGACTTACAAGGACGAAGAACTCATCAAGGTCCGGTCGACGTTCGCTGAAATACTGGCCAACCATGGATATGCGCACGACTCGGCCGCGGTACTCTGCAGAGCCAGAGACACCGTGTCGCTCATCGCGGGATCTGGGGACAGTTGGGGTCAGGGAGCCACGGAGCACTTCGCCCGCGCGGCCTTCAGCCGCGACCGAAACGGAGACATCGCGGAAGCCTTCACCCACGCAGTAGACGGCGCGTTTCGGTTACTAGACAGACCTCCTCCGACCCTCAGGGCCACGGTGCTGTGCGGCACCGACGACCTTCGAGCAAAAGCCGTGCGACGCATCATCTGGGCATTCCTCAGGACGCCTGCGACGGGTATTCCGCCGGCGTCATTGAACGCCAAAAGTGACTGGCTCCCGAAATTGAAGGCAAATCTAACGCCGTTGCTGACGACGCTGGAAAGGAAATGCGGCTTGCCTTACATCGCGAAGTGGGGGTATGGGGTCACATCAAAGGAACTGTCCGAAGAACCGCTGTGGTTCCAGGACCTCGCTACGTCGACCGTACCACTCCCCCCCGTCAGGACTGTTCACCAAGCGAAAGGACAGAGCATCGATGCCGTCTTGTACTTGCTGCGGTCAAGCGACGTGTCCAAGCTTCTGGCCGGACCGGTCCACGAGGATGGGCGGATCGGCTACGTTGGCCTGACGAGAGCGAGAGATTTGTTGGTGGTAGCGCTGCCAAACACAACAAAGGCAGAACTAATCAAGCGCTTCAGGGACGCCGGCTTCAGTGACTGGTCATAGTTGTCTGCGCTGACCTAACTTTACCACCTTTCCCTTGTCGCACCGATGCGAATTTGATGCGAACCTGCTTCCTCGAAAGACAGGTATCGTCTCAAGCAGCCGCTAAAACCTGCAGTCCTGAGCGATTGCAATTAGCCTTAAGCGGACGTATTCGGTTAATGCCGTGACCGGCCGCTTCGGCCAAGTTGCGTGAGTTGCACTTCCACCAGGTTTCGGAGTTCAGCGGTCAGTCGTTTGGCTGCATTCCGGAATCGTCGAGTGGCGGCGGTGGGCCGAAACTGTTCTCTATAACCGCCCCAGCTTCCGATACAGCGTGTTGCGGCTGATGCCGAGTTGGCGGGCGGCTGCCGAGACGTTGCCGCCGGCGGCTTCCAAGGCCCGCTGTGCGACCTGGCGGCCGATTTCCTCGAGACTGCCGCTGCCTTGGTCGAGTGGTGCCGCCGCCCACTGGGCGCCGGTACAGGCGGTGGGCATCGGCGGTTCGGCCTCGAACAGCTCTTCCGGCAGGTGGCACTCGCAGATCAGGTTTTCGCCATCGTCGAGCAGGGCGATGGCGACGCGGATGACGTTGAACAACTGACGGATGTTGCCCGGCCAGTCGTAGCGTTCGATGGCCTGCATCGCACCTTCCGAGAAGCGCACCTGCTCGCGGTCACGCGCCTCCTCGGCGGCGAGCTTGGCGACCAGTTGGCGGATGTCGCTGCGTTCGCGCAGGGCGGGCAGGGTGACGCTCATGCCGTTGAGACGGTAGTAGAGATCCTCGCGGAAGCTGCCGCGCGCGACTTCCTCGCGCAGCCGGCGGTGGGTGGCGCAGACCAGCGAGATGTCGACCTGGATGGCCCGCGTGCTGCCCAGCGGCGTCACGCAACGTTCCTGTAGCACGCGCAGCAGGCGGGCCTGGAGGTTGAGCGGCATGTCGCCGATTTCGTCGAGGAAGAGGGTGCCGCCATGGGCCTGCTGGATCTTGCCCGGGGCGCCTTCCTTGCGGGCACCGGTGAAGGCGCCGCCCTGGTAGCCAAAGAGTTCCGATTCGATCAGGGTTTCCGGGATCGAGGCGCAGTTGAGCGCGACGAAGGGGCCGGCCCGGCGCGGGCCGCTGTTGTGATAGGCCTTTGCGAACATCTCCTTGCCGGCGCCGGACTGGCCCTGGATCATGATCGGAATGTCGCGGCCGAGCATCTTGCGGGCACGGTCGATTGCCGCCTGCAGGCGGGCGTCGCCGGTGTTCAGGGTGTCCAGCGTCAGCACCGGCGTGCTGCCCGGCTCGCTGCGCCGCGGCGCCGGGCGTTCGACCGGTGCCTCGTCATAGACCCGACCGCTGCTCGCGGCATTCGGCAGCCGTCCGCGCAACTGGATGGCGACGGCCTTGCCGCTGACCGTGATCTCGAAGCTGCCGAGCGGGTCGCGGCGCTGGCGGTCGATCAGGCTCGACAGGCTGCTCTCGAAGACCATCGAGAAATCGCGGCGCACCGCATCGACCCGGCGGATGCCGAGGATTTCGAGGCCGTTGTAGTTGATCGCCAGCACCTGGCCGTCGGGCGAAACGGCGGCCATGCCTTCCTTGGGGCTGCCCAGGTAGTCGGTGCGACCGTGGAAACTGACGATGATGTCGTTGCCGTGTTGCGACTCGAAGAGCCGTTTTTCGGCGATGGCCGAGGAAATCCGCGCCAGACCGAGGGTGTGGCGCTGCGTCGCGCGATAGTCGCCGGAAATGTCGAGTACGCCGGTCAGCCGGCCGTCCGGCCCGAAAATCGGGCTGGCGCAGCAGGTCAGGAAGCCGTTGTGCTGGAGAAAATGCTCGGCACCGAGGACCTCGACCGGGCGTTCCTCGAGCAGCGCCGTGCCGATCGCATTGGTGCCGCGCAGGTTTTCATCCCAGGAAGCGCCGGCGGCGAGCGCGATGCGGTCGGCGCGATCGACGAAATCGGGGTCGCCGACGGTTTCGAGCAACATCCCGTTGGCGTCGGCCAGGATCACCATGCTGCCCGATTCGCGAATCTGCTCGTAGACGTGCTCCATGATCGGCCGCACCTGCTTGAGCAGGGCGCGGTTGCGTTCCTGTTCGACTTTCAGGGCGACACGGTCGAGCGCTTCGACGCCCGGCAGGTGGTGGCCTTCACTCAGGCCGAAGCGGCGGCAACGCTCCCAGGAGCGCAGGATGACCGGGTCGACCAGTCCCGCCGGCAGTTCGCCACGTTCGAAATACAGTGCTCTTGCTTCCAGAAGTTGCGTGCCGTGCAACCCGGATGCCAGTTGAATTTGTCCCATCTCTCCTCCAGCTGTCCTGCCTGATTTTTTTATTTTGTTGCTTCATAACGTAGCACCTGCCCATTTTATAAGCAATGTGCTCTGGATCTCGCGAACTTGTTAAGCAGGGTGCGTGCCAGGAAATACGGGGGGTTGCCATGGATGTTTCCGCGGACGGCGACGTTGCATCGGGCAGTTGGCACAGCCTTTGCAGACAGTTCGCCACAGGCTGTTCATCGAATCGATAAAGGAGACATTGTGAAACACGCTTTCAAATTCATCGGCGTCGTCGCCACCGCTGCCACCCTCGCTGCCCTCGCTCCGCGCGCCATCGCCCACGGCGACGTCGTGCCGCAGGCAGTCGACACCACCGGCCTCAAGAACCTCGGGGCCGACTTCCTGCCGGCCAACCCCTACCGCAAGGACAAGACGGCGATCCGCATCGGCGACTCCGCCTTCAACCAGAACTGTGCCCGCTGCCACGGCCTGGGCGCCATTTCCGGCGGCATCGCACCCGACCTGCGCTACCTGCCGCTTGGCGATGAGGGCGACGAGGTCTTCCTGCAGCGCATCCGCAAGGGCGCTGTGCGCGACGGTCGCGTCTATATGCCGCCGTTCGAAGGCACGCTGAGCCAAGAGGCGATGTGGGCGATCCGCACCTGGCTGGAGACCGTCCATGAAGACTGATCGTCGCAGCTTCCTGCATGCCCTGGCCGCCCTGCCGCTCGTCGCCGCCCTGCCGCTCGTCGCCGCCCTGCCGGCCAAGGCCGCCGATGCCCTTGAAACCGTGCGCCAGCGCGGTAGCTTGCGCATCGCCGTCTATAACGACTTCCCGCCGTATTCGCTCAAGGGCGGCAAGGGCATCGACGCCGATATCGGCCGCGCCATCGCCCGGCGTCTGGGCCTGACCGCCGAGATCGTCGGCTTCAATGCCGATGAGGACATGAACGACGACCTGCGCAACATGGTCTGGAAAGGCCATTATCTCGGCACCCAGCCGGCCGATGTGATGCTGCACGTGCCGGTCGATGAGGTGCTGGCGCGGGCCAACGACAAGGTTCGCATCTTCGGGGCGTATCACCGCGAAACGATTGCCCTGGCGCGCAATCCGGAACGTGTGCCGGCGCTTTCGGGCTCGGCCGCCGTGGCGCTGGAAATCTTCACGCGCGAGAAGATCGGCGTCGAGACGGCCTCGCTCGCCGACTCCTTCCTGCTCGGCGTGCTCAACGGCCGCCTGCGCGAGAACGTCGTGCATTTCACCACGGTTGCCGAGGCGACGGCGGCCCTGGCCGACGGGCGCGTTTCCGCCGTCCTGGCGCCGCGTGCCGAGCTCGAAGCGGCGCTGCGCGGCCGTGATAGCCTGGTGCTCGATAGCGCCAAGTTCGCCGAACTCAAGGTCGATAGCTGGCCGCTCGGCATGGCCTGCAAGGCGGAGGAGCAGGCGCTGGCCGAGGCCGTCGCCAGCGCAGTCGCCGAGCTCAAGCGCGATGGCAGCATCGCGGCCATCTTCCGGCAGCACGGCATTACCTACCAGGCCGCCTGAGGTGCCGACATGAAAGCGCTTTCCGCACTCCTGCTCGGCCTGCTCGTCGCTGGTGGCACCCTGGCGCAGCCCTTGGCCTACGTGCCGAACGAGAAATCGGCCAGTCTCAGCGTCATCGATACTGCCACCGGCGAGAAACGTGGCGACCTGCCGGTCGGCCAGCGGCCGCGCGGTATCGCGGGCGGCGCCGGGCAACTCTATGTGACCGATGGCGCGAGCGGCCGTCTGCTCATTGTCGAGGCTGCGAACGGCAAGCTCCGGCGCAGCATTGCGGTTGGCGATTCACCCGAGGGCGTCAGCCTCTCGGCCGATGGGCGTTTGCTCGCCGTGGCGGTCGAGGACGACAACAGCGTCGTCTTGCTGGGGGCGCCGGAAGGCCGGGAAATAGCCCGTATCAAGGTGCAGGGCAAGAACCCGGAGCATGCCGTCTTCAGCCCGGATGGCCGCTGGCTCTACGTCAGCGCCGAAGAGGCCGAGCAGGTCGATGTGATCGATGTCGCGCAGCGCCGCCAGGTGGCGAGCGTCGCGGTCGGCAAGCGGCCGCGCGGCATCGGCTTCCTGCCCGATGGCAGTCGGGCCTATGTCGCCTGCGAACTGGCCGGCAAGGTCTATGCGATCGATGTCGCGCAAGGCAGGGCGGTGGCCGAAATCACCGCCGGCCAGTATCCGAACGGGGTCGCCGTGCATCCGGACGGCAAGCGGGTTTTCGTCTCGAACGGGCGCGACGGCACGGTGATGGTCATCGACGTGGCCAGCAACGCGGTCGTCGCCACCATCCCGGTCGGCAAGCGGCCGTGGAACATGGCGATCACGCCCGACGGCGCCCGGCTTTACGTTGCCAACGGTCGCTCGGGCAGCGTGTCGGTGATCGATACAGCCACCCAGTCTCGCCTGGCCGATATCGCGGTCGGCGAACTGCCCTGGGGAGTGAGCATCCAATGAACGGCCAACGCTATAGCCTGCCCGCCATCCTGCTCCACTGGGGCCAGGCCATCCTGATTGTCTGGCTGCTCTGGCTGGGCTGGACGATGACCGACCTGCCCAAGGGGGCGGAGCGCAGTGCGGCTTATGGTCTGCACAAATCGCTCGGCCTGCTCGCACTGCTGCTGGTTGCCGTCCGCCTCGCCTGGCGCTGGCGCAATCCGCCGCCGGCCCTTACGGCGCAAGGCTGGGAAGGCCGTCTGGCACACGCGACGCATCATGCCCTTTACCTCTTCCTCGTGCTGGCGCCGTTGGCCGGTTACCTGGCCTCGTCTTTCACGCCTTATGCACTCAAGTTCTTCGGCGTCGAAATTCCCAAGGCCGGCTGGCCGGATGAA
The DNA here is from genome assembly GCA_016791065.1 of Dechloromonas sp. Taxonomy (GTDB): domain Bacteria; phylum Pseudomonadota; class Gammaproteobacteria; order Burkholderiales; family Rhodocyclaceae; genus Azonexus. Next base: position 23,002 of record JAEUOD010000071.1, on the reverse strand, counting down.
GGGCTCAACGGCGTCTTCAAGCTGCTGCACCAGGCGATGGTCTGGGGTGGTGGCGGCCTGATCCTTCTGCATGTGGCTGGTGCCGCCAAGCATGCACTGCTGCGCGACGGCACCCTGAGCCGGATGTTGCCCGACAAAAGTGCTCCATAACTGAACAGGTGCTCCAGCCTGGAACGTTGTCATAACCCAGGCTGCCCATCAGGCGGGCGCTTGCTTTAAATAATCCCCTGGGCCTGCATCGCCTCGGCGACCTTGACGAAGCCGGCGATGTTGGCGCCATTCACATAGCTGACCTTGCCGTCGGCGCCACGGCCGTAATGCAGGCAGGTCTCGTGGATATTGCACATGATCTCGTGCAGGCGGGCATCGACCTCGTCGCGCTGCCAGGCGAGGCGCATCGCGTTCTGGCTCATCTCCAGGCCCGAGGTTGCGACCCCGCCGGCATTGCTGGCCTTGCCCGGGGCGTAGAACACGCCGGCTTCCTCGAAGATTTTTACCGCCGCCGCCGTGGAAGGCATGTTGGCGCCTTCGGCGATGCAGATCACTCCATTGTTCACCAGCGTCCGCGCGTCGCCGCCATCAAGTTCGTTCTGCGTCGCGCAGGGCAGGGCGATGTCTACCGGTACGTGCCACGGGCGCGCGCCGGGAAAAAAGTTGGCCTTGACGCGCCGGGCGTAATCGCTGACCCGGCCGTACAGGTGGTTCTTCACCTCCATCAGTTCGGCCAGTTTCTCCGGCGTGAAGCCGTCGTTGTCGACGACGGTGCCGCTCGAATCGGAGACGGTGACCACCTTGGCCCCCAGCGCCATGGCCTTCTCGATCGCGTACTGGGCGACGTTGCCGGCGCCGGAGACGCTGACGCGGCGGCCGGCGAAGCTGCAGCCTTGCTGGGCAAGCATCTGCTCGGCGAAATAGACGGTGCCGTAGCCGGTGGCTTCGGGGCGGATCAGCGAGCCGCCGAGGCTCAGGCCCTTGCCGGTGAATACGCAGTCGGCACGGTTGGAGAGCTTCTTCATCATGCCGGCCATGAAGCCGACTTCGCGGCCGCCGACGCCGATGTCGCCGGCCGGCACGTCGGTATCGCTGCCGATGTGGCGGAACAGCTCGCTGACGAAGGCCTGGCAGAAGCGCATCACTTCACCGGGGCTGCGTCCCTTCGGGTCGAAATCGGAACCGCCCTTGCCACCGCCCATTGGCAGCGTGGTCAGGGCGTTCTTGAAGGTCTGCTCGAAGGCGAGGAACTTGAGGATCGACAGGTTGACCGACGGGTGGAAGCGGATACCGCCCTTGTACGGGCCGATGGCCGACGAATGCTGGATGCGGTAGCCGCGATTGACTTGCACGTCCCCGTGGTCGTCCACCCAGCAGACGCGGAACAGGATGATGCGTTCCGGCTCGACCAGGCGGTCGAGCAGGCCGTGCTCGGCGAGTTTCGGGTGCCGTTCAATGTACGGCCAGAGGCTCTCGATGACCTCGGTGACGGCCTGTAGGAACTCGGGTTGGCCGGGGTTTCGTGCGGCGACCTGGGTGATGAATTGTTCGAACGAGGTGTAGCGCACGAAACGGGGCTCCTTTGGATTACTAATGTTTTTGTGTCTTGTCGTCGGTGGCGCCGGGCGGGATGACCTCGACGACGGTCAGGCGCCGGCTGCTGCCGGGAAAGTCCCAGTCGATTTCCTGGCCGACGGCTAGGCCGATCAATGCGGCGCCGACGGGGGCGAAGACCGAGACCTTGTTGTGCGTGGGGTCGGCTTCTTCAGGGAAAACGATCTCGACCTCGCGGCAATGGCCGGTAGTGCTCTCGGCATAGCGCACGCGCGAACCCATGGTGACAATGCCGCTGGGCATTAGGTCGTTGGGGACAACAATGGCGCGCTCAAGCTCGGCGCGCAGATCGGTCGGCGGTTGGGTAGCCATCAGGCGAATGAAATCGGCTTCGCTGATGATCAGGGTAGTTTGTTGCATTTTTGAGGTTTTTCTTTGCGTTGGATTGTTTGTCCAAGAGGGTTGTGACGATTGCGGATGGTAGTGGCTGGCTGTCGGCTTGATAAGCCGGCAAGTTTGAATAAAACTGTTTCCATTTCGATAACAATCGGCTTCATCATGCAGAACATCAACGACATGCTCCTGTTCGCCCAGGTGGTCAAGGCGCGCAGTTTTTCCGGTGCGGCGGCCCGGCTGGGCATTTCCAAGTCGCGCGTCAGCAAATCGGTGGCGCGGCTCGAGGCGGAGCTTGGTGTTCGCCTGCTGCAGCGCAGTACCCGGCGCTTGAGCCTGACCGAGGTCGGCGAGGCCTATTTCGAGCATTGCGACCGCATCCTCGACGAGCTGGCCCAGGCCGACGCCACCATTGGCAGCCTGCATCGCGAACCGCGCGGCAAGCTGAAATTCAGCGCCCCGGTGGCCTTCAGCACCTTGCATGTGGCCCCGGCGCTGGCCGATTTCATGGCCCAGTATCCCGATCTGGCGGTGGATATGACGATCAGCGACCGCTTGGTCGATCTCGTCGAGGAAGGCTACGACCTAGCCCTGCGCATCGCCCCGGAGCCGGGCCTCAATTTCGTTGCCCGCCGGCTGGCGCCGATCCGCCGCAAGATCTGCGGCAGCCCGGCCTACCTCGCTCGCTGTGGCGTACCGCAGACGCCGGCCGATCTCGCCGCGCACAACTGCCTCGACTACACCTACATGAACGCCCAGGGGCTCTGGCATTTGCACGGACCGGAAGGCGAGGTGGCCGTACCGGTCGCCGGTCGCCTGCGCATCAACGATGACGAGGCGCTGTCGCAGGCGGTGCTTGGCGGTCTCGGCCTGGCCCTGCTGCCGACCTTCATCGTCGGCAGCGAACTGCAGGCCGGGCGGCTGGTCGAAGTGTTGCCCGGCTATGTGCCGGTCGAGCGTTTCATCTATGCCGTCCATCTGCCCAACCGCCACCTGCCGCTGAAGGTGCGAGCCTTCATCGACTTCCTGCAGCAGCGTTTCGGCGCCGAGCCCTATTGGGACCGGCCGCCAGCGCCGGGGGAGGAACGCCTGTGGCTGGGCCGTAGTCGCTGACCAGGAGAGCACCATGCGCAAGGGATTGATCGCCGCCGGCCTGCTGGCCATAGCCCTGAGCGGATTCCTTCGGGCGGCCGAGCAGCCGATTCGCAGCGACAAGGCGACGTTTCGCATTGCCGTCGTCAGTGACGGCCTGGAGCATCCGTGGGCGGTCGCCTTCCTGCCCGACAGCCGCTATCTGGTCACTGAACGCCCTGGTCGGCTGCGCCTGATCACCGCCGACGGCCGCCTCGATCCGCAGCCGGTGGCTGGCGTGCCTGCGGTCGCCGCAGTCGGGCAGGGTGGGCTGCTCGATGTCGCACTACACCCGAAGTTTTCCGACAACCGCTGGGTCTATCTCAGCTATGCCGGGGCTGGCGAAGGCGGCGTCGGCACCGAGGTAGCGCGTGGGCGGCTGGTGATCGATGCCGCTGGCGCCCGGCTGGAAGGTCTGCAAGTGATCTACCGCCAGCAACCGAAGTCGAACGGCCGTGTGCATTTCGGCTCGCGCCTGGTGTTCGACCGCGCCGGATATCTCTACGTCACCCAGGGCGACCGCGGCGACATGGAGCGCGCCCAGCGTCTCGACGATCTGGCCGGCAAGCTGGTGCGCCTGCACGACGACGGCCGCGTCCCGGCCGACAACCCGTGGGCCGGCCAGGCCGGCGCCCGGCCGGAAATTTTCAGCGTCGGCCACCGCAGCATGCAGGGGGCGGCGCTGCACCCTGCTACAGGCGAACTATGGACGCACGAACACGGCCCGCAGGGCGGCGACGAAATCAACATCGCCCGCACCGGCCGCAACTACGGCTGGCCGATCATTACCTACGGCGTCAATTACGGCATCGGCACGAAGATCGGCGTCGGTACCCACAAGGATGGGCTGGAGCAGCCGCTGCACCAATGGACGCCATCGATTGCCCCCTCCGGCATGGCTTTCTATATCGGCGATCGCTTCCCCGGCTGGCGCGGCAACCTGTTCGTCGGCGCCCTGAAATTCCAGATGCTGGTCCGGCTCGAACTCGACGGCAACCGCGTAGTGCGCGAGGAACGCCTGCTCACCGGCCGCGAAGGCCGCATCCGCGACGTCCGCCAGGGCCCGGACGGGCTGCTCTATCTTTTGACCGATGCGCCGGACGGCAGGCTGCTGCGGCTTGAACCGGCGACGGGGGGCTTGTGATGAGCGGCGTCAAACCCTGAAGGAACGCCATATATCAGCGTCGGTTAATATGGCGCTTTGCCAGCTTTCAGGACACGCCCGATGAAAATTGCCGACCCGACCCAGACCATGCGCTGTAACGAAGTGAAATTGATGCTCGGCGAACTGCCCTTTGCCGGTGCGAGGGTGCTCGAGCTGGGTTGCGGCCGGGCCGAGAAGACGCGGACGCTGGCCCAGGAAGGGGGCGTGCGGGAGATCGTCGCGCTCGAAGTCGATGCCATCCAGCACGCGCGCAACCTGCTGATCACCGACTTGCCCCAGGTCAGTTTCCGCCAGGGCGGTGCCGAAGCCATTCCGGCAGAGGACGGCAGCGTCGACATCGTGATCATGCTCAAATCGCTGCATCACGTGCCGGTCGAGCACATGGACCAAGCCCTCGGCGAAATCCGCCGGGTACTCCGGCCGGGCGGCCTGGCCTGGATTTCGGAGCCGGTCTATGCCGGCGATCTCAACGAGATCATGCGCCTCTTCCACGACGAGAAGATCGTGCGCGAGGCGGCCTTCGCCGCTGTCTGCAAGGCAGTCGAAAGCGGTGCGCTGGCGCTTGAAAAGCAGTTGTTCTTCCAGACGCGCAGCCAGTTCGACAACTTCGAGCAGTTCGATGCCCGGATGATCCAGGTCACGCACACCGATCACCAACTTTCCCCTGAACTCCATGCACAGGTCCGAGAAAAGTTCATGGCGCACATGACGCCTGAGGGCGCCACCTTCTACCCGCCGCAGCGCGTGGATCTGCTGCGCAAGCCGGCCTGACGCAGCGCAGTCTTTACGACATTTTTACGTCCGGATGGTCAGAATGATCGGCGTTTTTATCCGGGGTGGCCTACGCTGTGGCTATCCCGTCATCGGAAACGCGACATGGACGACCTGGTTTCACTGCCGGAAGAAAGGCCGGAACGTTCCACCCCGGCGCAAGGGCTGCTGCTGAGCGTTCTTGCCTGCGTCGGCACGACCCTCGTGGCGACGCCGATGCTGGGTTATCTCGACCTCGCCAACATCGTCATGCTCTTTCTGCTAACGGTGTTGCTGGTTGCGGTGAAGTTGGGGCGCAACCCGGCAATCCTGGCCGCCGTGCTCAGCGTTTTGCTGTTCGACATCTTCTTCGTGCCGCCGCGCTTTTCGCTGGCGGTCAGCAATATCCAGTACCTCGTCACCTTCGTCGTCATGCTGGCGACAGCGCTGATCACGGCGCATCTGGCCGCCGGCTTGCGGCAGCGGGCAGACGAATCGCGACGCCGCGAACAGCGGACGCAGGCCCTCTACCAACTCGCCCGGCAACTGGCCGGCAGCCTGAGCATTGCCGAGGTGGCCGAGATTGCCGAAGTTTTCATCGGGCAGCAGTTGCAGGCACGTTCGGCGCTGCTCTTGCCCGACGAAACGGCACATGGCTTGAGTGCCGTGGCGCAATCGACGGCGCTGCCGATCGAGTCGCACCTGGCGCAAGTGGCGATGAACAGCGGTCAGTTGGTTCGCAGCGACGAGGTCAGTCGTCTGGGCTACGCGCCCCTCTATCTGCCGCTGCACGGTTCGACGCGAACCCGCGGCGTGCTCGCCATCCGTTTTGCCGAAGGCATTCAGGAGCCGAGCAATGAAACCTTGTCGCTTCTCGACGCGCTAGCTTCGCTGATCGCGGTGGCGGTCGAACGCCTGCATTACGTTGCGGTGGCCCAGACCAGCGAGATGGAGATGCTGACCGAGCGCCTGCGCAGTTCCATCCTCTCCGCACTGTCGCACGACTTGCGCACGCCGCTGACCGCGCTGGTCGGGCTGGCCGATTCGCTCTTCCTGATCAAGCCGGCTTTGCCGGCCAATGCCCTGGAAACCGCGCAGGCCCTGCACGAACAGGCGGCACGGCTGGCCGGGCTGGTCGGCAACCTGCTCGACATGGCTCGCCTCAATGCCGGCGAGGTGACACTGCGCCGCGAGTGGCAGCCGTTGGAGGAGGTCATCGGGGCAAGCATCAAGTTGCTCGGCAGTGCGCTGGCGGCTCACCCGGTTCGCGTCGATCTGCCCCGGGATTTGCCCTTGCTCGAATTCGACGCGGTGCTCATCGAGCGGGTCTTCTGCAACCTGCTGGAGAATGCCGCCAAGTATGCCCCGGCCGGCAGCAGCATCGAACTCGTTGCAGGCCAGGCCGGCGATAGTATCGAGATCAGCGTTGCCGATCGCGGTCCCGGTTTTCCCGAGCGCGACGACCTGTTCAAGATGTTCGTCCGTGGCGAAGCCGAATCCGGCAAGCCGGGAACCGGCCTCGGTCTGGCGATCTGCCGGGCCATCGTCGAAGCGCACGGGGGGCGTATCCGGGCGGATAACCGGCCGGATGGCGGTGCCTGCGTCAGCTTCACCTTGCCGCGCGGCAATCCGCCGGTGGTCGAGGAGGAAGCGGCATGAGCGCAATCCCGGCCAAGGTTCTGGTCATCGAGGACGAAAAGCAGATTCGCCGCTTCGTCCGGGTCGCAGTGGAGGAGGAGGGCTGCCAGGTTGCCGAAGCGGAAACCATGGCCGGCGGCCTGGTCGAGGCGGGCACCCGGCAACCCGACCTGATCGTGCTCGATCTCGGCCTGCCCGACGGCAACGGGATCGAGTTGATCCGCGACGTGCGTGGCTGGTCCGACGTGCCGATCCTGATTCTTTCGGCCCGTTCGCAGGAGGAAGACAAAATTGCTGCGCTCGATGCCGGGGCCGACGATTACCTGACCAAGCCCTTCGGCGTCGGCGAGTTGCGTGCCCGGGTCAGGGCGCTCCTGCGGCGGCGTGCCCGCAGCGGTGAATCGGCATCGCCGCTGGTCGCCTTCGGTCAGGTTGCGGTGGATCTGTCGCGCCGGGTGGTAACGCGGGCCGGCGAGCCGGTCCACCTGACGCCGATCGAATACCGCCTGCTCAGCACCTTGCTCGGCCAGCCCGGCAAGGTGCTGACCCAGCGCAATCTGCTGCGCGAGATATGGGGGCCGTCCTATATCGAGAGCAGCCACTATCTGCGGGTTTACGTCGGGCATCTGCGCCAGAAGCTCGAAGACGATCCGACGCAACCGCAGCATTTTCTGACGGAAACCGGCGTGGGCTATCGCTTCCAGCCGTAGGAGAAATCATGCAACAGACTCAGGACCGGAAGCGTCTGGCGACGCTGACGCTGGCGGCGCTCGGCATCGTCTATGGCGATATCGGCACCAGCCCCCTCTATTCGATCAAGGAAGTCTTCGGCGGAGCCCATCATCCGGTGCCGATCACGCCCGAGAACGTGCTCGGCATTCTCTCCCTGTTTTTCTGGTCGCTGCTCATCGTCGTCACGCTCAAGTACGTTTCCTTCATCATGCGTGCCGACAACAAGGGCGAGGGCGGCATCATCGCGCTGATGACGTTGGCCCTGCACAAGGGCGTGGCTGGCACCTGGCAGCAGAAGTCGCTCGTCATCCTCGGCCTGTTCGGTGCTGCGCTGTTCTATGGCGACGGCGTCATCACGCCGGCCATCTCCGTGCTTTCTGCGGTCGAGGGTCTGGAAATCATCACGCCGGCCTTCAAGCCCTTCGTCCTGCCGATCACCCTGGCCATCCTGATCGGGCTCTTCGTTTTCCAGCGCCGGGGCACGGCCAGCGTCGGCGCCTTGTTCGGGCCGGTCATGCTGCTCTGGTTCGCCGTGCTCGCCAGTTTGGGCGCCGCTGCCATCGTCGAGAACCCGGCGGTGCTGGCGGCGGTCAATCCGATCCACGCCCTCAACTTCCTGCTCGGCAATTCCGTGCTCGGCTTCTTGGCGCTCGGCGCCGTCGTGCTCTGCATCACCGGGGCCGAAGCCCTTTATGCGGACATGGGGCACTTCGGCGCACGCCCCATTCAGTACGCCTGGCTGGGCTATGTGTTGCCGGCGCTGCTGATCAATTATTTCGGGCAGGGGGCGCTGCTGCTTGCCGACCCGAGCGCCGTCGAGAACCCCTTCTACCTGCTGGCGCCGGAATGGGGACGCTACCCGCTGGTCATCCTGGCCACGGTAGCGACCATCATCGCTTCCCAGGCCGTCATCTCGGGGGCATTCTCGATCACCCAGCAGGCGATGCAGCTCGGCTTCACGCCGCGCCTCGAAATCCAGCATACCTCGGAGCGCGAGATCGGGCAGATCTACCTGCCGGCAATCAACTGGCTGCTGCTCATTTCCATCATCCTGCTCGTCGTCGAGTTCCGTTCATCGAGCAACCTGGCTGCAGCCTACGGCATCGCGGTCACCGGTACCATGCTGATCACCAACATCCTCGCCATCGCCGTGGCCGTCAGGCTGTGGGACTGGAGCCCGGCGCGCGCCATCCTCGGTGCCTTGCCCTTCATCTGCATCGACCTCGGCTTCTTCCTCGCCAATTCGGTGAAGATTCCCGATGGCGGCTGGTTTCCGCTGGTCTTCGGCCTGCTTGTTTTCATGTTGCTCACCACCTGGAAGCGTGGTCGCGAACTGCTTGGCGAGCGCCTGGCGGCCGATGCCATGCAGTTGCCGCCCTTCATCGCCAGCATCGCCGAGGGCGGCGTCGAACGGGTTCCTGGCACCGCGGTGTTCATGACGCCCGACCCGGATTCGGTGCCGCACGCGCTCCTGCACAGCCTGAAGCATTACAAGGTGCTGCACGAGCAGGTCGTCATCCTCAGCGTCAAGGTTTTCGACGTGCCCTACGTGCCCGAGGTCGACCGGGTGGAGGTGCATCGGCTGGCCGGCAACTTCGTTCAGCTCATCGTGCATTACGGCTTCAAGGACGAGGCCGATATCCCGGCGGCGCTGGCCTTGTGCGGTCACGCCGGGCTGGAGGCCGACATGATGGATACCTCCTTCTTCCTCGGCAGGGAAACGCTGATTCCCCGGCTAGGCTCGCGCATGGCCTACTGGCGTACGCTGATCTTCGTCGCCATGTTCCGCAATGCGGGCAGCGCCACCGCCTACTTCAGAATTCCCTCCAACCGGGTGGTCGAGCTGGGTTCGCAGGTCGTGCTTTAAATGAAAAAGCCCTCCGGCCGGGGCGGGAGGGCTTGTGGCGTGGGTGCCGGACTCAGTTCTGCACGACCCACTTGCCGCCGTTGAACTGGTTCAGGGTAATGCCGCCGTAGCGGTTGTCGCCCTTGGCGTCGAAGGCGATGGTGCCGGTAACGCCCTTCATGTTCACCTTCTGCAGCATCGGCAGGTACTTGGCTGGATCGGTCGAATTGGCGAGCTTCATCGCTTCGATCAGCACATTTGCCGCGTCATAGGCATACGGGGCGTAGAGCTGGACGTCGGTATTGAAGCGCTGCTTGAAGCGGTTCTTGAACTCGACGCCGCCCGGCATCTTCTCTGCCGGGATGCCGGCCTGGGTGCAATAGACGTCGGGCGACAGAGCCGCAGCGGCGAGCTTGAGCATTTCGCTGGTGCATGAGCCATCGCCGGAGAGGAACTTGGCGGCGATGCTGAGTTGCTTCATCTGCTTGAGCATCGGTGCGCCCTGGGCATCCATGCCGCCGTAGAAGATGGCATCCGGGTTCTTGCTCTTGATGCGGGTCAGCAGGGCGGTGAAGTCGACCGCCTTGTCGCTGGTGTATTCACGGGCGACGACCTGGATGCCGAGCTTTTTCACGTTGTCGGCCAGTGCGTCGCCGAGGCCCTGGCCGTAAGCGGTGCGGTCGTCGACGATGGCGATGGTCTTGGCCTTGAGCACGTTGGCCGCGAACTTGGCCATCGCCTCACCTTGCTGGAAGTCGTTGGCGATGACGCGATAGACGACCTTGAGGCCTTGCTGGGTCAGCTTCGGGCTGGTCGCCGACGGGGTGATGGCGGGGATGCCGCCCTGTTCATAGACCGACGAAGCCGGAATGGCGGCGCCCGACGTGACATGGCCGACGACGCCCTTGACGCCGGCATCGACCAGACGCTGCGCGACGATGGTGGCCTGGCGCGGGTCGCCCTGGTCATCCTCGGACATCAATTCGAAACGGAGTTTCTGCCCGCCGATGGTGACGCCCTTGGCATTGGCGTCGTCGAGCGCCAGTTTCGTGGCGTATTCCTCTTCCTTGCCGATATGAGCGATCGGGCCGGTCAGCGGTCCGGCAAAGGCGATCTTGACGACCGTCTGGGCCAGGGCGGCGTTGGTGCCGCCGACGAGGCCGAGGCAGGCAAGGGCGAAAGCGATTTTCTTCATGGTGTCTCCTGGTCGAAATGCCGTGGGCTGGTTATGTGCGCTTGGCGCAGTGTGCGGACAACAGCGGCACATTGTCCGCCTATCGTCCGCAATCTTCCAGTCCGTTCGGGCCGATCCAGGCTTTACGCCATGCCTTGCATTGCGGCCGTTTCTCCGGTCAGTGCAGTGCCAGAATCCAGGCGATGGCCGCTTTCAGGTCATCGTCACTGATCTTGTCGGCCGGGTGGGGCAGCATCGGTACGGTGCCCCAGTTGCCGGAGCCGCCGTGACGAACTTTCTCGAAGAGCATGGCCGGCGCCTTGGCGTCGCCTTTGTACTTGGCGGCAACGTCCTTGTAGGCCGGGCCGACGCGCTTGGTATCGACCGCATGGCAGGCGACGCAGCGGGCCTTCTTGACGATTTCCTCGCTGGCCTTGGCCGGGCTGGCGATGGTTACGAGGGTGGCTGCCAGCAGCGGCAGGAGGTGCAGTGTGGTTTTCAGTTTCATGGGGTTTCCTTGCGTGGTCAGACGAGGCCGGCGGCCTGCAGTTCGGCCCACTCGGCATCGGTGAAGAGACGGGAGCGGGTGTGGAAGGCCTTGCCGGTATTGCCTTCGAGCGAAAAGGTGCCGCCCGAGCCCTCGATGACGTCGATGATCAATTGCGTGTGCTTCCAGTATTCATACTGCGAGGCACTGATGTAGAAAGGCACGCCGCCGATGTCGCCGAGATGGACATCGTAGGGGCCGATGGTGAGGTCGGTCGGCAGGTAGCAGTTGGCGGCGCTGTTGTCGCAGCAACCGCCGGACTGGTGGAACATCAGCGCCGGACCGTAGCGCTCCTTGAGGAAGGCGATCAGTTCCAGCGTGGCCGGGGTGGCGATGACGCGGTCGACCATGGTGTTCTCCGGAAAAAGAGGGGGGCGGTTGCCCGCCCCCCGAAGATGCCCGCAACAGGGCCAGTGGAGGAGATGCGTTGCCAAGAAAGTGTTGCATCGTCATTCCGGCTTTCGCACCCCGCAGGCAGTACCCTTGGGGTGCCGGAATGACGTGGCGTTTGCTTAGAAGAAGCCCAGCTTCTGTTCGGCGTAGCTGACCAGGAGGTTCTTGGTCTGCTGGTAGTGGTCGAGCATGACCTTGTGGGTCTCGCGACCGATGCCGGATTCCGTGTAGCCGCCGAAAGCTGCGTGCGCCGGGTAGGCGTGGTAGCAGTTGGTCCAGACGCGGCCGGCCTGGATGGCGCGGCCCATGCGGTAGGCGACGTTGCCGTTGCGGCTCCAGACGCCGGCGCCGAGGCCGTAGAGCGTGTCGTTGGCGATTTCGAGAGCTTCGGCTTCGTCCTTGAAGGTGGTCACGGCGAGCACCGGCCCAAAGATTTCTTCCTGGAAGATGCGCATCTTGTTGTGGCCCTTGAACAGGGTCGGCTTGATGTAATAGCCGCCTTCGAGTTCCGGACCGAGGTAGGCACGCTCGCCGCCGATCAGCAGTTCAGCGCCTTCCTGCTTGCCGAGATCGAGGTAGGACTGGATCTTGGTCATCTGTTCCTGCGAGGCCTGGGCACCCATCATGCATTCGGTATCGAGCGGGCTGAGCTGCTTGATGGCGGCGACACGCTTGAGGACCTTCTCGATGAACTTGTCGTAGATCGATTCCTGGATCAGGGCGCGCGACGGGCAGGTACAGACTTCGCCCTGGTTGAAGGCGAACAGCACCATGCCTTCGATCGCCTTGTCGAGGAAGCCGTCATCCTTGTCCATGACGTCGGCGAAGAAGATGTTGGGCGACTTGCCGCCCAGTTCCAGTGTGGCCGGGATCAGGTTGTTGGCGGCGGCCTGGGCGATGACGCGGCCGGTCGAGGTCGAGCCGGTAAAGGCGATCTTGGCGATGCGCTTCGAGGTGGCGAGCGGCATGCCGGCTTCGCGGCCGAAACCATTGACGATGTTGAGGACGCCCGGCGGCAGCAGGTCGGCGATCAGTTCCATGAGGATCAGGATCGAGATCGGGGTCGATTCGGCCGGCTTGAGGATGACGCAGTTGCCGGCGCCAAGGGCAGGCGCCAGCTTCCAGGCGGCCATCAGGATCGGGAAGTTCCAGGGGATGATCTGGCCGACGACGCCGAGCGGCTCATGGATGTGGTAAGCCATGGTGTTCTCGTCGATTTCCGAGATGCCGCCTTCCTGCGAGCGCAGGCAACCGGCGAAGTAGCGGAAGTGGTCGATGGCGAGCGGGATGTCGGCGTTCAGGGTTTCGCGGATCGGCTTGCCGTTGTCGACGGTCTCGGCGTAGGCCAGAACCTCAAGGTTGGCTTCGAGGCGGTCGGCGATCTTGAGCAGGATGTTGGAACGGGTCGTGGGATCGGCCTTGCCCCATTTCGGGAAGGCGGCGTGGGCGGCGTCGAGGGCCAGTTCGATGTCTTCGGCGGTGGAACGGGCTGCCATGGTGTAGGGCTTGCCGTTGATCGGGGTGACGACACTGAAGTATTCACCCTTGACCGGGGCAACCCACTGGCCGTTGATGAAGTTGTCGTACTTGGCCTTGTAGGCGATCTTTGCGCCGTCGGCGCCGGGAGCTGCGTAAATCATGGGTGTCTCCTGATTTCTGGGTTTGCGTTGCGAACGGGTTGGTCACGGGCGGCAGGCTGTTTGTCCTGAATCCTTCCTGCCGCTGCTCGTGGCCAATTAAGCGCATGTCGTGTGCCAGGGGCATGCGCTTCCCGGTTGTGTTGATATTTATGTTGTTAAATCAATATCCTATGGTCGAATTTCCTGGTGCTGCTCAAGTTGCCTGGCTGGTCAATTGATCAGCAGTTGCTGAAATCTGGAGCAGGTGTCCGGTACAGGGCGGCAGCCCGACGACCTTGCCGGGCAGTCGGTGTTATGCTGCCCCCCTTTGCCACCGTCAGGAGTTCCCTTCCATGGCCACCGTATTTGCCTTCCTTGCCCTGGCCCTGCTGGTGGGTGCCTGCTATTTCATCTACTCCCGCACCACGGCGCAGGCCCACGCGCCTGACGAGAACGACCTGCAGCGCTTCATGATCGCCAATCGCGAACTGCATCTGGAGCGGATCGATCCGGCACTCTGGGATGACGCCATCCGCATCGCCCATGGCGACGAGGGCGTTGCCCGGGCCCGCTATATCGAAATGCGGGTCCGCCAGTTGAAGCGGGAGGCGCAAGCCTCGGAAAGCGTTTCCTGAGCGGTGCAACGAGCGCCAGGCCGAGGAGGCGTGGCGAACCGTTGTGCTGAGGCGCAGCACCGTGTGAGTTGTTTCACGTTGCCAGTGAATGGGCACTGGTTGGCACAGTCGTCTATGACTAAAGTATTAGCAAATCGCTAATATATCGGGCTCAGGTGCCCTTAGGTCGTGACAACTGTTGCGCCCGCCGCCAACGATGAACCACTCAAGCATGTCCAAGCAACAAGAGCGCATTTCTCGCCCGACCCTCGGGGTCTTCCTGATCGTCTTCGTCGTTTGCGGCATCGGCATCGCCCTGTTCGAAAACTACCGGCTGGCGGTGAATCGCGCCGATGCCGTGGAGATGGCCGAGCACAAGGCGCGACAGATCGAGCGTCAGCTCGGGCACGGCCTGTCCGCCACGTATGCGCTGGCCGGGCTGGTCAAGCTGGGCAAGGGGCAGGTGGCGGATTTCGAGCAGGTCGCGGCGCAGTTTCTTCCGCACTACCCTGGCGTCGCCTCGCTGCAACTGGCACCGGCCGGCGTCATCCGGCAGATCGTTCCGTTGCGCGGTAACGAGCCGGCGATTGGTCATGACCTGTTGACCGACACCAAGCGCAACAAGGAAGCGCGTCTTGCCGTCGAGACGCGTCGTCTTACCCTGGCCGGGCCCTTCACCCTGATTCAGGGCGGCGAGGCCGTGGTCGGGCGGCTGCCGGTCTTTCTCGGTGACTCCGGCCAGGAGTTCTGGGGCTTTACAATTGCGGTGATCGATTTCGCCAATTTCCTGAGTGCGCTCGAATTGGAGGATCTCGCCGAACAGGGCTATGCCTACCACTTCTGGCGCACGCATCCGGATACCGGCGCACGCCAGATCTTTGCCGAATCGGCGGCACGCCTGGCCGACAATCCGGTCGCCATTCCGCTGGAGGTGCCCAACGGCCGCTGGATGCTCAGCCTGGCGCCGGCCGCTGGCTGGCTGGGGGCGGGCCGGCTAGCATTCGAGATCGCTGCCGCGCTGGTGCTCAGCCTGCTGGCGGCCCTGGCAACGCGCTGGTACCTGCTGACGCAGCAGCGGCTCGCGGCCAGCGAGGTGCGCTACCGTTCGCTCTACAACGCGACGCCGACGATGATGCATTCCATCGACGCCGAAGGCCGTATCGTCAGCGTCAGCGATGCCTGGCTCGAGACACTGGGCTATCGCCGCGACGAGGTGATCGGTCGCAAGTCCACCGATTTCCTGACCGAGGACTCGCGACGTTACGCCAACGACCAGATACTTCCCGAATTTTTCCGCACCGGGCACTGCCAGGATGTTGAATACCGGATGTTGGCTGCCGACGGTCGCGTCCTCGACGTTCTGCTCTCGGCGCACGGGGAGCGCGATGAAGAGGGGAGGATCATCCGCAGCCTGTCCGTGATCGAGGATGTCACCGAACGCAAGCGCACCGAACAGCAGTTGCACCGCTTGCTGGCCGAGCAGAAGGCGATCATCGAAAACGAACTGGTCGGCATTGTCCGGGTCCGCGAGCGGACGATCATCTGGGCCAATCCGGCATTCGAGAAGATGCTCGGCTACGGGCCGGGCGAACTCAATGGCCTGCCGACCCGGCACAATTACCTGGATGACGAGGCTTACGAGGCATTCGGCCGGGAGTCCTACCCGATACTCGCGGCCGGCAAGGTGTACCGTTCGCAGTTCCAGCAGCGCCACCGGGATGGCCATACCGTCTGGCTCAATGTCAGCGGTGCCATGCTCGACCGCGAAATCGGCGAATCGCTCTGGGCCTTCGTCGATATCAGCGAACTGCGTTTCGCCCTGAGCCGCGTCGCGCGCAGCGAACAGCGCATGGAGCTGGCCCTGGCCGGCGCCAGTCTCGGCCTGTGGGACTGGCACATCCCGAGTGGCGCATTTGTCTGCAATGCCCGGATGACCGAGATCCTGGGCTATGCCGCTGGCGAATTGCAGCTCGACAACGATACGTACACTGGGCTGATCAACCTGGCCGATCTGCCCGAGGTGCGCCGCATCCTCTACCGGCATCTCAAGGGCGAGACGCCGATGTTCGAGGCGGAATACCGGGTCCGTCACAAGGACGAGCACTGGGTCTGGATTCTTTGCCGGGGCCGTGTCGTCGAGCGGGATGCCGCCGGGCGGGCCGTGCGCATGACTGGCACCAACCTCGATATCAGCGAGCGCAAGGCCAGCGTCGAAGCCATCCTGACCCGCGAGGCCAGGCTGGCCCGGCTGATGGCTGCGATGCAGGATCTGGTCGTCGTCTTCGATGCCGGCGGCAGTGTCGTCGAATATTTCTACCCGCCGGGCAGCCGCCATCCGGGGCAGGACGAAAGCGATCCGCGCGGCGGCCGCTATGTCGAATCGCTACCGGTCGAGATCGCCAATCAACTGGCCGACGCCATGGGCGAGATTCTGCTCGACGGCAAGTCGCGGACGGTCGAATACCAGTTTGCGGTCGATGGTGAGCCGCTGATTTCAATGGCCATCCTGAGCCCGGTGATGGAAGCCCAGGCGACCTTCCCGAGCGGTTTCCTGGCGATCGTCCGCGATGTCACGACGGAGCGTGTCAACCAACACCGGATCGAGGATCTGAGCCGGCGTAACGCCCTGCTGCTGGACTCGGTCGGCGAGGGCATCTTCGGTGTGGACCTCGAGGGCAGGACCACCTTCGTCAATACGGCCGCCCTCAACCTGCTCGGCCTGGCCGAGGAGGAAGTGAGCGGCCGCCCGGCGCATGCGCTTTTCCACTATCGGCGCGCCGACGGCAGCATCTACCCGGACAGCGAATGTCCGATCAACCGGACGTTGCGCGACGGCATTCGTCGCTACACCGACACGGAATGCTTCTGGCGCAAGGATGGCGGACGCTTCCCGGTTTCCCTCAACGTCGCTCCGGTCATCGAGAATGGCTGCACGGCGGGAGCAGTCGTCGTTTTCCAGGACATTACCGAGCGGCGCCGCGCCGAAGAGTCAATCCGCCAGCTCGCCTACTTCGATCCGCTTACCCAACTGCCCAACAGTCGCCTGCTGCACGACCGTCTCGCCCATGCGCTCGCCGCCACCCGTCGCTCCGGTCTTCATGGCGCCCTGTTCTTCATCGATCTTGACGATTTCAAGGGACTTAACGATCGCCTGGGGCAGGCCGCCGGCGATCAGCTCCTGCGTCAGGTCGCCATCCGCCTGATAGGCTGCGTACGCGAGGCCGATACCGTCGCCCGTTATGGCGGCGATGAATTCGTGTTGCTCTGCGAAGGTCTGGGGGGCGACGCCGAGGAGGCATCGCTGCATGTCGAGCGCATCGGTAACAAGGTGCTGGCGGCGCTCAACCAGGCTTTTCCGCTTGGCGAACAAAGCTGCCTGGTGACGCCGAGCATTGGCATCGCCCTGTTTGCCGGTGGCGGCAAGCTCGTCGAACAATTGATCAGCGAGGCGGAGAGCGCCATGCGACAGGCCAAGGCGGCAGGGCGCAACGCCCTGAGCGTTTTCCGCTCCTCGACGCAGGGGCCTGCCTGATTTCTGGCGCTCTTGGCGCCTGGCTTATTTTCGGGTGTGCAACAGCCGGGCAGGTGCTTTCTCAGCAGTGATGCCGGCCCACCTTCGGACTCCCGTCATACTCCGGTCGTCGCGCCAGGCCGTCCTTCAAGGCCTCGATCAGCAGGCGTACCTTGGGCAGTGCATAACGCCGTTGCGGGTAGACCGCCCAGACGGCGGTATTAGGCGGCTGACTGGCTTCCAGCAAGGAAACCAGTTCGCCCCGACGCAGCTGATCGAGCACGTAATAATCCGGTAGCTGGCACAGGCCGAAGCCGCGCAGTGCGGCGTCGAGCACTGCCTGACCACTGTTGCAGCGCCAGTTGCCACTGGGCCGGAACGGGTATTCCTTGCCATCCTGCTCGAACAGCCAGGTATCGCCGGTGCCAAGCAGGCAGTTGTGCTGCGCCAGTTCGGAAAGGGTATGTGGCCGGCCGTATTTTTCCAGATAGGCTGGTGCGGCGCAGAGATACATGGCGCGCGGTGCCAGGCGAGTGGCGACGAGACTGGATTCGCTGAGCCGGCCGAGACGGATGGCGAGATCGAAGCCTTCGTGAACCATGTCGAGGGTGCGATTGGTCAGCTCGATCTCGACCTTCAGGGCCGGATGCAGGGCCATGAAATCGTTAACCAGCGGCACGATGAAGCGCTCGCCATAGGCAATGGCTGCCGTCATGCGCAGCAGGCCGGTCGGTGCGCTGTGCAGGTCGCCAATACTCAGGAAAGCTTCATCGCGCTCCTCAATCAGGCGCTGGCAGCGCGCGAGGAAGGTCTGCCCGGCCTCGGTCAGGGAAACGCGCCGGGTTGTCCGATAGAGCAGCCGGGCCTGCAGCCTTTCCTCCAGCAGGGCGACCTGCCGGCTGACATGCGACGATGACAGACGCAGGCGTTCGGCGGCGCGCGAAAAGCTGCAGCACTCGGCGACGGCGACGAATTCATCCAGACCTTCCCAGCGGCTCATTTTTATCCCTATATGGCAATAATCAATTCTGGATTGGAGATTTATTCATTATTCGGCATTAATTATACTGGGCCGCATTCGAATCCTTCATAGAGCATTGTCATGTCCATCAAGTCACGCGCCGCCGTCGCCTTCGCCGCCAACCAGCCCCTGCAGATCGTCGAAGTCGATGTCGAGGCACCCAAGGCCGGCGAAGTGCTGGTCCGCATCATCGCTTCCGGCGTTTGCCATACCGACGCTTTCACGCTCTCCGGCGACGACCCGGAAGGCATCTTCCCGTCCATCCTCGGCCATGAAGGCGGCGGCATCGTGGAAGCTGTCGGCGAGGGCGTCACCTCGCTTGCCGTCGGCGACCACGTCATTCCGCTGTACACCGCCGAATGCGGCAAGTGCAAGTTCTGCCTGTCGGGCAAGACCAACCTCTGCCAGGCAGTGCGCGCCACCCAGGGCAAGGGCCTGATGCCGGACGGCACCAGCCGCTTCTCCTACAACGGCCAGCCGATCTTCCACTACAT
This sequence comes from Dechloromonas sp., assembly GCA_016791065.1. Taxonomy (GTDB): domain Bacteria; phylum Pseudomonadota; class Gammaproteobacteria; order Burkholderiales; family Rhodocyclaceae; genus Azonexus. The sequence goes on along the minus strand of JAEUOD010000071.1, from coordinate 4,429 downwards.
GGGCTGCTCGACCTTCTCCGAATACACGGTGCTGCCGGAAATCTCGCTGGCCAAGATCGCCAAGGACGCGCCGCTGGAAAAGGTCTGCCTGCTCGGTTGCGGCGTTACCACCGGGATTGGTGCCGTGCTCAACACTGCCAAGGTGGAAGAGGGCGCTACCGTCGCCGTCTTCGGTCTGGGCGGCATCGGACTCGCCGCCATCATCGGTGCCACCATGGCCAAGGCCTCACGCATCATCGCCATCGACATCAACCCGGCCAAGTTCGACATCGCCAAACAACTGGGTGCCACCGACTGCGTCAATCCCAAGGATTTCGCCAAGCCGATCCAGGAAGTCATCGTCGAGATGACCGACGGCGGCGTCGATTATTCCTTCGAGTGCGTCGGCAATGTCGGCCTGATGCGCGCCGCGCTCGAGTGCTGCCACAAGGGCTGGGGCGAATCGACCATCATCGGCGTCGCCGGTGCCGGCCAGGAAATCAGCACCCGGCCCTTCCAGTTGGTGACCGGCCGCGTCTGGCGCGGCTCCGCCTTCGGTGGCGTCAAGGGCCGCACCGAGCTGCCGGGCTACGTCGAGAAGGCGCAGAAGGGCGAAATCCCGCTCGATACCTTCATCACTCATACCATGCCGCTCGAGCGGATCAACGAAGCCTTCGACCTGATGCATGAAGGCAAGAGCATCCGCACCGTGATTCATTTCTAAGGCGCCGGACATGTCCCTCGAAAACATCTCCTGCCAGAAATGCTTTGGCGGCTGGACCAAGCGCTACCGCCACCGCTCGAACACCCTCAACTGCGACATGGTGTTCTCGATCTACCTGCCGCCGCAGGTCGAACAGGGTGAGAAACTGCCGGTGCTCTACTGGCTCTCCGGCCTGAGTTGCACCGACGAGAATTTCATGCAGAAGGCCGGCGCCCAGCGTCTGGCAGCCGAACTCGGCATCATCATTGTCGCCCCCGACACCAGCCCGCGCGGCGAAGACGTCCCGGGCGACCCGGACGGCGGCTGGGATTTCGGCCACGGCGCGGGTTTTTACCTGAACGCAACGCAGGCACCGTATGACCGGCACTACCGGATGCACGACTACGTGGCGCGTGAATTGCCCACGCTGGTCGAAGCCAGTTTCCCGGTTTCGGAGCGGCGGGGGATCAGCGGCCACTCGATGGGTGGGCATGGCGCCTTGGTCTGCGCCCTGCGCAATCCCGGGCGTTACCAGTCGCTTTCCGCCTTCGCGCCAATCTGCAATCCAATGAGCGTGCCCTGGGGCGAAAAGGCGTTTTCCCGTTATCTCGGCGAGGACCGCGCGCCATGGCGAGAGTGGGATGCCAGCCAACTGCTGCTCAATACCGGCGAAAAGTTGCCCATCCTGATCGACCAGGGCGACCGCGACCAGTTTCTCTCCATCCAGCTCAAGCCGGAGGTTCTGCAGGTCGCCGCCCTCGCGGCGGAGGCACCGCTGACCTTGCGCCTGCAGGCCGGTTACGACCATAGCTATTATTTCATCGCCAGTTTCATCGACGACCATCTGCGTCATCATGCGCAGGCACTGAAAGCCTGAGCCGGGTCGGGAACGTTCCCGGTTGCGGGCACTCCTAAACACTCCGCACATGGGTTCGCCAGCTTGAACAGCAATCTGATCAACGCCGACTTTGAGCAGCGCGTCGTCATTCCCCCGGCCGGGGAGGGCGACTGGCTCGCTTCGCCCTCCCCGGGCGTCTGGCGGCATTGTCTCGACCGGACCGGGGGCGAGGTGGCACGCGCCACCAGCATCGTCCGTTACGCACCGGGGGCCGGCTTCACCGCACATACCCATGGTGGCGGCGAAGAATTCATCGTCCTTGATGGCGTGTTTTCTGACGAGCACGGCGATTACCCGGCCGGCACCTACGTCCGCAATCCGCCGGGTTCAAGGCATGCGCCGTTCAGCAAGGATGGCTGCACGATCTTCGTCAAGGTCTGGCAGTTTTCGCCGGGAGACGAGCGGCAACTCAGAATCGATACCCGTACTACACCATGGCGCCAGGGGCTGGTGCCCGGCCTTTCGGTGATGCCGCTGCACGAATTTGACGGCATCAACTCGGCCCTGGTCCGCTGGGCGCCGCATACCCGTTTCAATCCCCATACTCATCCTGGCGGCGAGGAAATCTTCGTCCTTGACGGTGTCTTCCGCGACGAACAAGGCGAGTATCCGGCGGGGACATGGCTGCGCAATCCGCGCTGGAGCAAGCACACCCCTTTTACCGGCGCGGAGGGGGCGCTGATCTACGTCAAGGTCGGTCATCTCGGTGCGACGCTGCTCCAGCCTGAACTGGACTGATGCTTCGATTTGTTCGAAATGCATGTTCGGAATACATGGTTTCCGCCACCTCACAATTTGAGTAGGATTGCCTTTCCCAACCATCACGCAGGAGATGAGCCGAATGAAAGTGAAGTCTTCAATCGAGCGTGGCGCGGAGTATCTCTGCACCAAGCTGGGCGATGTCGTGACAGCCATTCAACAAGTTGCCGTGGTCAAAGGGCTGGCGATGTGGGAAGTCGAACGAAAAATCGGCTCGGGAATAAAGAAGCGCCTGATTGTGTCTGAGCGTTCCCTGGTTTCGCTGCAACTGGCTCCCGCCGGGGGCTAGTCCGGAACTCGTTGGTACGGCCGAAAAGGCCGAAGGCCGGCAGAAATGCCGGCCTTTTTGTTGCGCGAATGTCAGCGAAAAATGTTGTGGACTTTCCTGACCAAAGGCGTAATCTGAAATCGAGTTCCAGGCAGCAAGAGCTTCAGTCGGAACGAGGGTTCATCAAGCGAAAGGAGTCTGCATGGTTGATAGTCCGCCGCAGTTTCTAAGGAAGATCGCGTAGCACCCAAACGGCTAAAAGCCGAACGCCAAGGCCATGAGTGCCGAGGCAGAAGAACCACGAAGCCCATGCATCAAGCATGGGCTTCTCGCTTTTGGGCGACTGCTTTTGCTGATTAGTTGAGCGCCAGAATCCAGTTCACCAGCTGGCGCGCATTGCCTTCGGTGATGGCGACTGCATTGGGCGGCATCGACAGGCCGCTGACCTTGCCCTTCCAGTGGCTGCTGTAGGGATTGGAGCCCTCGAGCACGACGCGGGTGAGGAACTCCGAAGCGCCCGGCTTGCCCTTGTATTGCTTGGCGACGTCGCTCCAGGCCGGGCCGATCGGCTTCATGCCATCCGGGCCGGGTTTGCCGGCTTCGATGCCGTGGCAGGTCATGCAGCCGCTGGCGCTGGCCAGCTTCTTCATTTCAGTGTCGTTCTTGGCGTCGGCCAGGGCGAGTGGGCTGAGCAGGCTGGTGATGAGCAGGGTGATAGTGAGGTGGCGGTATTTCATGTCGTTACTCCCAAGGTTGCTGCGTTGTCAAAAGATGGCAGGTCAGGCGGCAAGGCTGTTGCCGAACTCGACCATGCCGTGGCGCGCTGCGAAGTGCAGTAGCTTGAAGTCGCTGTCAGCATCGAGTTTTTGCCGGATCAGCGAGAGGTAGTTGAGGACGGTCTTCGGGCTCAGGTGCATGCTGGTGGCGATGCCGTTGGCCGATTCGCCCTGAACCAGCATGCGCAGGACCTCGAATTCTCGTGGAGTCAGGTGCTGCAGCATCGGATCGCCGTCGATTGCCTCGCCGGCCAGGACGTCCGCGATTTCGGGCGAAAAGACTCGCTTGCCAGCGGCGATTCGCCGGATGCCATCGATCACTGCGTCGGGTTCGCTGTACTTGGTCAGGTAGCCATGTGCACCGCTCTTCAGGGCCTGGGTGACATGGCCAGCGCTGTCGTGCATCGACAGCACCAGGATGCGCAGGCGGGGATGGCGCGCCAGCATGCCGCGGATGGCTTCGAGGCCGCTGCTGCCCTTTAGGCTCAGGTCGACCAGGGCGACATCGGGCTGGCTGCGGGCGACGAGCGCATTTGCTTCGTCGGCGCTGGCGGCCTCGCCGACGACCTCGATATCCGGCTCGGCTGACAGCAGTCGCCGATAACCGGTGCGGACGACTGCATGGTCGTCGATCAGTGCGATGCGAATCATGTCGCTTCTCCCGTCATTGCTTGTATTTCACGTATTTTCAGTGGCAGTAGTACTGTGATGCCGAGCCCGCCTTGTGGACTGCCGGTCAGCGTCAGCCGGCCGCCGGCCATCTCGACCCGTTCGGCCATGCCGAGCAGCCCGCCGCGCTCGACCAGGCCAGCGTCGGGCAGGCCCTTGCCGTCGTCCTCAATGCTGAGGCTGACTTCCTGCTCGTTACCGGTAATGCGTACCGAGCAGTGGTGGGCGGCGCTGTGTCGCACGACGTTGGTCAGCGCCTCCTGCACGATCCGGTAGAGGGTCAGCGCGACTGATTCGTTGACGCCGGCCAAGGGGGCGGATTGTTCCAGCGCAAATTCGATGCCCGTGCCCCGGCTTTGCCAGCCATCGATCAGTTC
>JAEUOD010000034.1 GCA_016791065.1 Dechloromonas sp. | reverse complement strand
TGCCGATGACTTCCATGCCGAGGTCCTCGTAAGCGCCGATGACGTGACGCGGACGCAGACCGCCGACGTAGAGCATGACCTTCTTGCCCTGCAGACGCGGCTTGTACTTGGCGATGATGGCATCCATCATCACTTGGTAGCGTTCGATCATGGCTTCGGTCTTGGCCTTGACGGTGTCGTCGAAGAAGGCAGCGATCTTGCGGCAGGATTCGACGATCTTGGTCGGGCCGAAGAAGTTGTATTCCAGGTAGGGAATACCGTACTTCTCTTCCATGTGACGCGAGATGTAGTTCATCGAACGGTAGCAGTGCAGCAGGTTCAGCTTGACCTTCGGCGTGTTCATCATTTCAGCGATGGTGCCGTCACCGGACCATTGAGCCACGACGCGCAGGCCCATTTCCTCGAGGAGGATACGGGTAGCCCAGGCATCGCCGCCGATGTTGTAGTCGCCGATGATGGCCACGTCGTACGGGGTCGATTCGAATTGCTGGCCGTCGCGCTTGTCGAGCACCCAGTCACGGATCGCGTCATTGGCGATGTGGTGGCCGAGGGACTGCGACACGCCGCGGAAGCCTTCGCAGCGAACCGGAACGATCGGCTTGCCGATGGCAGCGGAACCCTTCTTGGAGACGGATTCGATGTCGTCGCCGATCAGGCCGATCGGGCATTCGGACTGGACCGAGATGCCCTTGTGCAGCGGGAACAGTTGTTCGACTTCTTCGATCAGCTTGGCGAGCTTCTTGTCGCCGCCGAAGACGATGTCCTTTTCCTGGAAGTCCGAGGTGAAGTTCATCGTGCCGAAGGTATCGACGCCGGTGGTGCCGACGTAGTAGTTACGGCGACCGGCGCGGGAATACTGACCGCAACCGACCGGGCCGTGGGAAATGTGGATCATGTCCTTGATCGGACCCCAGACCACACCCTTCGAACCGGCGTAGGCACAGCCGCGGATGGTCATCACGCCGGGCAGGGACTTGCGGTTGGAGGTGATGCACTTCTTGGATTGTTCAACGGTGACATCGTTGGATGCCAGGTGCTTGGCGCGGTCCTTCTTGGCCTTTTCCGGATAAACCTCGAGCACCTCGGCAATGAGGGCGTCGGCTTCTTCGCGAGACAGAGTCGTCATGTTTTCCTCCTGACGTTGCCACCAATCTGTGGCCAACGTACTGGTTGAAAGTGGCGGGCACCTAAGTACCCGCCGTTACGTACGGGTATTGCTTAGGCAGCCAGGTCGGCAGCGGTCTTGCCGACGATGGACTCGTCTTCCTGCTCCATGATGCCGAATTCCATCAGCAACTCTTCCAGCTCTTCCATCTCGATCGGGGTCGGGATGACGAAGTTGGTGTTGTTGTTGATCTTGGAGGCGAGCTGACGATACTCGTCGGCTTGCTTGTGCTTCGGATCGTATTCAATGACCGTCATGCGGCGGATTTCAGCGTGCTGGACGGCGTTGTCGCGCGGCACGAAGTGGATCATGGTGGTGCCGAGGCGGGCGGCCAGGGCCATGATCAGTTCGTCTTCGCGGTCAGTGTTGCGGGAGTTGCAGATCAGGCCGGCCAGGCGGACACCACCGGAGTTCGCGTACTTCACGATACCCTTGGAGATGTTGTTGGCGGCGTACATGGCCATCATTTCGCCCGAGCAGACGATGTAGATTTCCTGAGCCTTGTTTTCGCGGATCGGCATGGCGAAGCCACCGCAGACCACGTCACCGAGAACGTCGTAGAACACGAAGTCGAGGTCTTCGTCATAGGCGCCTTCTTCTTCCAGGAAGTTGATGGCGGTGATGACGCCGCGGCCGGCACAGCCGACGCCGGGTTCCGGACCGCCGGACTCGACGCACTTGACGCCGCCGAAACCGACGGAGAGAACGTCCTCGAGTTCGAGGTCTTCCACGGAGCCAGCTTCTGCAGCCAGGTGCATCACTGTGGTCTGAGCCTTGCTATGCAGGATCAGGCGGGTGGAGTCGGCTTTCGGATCGCAGCCAACAATCATAACTTTCTTGCCGGATTCAGCGAGTGCAGCCACCAGGTTCTGAGTGGTGGTGGACTTGCCGATACCGCCTTTGCCGTAGATGGCGCATTGACGCAGTTTTGCCATGGTGTAATCTCCTTAGTCTGTCAGTCGATTTGCGAAGGAATCATTGAGAGTCGCACCTCACCTTCTGCATGTTGCGTGCCAGGTCGACTGGCAGACAATAAGTGATTGAATAATCTATGAAAATAGAAAATTCGTCGGTTGTGCCCGGTTCCGGAGCATCCGACAATTCCCCTACAAGTTGTAGGGGTGACGACAACGTGTCGAGTGCTAACGAGACAAATCATGCATCGCTGCCACGCGATGCCCGTCTGCCGATCAATCGCTGCAATCTGCCGGCTGTCGTCCTGGGCGGCCTGACCTATCAGCGTCATCCGTCGCCGCTCTATCTTGACGGGGTCGCCGAATTGCACGCCGATCTCTTTCGGCGCCTCGCGGTCGTGGAGGCGCCGACTGCCCGGGCAGAGGTCTTCCGCGATTACATGACCGTTCATTTTCGCCTCGAACGGCCGGAGGAAATGGGCTTTACCGGCCGACGGAAGAGCCGGGCCAAGGCCAATTATGTGCGGATGATCCGGGGCTGGAGTTTCGATTCAGACAGCCGCGAGGGGGCTGTGCTCAAAGGCTGGGTCGAATCACGTTTCGGGCTGATGCCGCGCTACCACGCTCAGCCGTTGCGCGATCCTTCGGGTGAGGCCTACCGGCGCTACCTTGAAATGCGCTCGGCCGGCCTTTATGGTACCAATGCCCTGGAGTCGCAGTTCGATCTGGTGTATGCCTATTGCCAGCGCGAAATCGCGTTGCGTCACCCGGGAGCGCGCCATGTAACGCTCTACCGCGGCGTCAATCGGATGGCCGACCATGAGGTGCTGGCGAAGGGGACAGGGGGGGAACACGTCATCCTGCTCAACAACATCAGTTCCTTTACCCACAGTCGCGAGCGGGCTTGCGAATTCGGCGATTACATTCTTGCCGTCGATGTGCCGCTGACCAAAATCTTTTTCCACTGCGGCCTGTTGCCTGGTGTCCTGCAGGGCGAGGATGAATTTCTCGTCATTGGCGGCGTGGTCGATGTCCGATTGTCGACAATTTGATCGTCAGTTCGCCTTTGGGTCCTTGGGCAGCCAGCGGACGAGGATGCGGAAGAGGGTATCGGGTTCGACGGGCTTGGCGATGAAGTCGTTCATGCCGGCATCGAGGCAGCGCAGCCGGTCATCGGCGAAGGCGTTGGCGGTCATCGCCAGGATCGGCGTTGCAGCATAGCCGGGCAGGGAACGGATGGCGCGCGTCGCCACGAGGCCGTCCATTCTCGGCATCTGAATATCCATCAGGATAAGGTCGTAGTGTTTGAGTTGGCATCGATCCAGTGCCTCCTGGCCGTCTCCTGCCAGGTCGACATCGAGCCCGAGCAAGTCGACCAGTAACTCACGGCCAACTTCCTGGTTGACTGGATCGTCCTCGACCAGCAGAAAGTGCAGATCCTTGCGGCCAAGCAGCGCGGCCTCGACATTGCTGTCGTTGGGGGGCTTAAGACTGGCTGGATGGAGATCAGGTGCCTTGTCGAAGCTCAGTGAGAAGCTGAAAGTGCTGCCCTGACCTGGCGCGCTGCGCAGGGTGATGTTGCCGCCCATCAGTTCCACCAGGCGCTTGCAGATCGCCAGCCCAAGCCCGGTGCCACCATGCTGGCGGGTCGTTGAACTGTCAGCCTGCTCGAAGGGATCGAAGATACGTGACTGAGCGTGTTCCGGGATGCCGATGCCGGAATCTTCGATGGCAATTGAGAGTGCAAGTTTGTCAGCATCCTCGAACAGCGTATGAACATGCAGGCTGATGCTGCCTTTTTCAGTGAATTTGACGGCATTGCTGAGCAGGTTGAGCAGCACCTGTTGCAGGCGTAGCGGATCGCCAAGGAGTTCGACGTTGAGTACATGCGCTTCGACATCGCGACGCAGGGCCAGATGCTTGGATTCGAGTTTTTCGCAGAGCAGGCTCTCGACATTGGCCACGATGCTGCCCAGGCGGAAGAGGGTTTTCTCCAGGGTAAGGCGCTCGGCATCGATCTTTGAGAGGTCGAGGATGTCGTTGAGCAGGCGGAGCAAGTGATTGGCGGCGTTGTTGATCTTGTCTAGTTTGTCGCGCTGGACCGGGTCTTCGGTATGGCGGCGGAGTATGCCGGCGAGACCGATGATGGCGTTCATCGGTGTTCGCAGCTCGTGGCTCATGTTGGCGAGGAAGGTACTTTTGGCGCGATTGGCGGCTTCGGCGGCTTCCTTGGCCACTGATAGGTCGGCGGTGCGGACACGGACCAGTTCTTCCAGGTGGTGGCGATGCTGTTCAAGTTCGGCTTCGGCCCGCTTGCGCTCGGTGACGTCGACGATAACGCCGATCACTGCTGGCTTGCCCTCAAATTCCATGCTACGGCCATAAACCTCGACATCGAGGCGACTGCCATCCTTGCGCATGCCGATAAAGCTGTAGTTGATGGCTTCTACCTCGCCGCTGATACGACGTTTCAGGTTGGCGGAAACCTTGTCGCGCTCTTCCGGGGCCACTAGGTCCGAGACGGTAACCTTGTCGATGACCTCGTCCGGACTGGCAAAACCAAAAATCTCGGCAAAGCGGGGATTGGCATAAGCGAAATGGCCGGCCTGGATGATATAGACGCCGACCAGCGATTGTTCGATCAGGCCACGGAACTTGCGCTCGGCGGCAAGCAGGGCGGCTTCTGCCTGCTTGCGTTCGGTGATGTCACGGCAGAAGCCGAGGATGTTGCCATTGGGCAGGCGTACTGAATTGAGTTCGACCAGGGCGATGCTGCCGTCCTTGCGCCGGAGATCGAGCTCGGAGAAGACATGGCCAGCCTCCAGCACCTGCGCGAAGATCGCCTTATGCGCTTCGCTCCTGCCATCGGGCGTCAGTGCGGTGATGTCGAGGTTGAGCAGTTCGTCCGTCGTGTAGCCAAGCAGATTGGAAGATTCCTGATTGACATACTGGTAATGGCCATCCTGCCTGGCGATGAAAACAGCGTCGGGGGCGTTGTCGAGCGTACTGCGTAGCGATTTTTCACTGTCGCTGAGGCGTCCGGCGATCTGTTCGAAATTGCGCTGATGGCGGGCATTGTTGAACAGCAGGAAGAACAGCATGAGGCTGAAGCTCAGGCCGCCGATGGCAATGCTGTCCGGCAGGTAACTGTGCGTCACGGCGTCGAATTCCGGTCGGCTGCGGAAACGGGCGATCCAGACATGGCTGCCCAGTTCTACCGGCAGTACGGCCTGGTACTGGCCGGATGGCATTGTTCGCCCATTCTGGGTATCGAAGAGAAGGCGTTCAGGCGCGATTTCTTCATCGAACAGTTCAAGGTCGACGTCCTTGCCATCCGTGCCGAGGATGCTGCGCATCACGTCGTTGGCGCGGAAGGGAATATAGACGTAACCGAACAGCGCCTTGCGGCGTGCCTCAATGGAATCATCCGGCATTTTGCCGCGGTAGAGCGGCAGATACATCAGGAATCCGGCCTGTACCTCCTCGCTGCCTTCCTGGACCAGCTTGACCTTGCCGGTCAGCGCTGCCCGACCGGTATCACGTGCGCGTTCCATGGCATCCCGACGGACAGGGTCAGAGAACATGTCGTACCCGAAGGCCCGCAGGTTGTTGCCGACGAACGGCTCAAGGAAGACGATGCTGGTATAAATGGCACGTTCGCCAGCAGGCCAGATGGCATAGCGCGGAAAACCTTCGCGGCGGACCCGGTTTTCATGGGCCGCCTTGTCTGACGGCTGAACGAGTTGGGAAAAGCCGATGCCCTGGACGCCAGGAAGGTTGTCCTTCAAGTCCAGGCGGTCAACATAGCGATGCCACTCGTCTCGTGAGACGTCGGCGCTGGCTTCGTAGAAGGCGGCAGCAGCCCGCAAGGCCTGCTCGTAGCCCCGCATCCGGGAGAGGATGTGATCACGTTCTTTTTCCGCGCGAAAGAGAAAACGGTCGGCGACCCGGCGGTCGGTCGTTTCGCGGGCGGCGTACCAGGCGACGACTGTGAAAACGAGGGAAAGAGACAGGGCCAGCCAGGCCAGCAGCCGGGGATTGAGGAATCCCTTGCGTCTCGCCCTGAACGGTTCGTGTTGTACCTGCCGATCGGAAAGCCGCTCTGGCAAGACTTCTCCTCATTTATATTTATTCGTCTTTCGAAAGATAGCACTTTCGTCGGGCGAGTTGGTGGCGCTACGACGCGTTCTTGACGCCTGCTCTGTAGGAAAGCCGACAATCCCCTTTCGGTGCATCCGGAAATGCCCGTCGTTGCGTGCTTTTCGATCGGGCGTGGAATTTGCTGCTGACGTGGCGTACCCCACTTCAGAGCACAGAACATGAACCCAGAACTCCGCGAAAAACTGCTCGCCGGCCTCAAGGACGGCAGCATCGTTCCCTATCTTGGTCCCGGCGTCCTGGCCGATGTCCGCAATGCTGCCAGCGGTGAGCCGATCCCGGCCGACAGCGATTCGCTGATCATCGCCATGAACGGCGGCAAGCCGATGGCCCCCAAGTTGATGTACGAATTCCCGCGGGCAGCGATGAATGTCGAACTAAAGCGCGGCCGCACTACCGTTACCAAGTTCCTCAATCGCACCTATGGCGAGACGACCTGGACGCGAGGCGCCTTTCACGACTGGTTGAAAGCCATTTGCCCGAATTACGTGATCGACATCAATCGCGATACGCAACTGCAGGACTCCTACGCCGACGTGCCGCACCAACTGATCGTCGGTATCGCCCGCATCGCCGGTACCGCCTTCCGCTACAAACTGTATTTCTGGGACGGCAATGCCTACCAGCCGACCGAAGTGCTCAACACCGCCATTCCCATCCTCTTCAAGCCGATGGGTACGCCGCGTCCGGAGGGCATCTATATCGCCTCGGATGCCGACTACGTCGATTTCATCACCGAACTCATGGGCGGCTTCTCGATTCCGCCCGAGGTCAAGGAACTGCGCAAAGGCAAGCAGTATTTGCTGATGGGCATGCGTCTCAACCGCGATACCGAGCGCATGGTCATGGCCGACATCATCTACAGCGCCGCCGAGCCAGCCGGCTGGGTCTTCATCGCCGAACCGACCGAGAAAGAAAAGCGCTATTGCAAGAAGATCGGCCTCGAAATCATTGATGCCGACATTTTCGAATTCATCGGTGCGGCGCAGACCGCCTGATCCGTTTATAAACCAGGGAGTAAAAAACCATGTTGCTTGATCGTTACGAACCGCTCTTCTTCAATTCCAACTTCAAGGAAGCCGCCGATGGTGCCTGGGCGGCCTATCGCGGCGAACTGATCGTCACGGAAGGCGAGATTGCCGACGACCAAGGGCGTCGCAAACCACCCGTCGAGCTGATGCGCCAAGCCATTGCGCTGGCCGACGGCGACAACCTGAAGTTCATTTCCGGCTCCTTCGACGAACTGCAGTACTTCCCGGCATTCATGAACAAATTCGGCGCTGACATCAAGGCCGATACGCTGGTCATCCTGTTCGTGGTCAATATCGACAAGCCGTTTATTGCCGACGTCAATGGGTCCAAGGCCGTGTTCATTCCCTTGGTACAGGGCATGACCTGGAACGAGTTGGGCGATCTGGCGGCGCTTGAAAAGAATGACTTCAAGGGCCAAAGCGCAGCGGAAAAGGTCATCACCATGTACAACGCCTTGAAGGGCAACAAGTACAAGTACGCTGAATCCACGGTCGAGGTCGAACTGACCAAGACCAACAACGCCAAGCGCGAGAACCACGGAGCAATCTGATGCCGTGGAACGAGCGCCAGGCGCTCGGGGTGGCGGAAATGGACGCCACCCACCGGGAATTCGTCGATTTGGTCGATGCCCTTGGGCAAGCCACGGACGCCGAATTCCCGGCGCTCTTCGAGCACTTGCGCGAGCATAGCCGGCTGCATTTCGAGAATGAGGGCAAGCTCATGAAGGCGTGCCGCTTTCCCGCCATCGGCGAACACAACAGCGAGCATCTGCGTGTGCTTGGAGAATTGGCTGCCGTCGGTCGCAGTGTTGCTGCCGGCCGCTTGGGCATGGCACGCGAATATGTCCGCAATTTGCCAGCCTGGTTCGATACCCACCTGGCGACGATGGATTCGGCACTGGCCGCCCGCCTCAGGCAGAGCGCTCAGCCGAGCAACTGAGAAGTCTCCAGCGGGCCGTTCGGGCCACATTCAGGATAGATTTCCGGAACTTTAAGGGCGCTTGTCTACTCAGGTCATTTACTAGGTTTTGAATTATGCATTTTGGCGTATCATTTCCCTGAATGGTATATGGTCAATATGCCCTAACTGATTGACTGGCAAGGCTTATTGAAGGACGGTAAATGGCGTGTAATCTGGTCTGGGAGCCTGATGGTGTGCTCAAGCGATTTGCTGGTCTTGTCACTGCTGACGAATTCATCTGGGCCGTCAAGCAGGTGCATAGTGACTCCCGCTTCGACGAGGCTCGTTATGTCATCTGCGATTTCTCGGAAGCGGATGCCAAGGCGGTCAGCGAGCAAGCGCTGACTGAGATCGCTGCGCTCAATTACGGCGCTTATGCCTCGAATCCGAACTGTCGGATCGTTATTGTCACCGACGATGCCGAGTTTTCCGGGCGTATCGGGCGTACCCTGATGTCTCCGGATCTCGCCTCCTACAGCGTTGAAGTCCGCCCGACCGTTTCGGACGCGCGCGACTGGCTCGACAGCCAGCCGCAACTGCACCAGCTCAGCGACGTCATGGGCTTTCGCCTCAGGTAGTTTCGGCCGCTGGCGACTTGTCGGCTGCCAGTCTGAGCAGTTCTTCCGCCTGGGTTTCACATTGCTGGCGAATGGTTTCGTCCAGCGCTTTCAGCCAGCGCCGGGGTAGGGCATCGTTACCATAGTGCGCTCCCGCCAGCATGCCCGCGATGGCGCCCGTGGTGTCGGCATCGCCGCCGCGATTGACGACGTCGATCAGACAATCCTCGAAGCTTTCGGTCGAAAACAAGGCCTGCAGGACGGCCTGCACGGTTTCGACGACGTAGCCGCTCGGGTTTTCGACGCGTTTGCGCTCCCAGGCGAAGACCGGATGCCGGGCCACCAGGGTGTCGACATGGCGACTGCGGACGATTGGCGCATCGACGCCGTTCATGAAGTCCTGAACCATCAGTACCAGCATCTCGCAAGCCGCATCGGACAGGGCATTGTTGTGCGTGACGTGGGCCTGGGCGCGGCTGGCGGCGAGAATGTCGGCCAGTGGCCGGCCGAAGCAAGCCAGGGCAACGGGCAAGACCCGCATTGCCGCACCATTGCCGGCGTCGTGCTCGGAGGGGGCAGCTTCGGGCGAGCCGTTCTTGCGAAAGGCGATCAGGTTGCGGCGAACGGTGTTGCCAATATCGACCGGCTTGGCGCGCATCCAGGCATCGAAGGCGGCGGCGGCGCTATCAGCCGCCACGGCGCCCCGTTCGAGAATGGCCTGCCCGAGAGCAAGCGACATGGTCGTGTCGTCGGTTACCTGCCCGGCCTTGAGGCGCAGCCAGCCACCACCGGTGATGTCGCGATGCGTGCCGTGCTGATGGCGAATTTCATTGGGGGTCTGGAACTCGACCGTGGCACCGAGCGCATCGCCAATGGCCAGCCCGAGATAGGCGGCGATGCCCCTGCCGACATGCGGCGTTTCCCAGGGCGGCGGGGCGGCACGGCGCCGGATTGGCGCCGTACGGGCAATCAGTTCTCCGGACCAAAACATTTCGCGAAATCCGTGCAGACGCCACAGGAGGGGGCGGGGCAAACATAGATGCCTTCGCGCGAGCAGACCTGACGATAGAGGAACTTCTTCCACTTCATGTCGCCGGTATTGGCCTGCGCCAGGCCGGGGAAATTGACCGTCATCAGCTGGCTCAATTCATTGCGGTTGATCAGACCCAGATCCTGCCACAGATGGTCGCTGCCGGCACAGGCCGTGGCGACGATGACGGCGATCCATTCCTCGGCGACCGAGCGCTGGGCGCGTTCGTCGATCAGCAGCTTGTGCAGGTCTTCCCATTCCGGGATGTCGATGCGTGGCCTGTCGGTCGCCGCAGGCATTTCACCCGAGAAGTAGGTGGCGAGCAGTTGCCGGTACGCCTCGGCATCCAGGCCGAGCTGTGCCGGCAGGCAGCCGAAGCCTGCCGCCTGGCCGGCAACAATGGAGGCCAGCAGCGAACGGTTCGGATCGCTGGCCAGCCCGGTGTCGACCGGGGTGGCGAGCAGGCTGGCCTGCAAGACTTGTCGATAAGGCGTGCGATCCGGACCGTTCATCTCGGCCTCCCTGGGGGCTTACTTGCTCGGGTATTCGACCAGGATGTCCTCGTCGCGGATGATCATCTGGCAGGCCAGGCGCCATTGCGTCGGCGGGATGTCATCGACGTACATCTGTTCGATCTGGGCCTTGGTGATGTGGCCGAGTTCGGTCAGCGCGGCAACTTCGCGGACGTTGAGCGGGCCGCCCATCGGCCGGCGCTTGCCGTCGACCGACGAAACCTTGACCAGACAGGTGCCGCAGTTGCCTTCCTGGCAACCGAAGTCGATCGGGATGTGGTGTTCCTTGGCCAAGGCGAGGACGGTCTGGGTGTGGCTGCCGGCGACGGCGTAAACCGTCTTGTCCTTGTGCAGCGGGCTGCTGAATGTAATGAGGGCCATTTCTGGTTCTCCTGAAGAGCGGGTTGATTTAGGTTTCTCTGATGCGGTTGGGCGTTTGCTTTTAATCTTGTTCGGTACATTTGCCGTCATTCCCGATCCGTTCGGGAATGACGGCGGGTAGGGTCAGGCCGGTTTAACGACGATTTCCCCGCCGATGATCTGGGCCTGGCAAGCCAGGCGGTGGCCGCGCGGGGCCATGTTGTCTTTGAGCACCTGGTCCTCGAGGACCGAGGGGGCGGCCAGGTTTTCGCCGCCCGAGATGACCTTGGTCAGGCAAGTGCAGCATTCGCCTTCGCGGCAGCCGTAGGTGATGCCGGCGCCGACTTTCTCGGAAACTTCGATGAGGCGGGTGCCGGCCGGCACGGTGACCGAGACGCCGATATCCTGGAAGGTGACTTTGGCTTTAGGCATGATTTTTCCCTCTGTTTTTACGCGAGCGATGCCATGTCGATCTCGCGGTGTTCGAGCCGGCCTGTCAGGTGACGGGCCAGCGTTTCGCCGAGGTTCCGGCATTCTTCGAGTTCGCTGACATCGGGGACCAGCTTGATGCGCAGGCCATCGACCGGGACGCGCATCTTGAGGCCGCGCAGGCGGTCCTCGATCAGGCGTACCGCCTCGCCGCTCCAGCCATAGGAGCCGAAGGCGGCGCCGAGCTTGCCCTTGACGTTGACCGTGGTCAGTGAGGACAGCACATCCCAGATCGGCTTGACGGCATCGGCGTTGATCGTCGGGCTGCCGAAAGCGAGGCCGTCGGCTTCCTCGATCAGGTCGGTGAAGATGCCCGACTCGCCGCCTTCGAGGTCATAGAGCGAGATGCGCACGCCGCCGATGGCTTCGGCGCCGGCGGCGAGCGATTCCGCCATGCGCCGGGTGTTGCCGTAGGCCGAGATGTAGAAGACGACGAGCGTCTTCTCGCTGCGCGCCTCGTTGAACAGGCGCGGCGTCGCCAGTTCGCGGTAGCGATGCACGTAGTCGCGCGGCGCATGGCGCAGGATGGGACCGTGCGCCGGGGCGATCAGGTTGATGGCGAGGGGCTCGATCAGCGCAATGGCGTCGAGCACGTACTCGCGGAACGGCCGCATGATGTGCGCGTAGTAGTACTCGAACGAGAAACGGAAATCGCCCACCGTGTCGTTGAACAGCCGGGCATCGCAGAAATGGCAGCCGAAGATGTCGCCGGTGAACAGCAGGCCGTCCTCGACGAGGTAGGTGCACTGCGTGTCCGGCCAGTGCAGGTAGGGCGTGTGCAGGAAGCGCAGGGTGCGGCCGCCGAGATCGACCTCGTCGTCGGTGGTCACCGGAATGTATTCGGGGGCCTTCTCGCCGGTCGGCTTGAGCAGCGCTTTCAGCATCATCTGCGCCCGGCTCGACAGATAGACCTTGGCCTGCGGCGCGCGCTTGAGCAATTCAGGCAGGGCGCCGCTATGGTCGGGTTCGAGGTGGTTGAGGACGATGGTGGTGATTTCGTCGTAACGAGCCACCGATTCGAGTCGACGGAAGAAATCGTCGGCGAAGTTTTCCTTCACCGTGTCGATGATCGCCACGCCGTTCTCGCCGCGTACGACATACGAGTTGTAGCTCGTGCCGTTGGCGGTCTTGAGGATGATGTCGAAACTCCGCAGATGCGGGTCGAGGGCGCCCACCCAGTGGACGCCCGGAGCAAGTTCTACGGCGGAGTCAGTGAGTCCCGCAGCCGGCATGCTCTTCCTCATGATCGTGTGCATGGCTGCCGCAGCTGCCATGTCCCTCTGGCCCATGCACGCAGGCCTCGATATTGCCTTCGGGCAGTTCGACACCGTTCAGGCCCAGCCAGGCATCGACTGCTGCCGTATCGAATCCGACCATGCGTTCCTCGCCGACTTCCATGAGCGGGCGGCGGATCAGCAACGGGTTTTCCAGCAACAGGCGCAGTGCGTGCTCAAAGCTGATGTTCTCCGGGACGATCTCGCCCGCCTTGATGGCCGGTGCAGCGCGATTGAACCAGTCGGCGACCGGCAGCTTGCCAAGAAACTGCAGCAGGCGTTCGGCCGTCCAGGCCTCGGTCTTCAGACTTTTGGCCTGGACGGTGTGCCCGGCGGCAGCGAGCAGGGTCTTCTGGCGAAGATTGCCCTTGCAGTCGGGTTTTTCGTAGAACGTGACGATGGCCATCAGGCAGCCTCTCGCCAGAGACCGAACTCCTTGAGTTTCTCGATCGGGATGCCGGTCAGCGAACCGGGCGGATTCAGGAACTCGCCCAGTTCATTGACGATGGCCATCTCGATCGGGCAGATCGCAGCGCATTGCGGCACGCTGTGATCGCCCAGGCACTCGGTGCACTTCATGTCGTCGATCAGGAAATGTGGCTTCTCCTGATAGATCGCGTCGTTCGGGCAGACATCGACGCAGGCCCAGCAATTGACGCAGGATTCCGTGATTTGCAGTGCCATTTATGCCACCTTCAGGCTTTCTGCGGACGGCAGCAATTTGCCGGTCGCCGCGATTTCCTTATAAACCGCCATCACCGCATCCTCGATCGGTTCCATCGCGTGTTCGCCGTTCGGCGCGATGCCGGCGGCTTCCAGCTTGGCCCAGGGCTCGTAGCCGACCTTGGAGCAGAGGACGACCTCGCAACCTTCGAGCACGCGGATATTGCGGTCGAGCAACGATTCCGTCGCGCCTTCGTCGACCACATCGCCATCCCCGCAGGAATCCATGCCGCCGCAGTACAGCTCGGTCTTGCGGTGGCTGATGAAGCGCACGCCTTCCGGCGAGGCTTCGTAGATCAGGAATTCCTTGGCGTGGCCGAAGTGTTCGGCGACGACACCGTTCTTGCCGGCCACCGCCATCAGCACCGGGCGCGAACCTTCCGGGATGCCGTCCGGCTTCGGTTTGACAATGCCGCGCTTGGCGTCGAGCTTCTCGATGATCTCGTCATGGACGGCCTTGCGACGGACCATGGCGGCCTCGTAATCGACATCCATGACGTCGATCTTGTCGAGGGTGAACTCGTCGCCGCGATCCTCGCCGAGCAGGCCGACCGCATCGGCACGGCACTGGCGGCAGTGGCGCATCATCGCCATGTCGCCGGCACAGGCGTCCTGCAGGTCCTGCAGCATTTCCGGGGTCGGTTCCGGCTGCTCCATGATGCCGTAGTAGGTGCCGTGTTCCGGCTCGGCGATCAGCGGCATCACGTTGTGCAGGAAGGCGCCCTTGGCCTTGACGATCTTCGAGACTTCCTTGAGGTGCTCGTCATTGACGCCGGGGATCAGCACCGAGTTGACCTTCACCAGGATGCCCCGGTCGGTCAGC
>JAEUOD010000012.1 GCA_016791065.1 Dechloromonas sp. | reverse complement strand
TCAACCGTCCGCGGCTTGGTCTGTTTGCGCACGCTTTCCAACAACGGCTTGATCTCCTCGAAGGCTTCCTTGCTGATGTCACTGGGGTATCTCTTTCTCATGCCTCAGTTTACGACATGCGATTGATCGTGAACAGCCTCTCAGCGCGTCGGCGCCAACCTCACGCTGCAGGCGCATCAGCATGCGACGCGGTGCCGCGCTGCCGATGATGGCCGTCGGCGACGAAGATTTCTCGCCGACATAGAGCGCCCCGACATAGACCTTGATGAACAGCTTGCTGCGCACGCCGGCGCCGTTGAGCACAAGTTCGTTGCTGCCGACCCGCAGGCTGTCGTCGAGCCTGACCCCGGCGACCTCGGCCGCATGCACGCCGGGAAGCGCCAGCAGGCTGGCGATCAGGGCCACCCGCCGGACGGTTGTTGATTTAATCATTTGTCTCCTCCACCCGATCTTTGCCGGTAGTGGTTTTTTTCCGCGATATAGACTGTACGTTCGACGATGGCATGCACGATGCCGTTGCCATCTTTCAATTCGACCACGTAAGTCCGCTCAAGCTCCGGATGTTCGCGCAGGGCGGCATGGATGTCCGCCAGCTCCTGGGCGCTCAGATGGAAATCGGCATACAGCGTCGAATAACCCGGCTTGCGATAACGAATGCTCGCCGCCTTGTCCCAGACGATGTAGCCATCGCCGAGCGCCGCCATCAGCATCATCGGATGCACCCCGTCGGTGATCGCGAAGAGCGAGCCGCCGTAGAGCGAGCCGACGATGTTCTTGGTCTTCCACGACAACGGCAGGCGGATGCGGATGTGGCGCAAGTCCTTTGCCACATGCACCACCCGCCCGCCGGTGCCGCGAAAAGCCGGATGGATGTTGAATCCCAGGCGCACCATGCGCGCCCGCCAGGCCGGTGAGAGTTTCTTCAGCCAAGCGGGTTTCATGGCTTACAGGGCCTCGATGATGCCGGCCGCACCCATCCCCGTCCCGATGCACATCGTCACCATGCCGTACTTGCCGCCGGTGCGCTTCAAGCCATGTGCGACGGTGGCGATGCGGATGGCGCCGGTGGCGCCGAGCGGGTGACCGAGCGCGATGGCGCCGCCGAGCGGATTGACCTTGTCCGGGTTCAGCCCCAGTTCCTGCAGCACGGCCAGCGACTGGGCGGCGAAGGCTTCGTTGAGTTCGATCCAGTCGAGGTCGTCCTGCTTGATGCCGACCTGGGCCAGCACCTTGGGAATCGCCGCGATCGGGCCGATGCCCATGATTTCCGGCGCAACGCCGCCGACGGCATAGCCGGCGAAACGGGCGAGCGGCGTCAGGTTGTGCTCCTTGAGCACCTTTTCCGACACCAGCATGACCGCCCCGGCGCCGTCCGACATCTGCGACGAGTTGCCGGCCGTGACCGAGCCGCGTGCATGGAACACCGGCTTCAGCTTGCCGAGCTTCTCCAGCGAGGCATCGGCGCGCGGGCCTTCGTCGATGTCGACGCTGCGCTGGCGGATGCGGATTTCGCCGGAAGCCAGATCGGGCAGGCTTTCACGGAGGGTATAGAGCGTCGTCTCGGCCTTGAAATAACCGGCCTCGATGGCGGCGCAGGCCTTCCGGTTGGAGGCCAGGGCGAATTCATCCTGCGCCTCGCGGGAAATCCTCCACTGCTTCGCCACCTTCTCCGCGGTCAGGCCCATGCCGAAGGCAATGCCGAGGTTTTCCTCATGGGCGAAGATGGCCGGGTTCATCGCCATCTTGTTGCCCATGATCTGCGGCATCACGCTCATCGACTCGGTGCCGGCGGCGATCATCACGTCGGCCAGGCCGAGGCGGATCTGGTTGGCGGCATCGGCCACCGCCTGTACCCCGGAGGAGCAGAAGCGGTTGATGGTGATGCCCGGCACGGTGATCGGCAGGCCGGCCAGCAAGGCGCCGATGCGGGCGACATTCATGCCTTGCTCGGCTTCCGGCATGGCGCAGCCGACGATGACGTCGCCGATACGCGCCGGGTCGATGCCCGGCACCTGGGCGACCACCGCCTTGATGACGGCGGCCAGCATGTCGTCCGGCCGCACGTTCCTGAACATGCCGTTGCGCTTGGCCACCGGCAGGCGGGTGGCGGCGACGATATAGGCTTCCTGAATCTGTTTGCTCATTGTGTTGTCTCCTCCGCCCGTCAGTTACGCAGCGGCTTGCCGGTATCCAGCGTGTGCTTGATCCGGGCCTGGGTTTCGGGGGTCTTCAGCAGTTCGACGAACAACCGGCGCTCGACGGTGATTAGCCATTCCTCATCGACCCGGCTGCCGGTTTCGACCTCGCCACCGCACAGGGCGATGGCGGCGGCTTTGGCGACCTTATAGTCATGGGCGGAAATCATGCCGCCCTCCTTCATGTTCACCAGCATCATCTCGAAGGTGGCGATACCGGTCTTGCCGGCGACCGGGATGTCGCGCGCCATCGGCGGCGGAGCATAGCCGGCATCGGCCAGGGCACGCGCCTCGCGGATCGCCACCCAGAGCAATTCGTGGGCATTGAAGAGGATGGTGTCGGTCGGCAGGGCAAAGCCAATTTCCACGGCCTCGACGGCGCTCTTGGCGACCTTGGCCATAGCGATGGTCTGGAATGCGGGCTGCAGGAAATTGAAGACCTCGCCCGGTGTCGCCGACTGGGCCGCCCAAGCTGCAGCGCGCACGGCGAACTCCTTGCTGCCGCCGCCGGCCGGAATCAGGCCGACACCGGCCTCGACCAGGCCGACATAGCTTTCCAGGGCCATGACGCGCTTGTCGGCATGCATCAGGAACTCGCAACCGCCCCCCAGCGCCATGCCCTGCACGGCCGCCACCACCGGCAACTGGGAATATTTGAGCGTTTGCGAAGCGCGCTGGAATTTCTCGACGGTCTTTTCGAGCAGATCGAATTGCCCGGCCGCGATGGCCTCGGTGACCTGCGCCAGGTTGGCACCGACCGCGAACGGCGCTTCGTGCCAGATGACGAGGCCGTCGAGCGTCTTCTCGGCCTGGTGCACGGCAGCGATCACGCCGTCGAGCACCTCGTCGCCGATGGTGTGCATCTTGGACTTGATCGAGACGATACCGATACCCGCATCCTGCACCGGCAGACGCCAGAGGCGAACGCCGTCGTTCTCGAAGAGGGTTTCGCCGGATTTGTCGGGCGTCGAGGCGCCCGCGCCGAGCACCGTCTCCGGGAAAATCTGCCGTTGGTAGACCGGCAGGCTCGAATGATCGACATAGCGCTGCTCGCGCGCCGACCACGAACCGAAAGGCGTGTGTACGCCGGTGCGGCCAGCCTCCGTTGCCCAGGCCGGCAACGGGACATTGCTCATCGCCTTGCCGGCAGCGATGTCGTCGGCCACGGCCTGCGCGATGGCGCTCCAACCCGCGGCCTGCCAGGTTTCGAACGGCCCCTGCGCCCAACCGAAGCCCCAGCGCATGGCGAAATCGAGATCGCGGGCATTGTCGGCAACGTGCTCCAGTTGCACCGCCGCGTAGTGGAAGATGTCGCGGAAGATGGCCCAGAGAAACTGGGCCTGGGGGTGCGCCGAAGCCCGCAGCGCGGCGAACTTCTCGGCCGGATTCCTCATCTTGAGGATGGCGCCGACTTCTTCGGCGATCTCGCCGGCCGAGGTCCGGTAGTCCTGCTTCGCCAGGTCGAGCACCTGGATTTCCTTGCCCTGCTTGCGGAAGATGCCGCAACGGGTCTTCTGGCCCAGCGCCCCCTGGGTGATCAGGGCCTGCAACCAGGCCGGATTGGTGAAATGGGCGTGCCAGGGATCGTCCGGCAGCGTGTCCTGCATGGTCTTGACGACATGCGCCAGGGTATCGAGGCCGACAACATCGGCCGTGCGATAGGTGGCGCTTTTCGGCCGGCCGATCTTGGGACCGGTCAGCGCATCGACCTCGTCGAAGCCGAGGCCGAAGGCCTGGGTGTGGTGCATCACGGCGAGGATAGAGAAGACGCCGATGCGGTTGGCGACGAAATTCGGCGTATCGAGCGCGCGGATCACGCCCTTGCCGAGGCGCGAGGTCAGCCAGGTTTCCAGCGCGTCGAGCGTGGCGGCATCGGTTTCAGGCGTGCCGATGATCTCGACGAGATGCATGTAGCGCGGCGGATTGAAGAAATGGATACCGCAGAAGCGCGGCCGGACATCGGCCGGCAGCCCCTGGGCCAAGGCCGCCATCGACAGCCCCGAGGTGTTCGAGGCGACAATGGCGCCAGCACCGAGATAGGGCGCGATCCTGGCGTAGAGGTCGTGCTTCCAGTCCATGCGCTCGGCGATGGCCTCGATAACGAGATCGCAATCGGCCAGCCGATTCAGATGCTCCTCGTAGTTGGCGGCCTCGATCAGTTGCAGCTTGGCCTTGCTCGCCAGCGGCGCGGGATCGAGTTTCCTGAGGCCATCGAGGGCCTTCTTCACCACGCCGTTCTTGTCTCCATCCTTCGCCGGCAGGTCGAACAGCACCACGGGCACATTGGCATTGGCGAGATGCGCCGCAATCTGCGCCCCCATCACGCCCGCACCGAGCACTGCAGCTTTTTTGACGATCAGCTTGTTCAAGCGGTTCTCCTTCAAGTGTCTTGATGCACTTCGTTAATGAATAAAACGAACGTTTGAATTATAAATCTGGAGATGACTCAGTCAACTGTTTTTTCGAAGAAAATCGAAAAAATCCCCGGACAAGCCGGGGACGAATTGACGCAAGGAATCACTGGAAATCAGAAGTTGTAGTTGAGTTGCGCAGAGAACAGATCAGCCCGGGTCTTGAAGTCCCCCCGCACCGTTTGCAGGGTCGCGGTTTCGGCCGTGTTCTTCACGGCACGGGCCGTGGAACTGTCCTTGAAGAAGATGTGGGCGTAGCCGAAATCGACCGAGGCGGCCTTGCTCAGGTTCCAGCGTGCACCGAAGGCCAACCAGGTGCGGTCCGAATCGGGCACCGTCATGGTCCGGCTTTCGTCGTTCGGGACCGGCGATTCGTCATAGGCCACGCCGGCACGCAATCCCCAGGACGGGTTCAGCTGATATTTAGCCCCCAGACCGAAGCGCCAGGTGTCGTTGAAGTTGTAGCGCAGCGGCGCGGTGGCCTTGCTGCCATCCTCGAGCAGCGGCGTCAGCGCCTTCACCGAACTCCAGCCGGTCCAGGTGGCATCGGCGAGCAGTTCGAGACGATCGCCAATTTTCTGGCTGAGCGCCAGGGAGAAGGTATCCGGCGTCTCGAGGTCGGCGGTGATCCCGCGGTCGATATTGAGAGGCGAGCCTACCTTCTGGTGCCCCTCAAGATTGAATTTCATGCGTGAGCGATAACTGACCCCGAGGCGGGTTTCCGGCGTGAATTGGAACATCGCACCGAGGTTATAGCCGAGGTCGGTATCGTCCCCCTTGAGCTTGCCCTCCGGCGCTCCGACGTAAGGCGTATCCTGGCGAAACTCGATTTCGCTCTTGGCGAAATTAAGGCCGAAGCCGATCGACACGACATCGTTGATCTTGTAGGCCAGCGAGGGATTCAGATTCATCTGGTGAATCGAGGTGTAACGCCCGGAGAATCGCCCGGCAAAATCCTCGTCGTACTCCGTTTCGCTGCCATAGGTCACCGAGAAGCCAAGACCCAGGCGTAATGCTTCAGTGACCGCGTAGCTGTAGTAGAAGGCAGGTACCAGCGAAGTACCGCCCGCCTCGCCACCATCACCACCCACCGGATGAAAAGCGCCGGTCGGCCGTCCCGTCCGCGGATTGATCACCGGCATCCGGCTGGTACCGTCGTTCTTGAACTTGACCGAGCGATCGATCACCGTTCCGGCCACCGACAGGCTGTGCCCCATGGGCAGATAGGTCATGCCGGCCGGATTGAAGAAGATGGTGCTCGCATCTTCAGCGACAGCTGCGGCACCGGCGAAGGCGACGCTGGTTCCTGAAGCATTCTGGTTCTGCAACTGGAAGCCGGATGCGCCAGCCGTGCCGGCAAAGGCGAGGGAAAGAAGCGCCGGAATCAGGCGCGGCGTGTTGAATTTCTGCATTGCTTTGTCTCCATTTATGTTTTGGTGGGGAAGCCCCTTACTGCTGCTGCGATTAAATCTCAAACAAACGTTTGAAATACTGTTTGATCGTGCGAATCCCTAACAAGTGTTGGCAAATAGCAACACTGCTAAATCTGGTTTTTCAGGAAATGCAACGGCCCGCCGGTAAAGGGTGCGAAACCCGTCCCAAATATTACACCGGCATCGGCCAGGTCGCCGTCGGCGACGATGCCATCATCGACCAGCCGGGCGGTGCGCTCGACCAGCGGCCGGACCAGGCGTTCGGCCAGGCCTACAGGCACTACGCCGGCCGCCGGCTTGGCCGGGCGCCCTGATGTCCAGGCGTAGAAGCCCTGCCCGCTCTTCTTGCCCAACTGGCCGGCCGCGATCCGTTCCTGCAGACAACGCGGCGGCGCGGCGCCGTCGGCCAGCTGCTTGCCGGCAGCCATGGCGATATCGAGACCGACAGTGTCGGCCAGCTCGATCGGTCCCATCGGCATGCCGAAGGCGAGCATGGCCTGATCGACGGTGGCCGGGGAGATACCCTCGTCCACCGCCCGCATCGCCGCCAGCATGTAGGGCGCCAGCACGGCATTGACCAGGAAGCCCGGCGCGCTCTTCACCGGCAGCGGCAACTTGTCGATCTGCCGGACGAAGGCGTAGGCCGCCCGGACCATGGCCGGGTCGGCGCCCTCGGCTGCGACCACCTCGACCAGCGGCATCAGTGCCACCGGGTTGAAGAAATGGATGCCGACCAGGCACTCGGGCCTTGCCAGCACCGTGCGCAGGTCTTCCAGCTTCAGGCTGGAGGTGTTGCTGGCCAGGATGGCCCCCGGTTTCAGCCGCGGCTCCAGCGCCTTGAACAAGGCATGCTTGGCCTCGACGCTCTCGAAAATGGCCTCGATGACGACGTCGGCATGGGCGACGCCGGCACCGGCCGGATCGGGAATCAGCCGGTCGAAGGCGGCGCGCACCTTGAGCGGCTCGCGCAGCTTTTTGCTGAACAGCGCGTGAGCGC
Organism: Dechloromonas sp.; assembly: GCA_016791065.1. Lineage (GTDB taxonomy): Bacteria > Pseudomonadota > Gammaproteobacteria > Burkholderiales > Rhodocyclaceae > Azonexus. The sequence goes on along the minus strand of JAEUOD010000012.1, from coordinate 1,584 downwards.
GCTTGATGGCCGGCGCGATGCGTTCCAGCGACTGGTCCTGCAGCGTCACGGTCAGCCCGCGCAGCGCGCACCAGGCGGCAATGTCGCCGCCCATGACGCCGGCGCCGACGACATGCACGTGGCGGGCCGTGAAATCGCTGTCCTTGCCGTAGCCCTTTAGCCGCTCCTGCAGATGGAAGACGCGCAGCAGGTTCTTGGCCGTCGGCGAGGCGATGATGCGGTCGACCACTTCCGGCGCCGCCAGCGCGTTGCCGCCATGTCTCTGCCACAGGTCGATGATGGCGTAGGGCGCCGGGTAATGTTCCGGGCGCGCCTTCTTCGCCACCTGCTTCCTGGCGCCGCTGGCGACCACGCCTTTCAGCGGGCCGTTAAGCAGGCGCTGCACGAGCGGTAGCGGCCGGCGCGGCGAGTCCGACAACAGCAGTTGCCGGGCGGCCATTTCCATGACCCGCAGCGGCACGCAGTCGTCGGCCAGCCCCATTCTCCTGGCGCGCTGGGCGTCGAACGTCCTGCCGCTCAGCATCAGGTCGAGCGCTGCCGCCGGGCCGACGCGCTGCGGCAGGCGCAGCATGCCGCCCCAGCCGGGGAAAATACCGAGCATGACTTCCGGCAGGCCCATTTTCGTACCCGGCTCGTCGACGGCCAGCAGGTAGCGGCAGGCCAGCGCCAGTTCCAGGCCACCGCCCAGGCAGTGACCGCGGACCAGCGCCAGCGTCGGATAGGGCACGGCGGCCAGCCGGTTGAACAGGTCCCAGCCGCGCGCGACCAGTGCCCGGCACTTCTCCGGCGTATCGAGTTGCGCGAATTCGCCGATGTCGGCGCCGGCGATGAAGCCGGCGGCTTTGGCGGAACGGACGATCAAGCCCTTGGGTTGATACAGGTCGAGCTGGTCGAGAATCTGGCCGAACTCGGCCATCACCTCAGCCGACAGCGCATTGGTGCTCTCGCCGGCGCGGTCGAGCACGGCGACGACGATGCCGTTGTCTTCGCGGTTCAGTTGCCAGTGTTTCATTGTGCCGCCTCCAAGGCCGCCCAGCGTCTGCCAACGCTTTCTCGTCGGCGGCCGGCACCATTCACGGGCGCGCGCATCCCCGCTTGGCGGGACCCCTGCTTACTGTTCATGGCGCCGCCTCCACCAGCATCGCCCCACCCAGGCCGCCGCCGATGCAGATGGTGGCGACGCCGCGCTGGGCCTTGTTGCGGCGCAGGACCTGCAGCAGGTGCAGCACGATGCGCGCCCCCGACGCGCCGACCGGGTGGCCGATGGCCACCGCGCCGCCATCGACGTTGAGGCGGGCCGGGTCGATGCTACCGAAGGCCGCGTCGAGGCCCAGCTGTTCGCGGCAATAGGCGTCGTCCTGCCAGGCGGCCAGGCAGCCGAGCACCTGGGCGGCGAAGGCTTCGTTCAATTCCCAGTAATCGATGTCGGCCAGCGTCAGGCCGTGCCGCTGCAGCAGCGGCGTCGACGCATGCACCGGGCCGAGGCCCATCTGCTCCGGCTCCAGCCCGGACCACTGGCTGTCGACGATCCGACCGAGCGGTTTCAGCCCCCATTTCGCCACCGCCTCTTCCGAGGCCAGCAGC
>JAEUOD010000095.1 GCA_016791065.1 Dechloromonas sp. | reverse complement strand
TGTTGCTTAAAAGGGCATAACCTTAATCGACCGCCCATATTCGGTCAAGGTTTCCCGTTATAACCACATAATGCTCAAGGCTTTTACCCGGAAGAGACCACCCTGGCATCACCCCAACAACTTTCCAGTTTTCTCGAATCGGTGGAGCGCCGCGCATTCAAGCAGGCGATCTACGCCGTACGCGACGAGGAGGCTGCCCTGGACATCGTGCAGGATGCCATGCTCAAGCTGGCCGAGAAGTACGGAGATCGGCCGGAAGAAGAGTTTCCGATGCTGTTCCAGCGCATCCTGCAGAACACCATCCGCGACTTCTATCGGCGCAGCAAGGTGCGCTCGATGTGGACCACGCTGCTTTCGGCTTTTTCCTCCGACGACGATGAAGACCACGACCCGCTTGAGACGCTGGCGGCCGACGCCGACGACAACGGCCCCAAGACACCGGAAAGCAAATTGCAGCAGGCCCAGACTCTGAACATCATCGACGACGAGATCAAGAAGTTGCCTGCACGTCAACGCGAAGCCTTCCTCATGCGTTACTGGGAGGACATGGATGTCGCCGAGACCGCTGAAGCAATGGGTTGTTCGGAAGGCAGTGTCAAGACTCATTGCTCGCGCGCCACCCACGCACTGGCGGCCGCCCTTTCGGCAAAAGGTATCAAGCTATGAACGAAGAACGTTACGCCTTTCGTGTTCGTCAAATGCTAAACCATGACCTCAAGGACATCCCCCCGGCCGCCAATCGGCGTCTGGAGGCGGCACGGCATCTTGCGCTCGCCAGACAAAAGCAGCCCGCCCCGGCCCTCGCACTGGCCGGACTGGGAACCTCCACCCCATTTTCTTTGCCACACATTCCGTATCTCCGGCAATTACTGTCGATCGTCGCGCTTTTGCTCGGCGTCTGGCTATCCTTCTACTGGCACAGCGTGCAGTACGTTAGCGAGATCGAGGCTATTGACAGTGCCCTCCTCGCCGACGACCTCCCGCCGGAGGCCTTCATGGACAACGAATTCCTGGAATGGCTCAAAGACGACTCCTCAGAGGATTGATCCTCGGCCTTGCGCTCACCGCAGTGCAAGCCGCCGAACCGCCAACGGCAGTCATCATTGGAACACCGCCGCAACCCACCTGGATGCAACTCTCGCCAGTCAGGAAAGCCGTACTTGCCCCGCTTAACGGCGAATGGGACCAAATGGACAACTTGCGGCGCAAGAAATGGCTGGGTATCGCCGACCGCTTTGCCAGCATGAAACCCGACGAACAACAGCGCACCCAGCACAGAATGCGCGAATGGGTCAAACTGACGCCCGAACAACGGAACAAGGCGCGCGACAGTTACAAGGACTTCAAGCAACTTCCGCCGGAACAAAAGCAGCTCGTCAGGCAAAAATGGGAGGCGTATGCCAACTTGCCAACCGAGGAAAAGCAACGTGTTCGCGAATCCGGGAAATCATCCCGGTTGCTTGCCCCGATCCAGACGAACACCCCACCGTCCAGCCCCCCAACCACCATCGAGGGCGAAATTTCTACCACAGGCGACAAGCCCGCCGCCACAACGAACAGCAGCAATCATCAATGACCACCATTTATCCCGGTATCGGCCGCCGCCTTGGCAGCATGCTCTATGAAGGCCTTGTTGTCTTCTCCATCCTGCTGATTGGCTTCTGGATTCCGCAATCATTGCTGGCCGGCCTCGGCGTCACCTTCTCGGCACGAGGCCTATGGCTGCATATCGCGATCCTGTTGCTGATCTACTTCATGTGGTGCTGGCTGAATGGCGGCCAGACGCTACCGATGAAAACCTGGAAACTGCGCGTTGCCAATCCCGATGGCAGCCCGCTCCGCCCCGCCCAGGCCCTGCTCCGCTACCTTGCCGCCTGGCCGAGCATCGTACTCGGCGGCATCGGCATCCTTTGGGCCTTGATCGACAAGGACAAGCAATTCCTGCATGACCGGATTGCCGGCACGCGGATAATTACCACCGCCAGTTAATCAGCGGCGCTCTACCCACCAGAGCATGCCGATCGCCGCCAACAGGAACAGCGCCGAGGGCGCAGTAGCACTGGCAACCGGCGGCCAGGAATTGATGATGCCCAGATTAGAGAACAAGCCGTTGAGGGCATAGAAAAGAATGCCGAGCATGACGCCCGCGAAGATCTTCAAGCTGACGCCACCCACACGGTTGTGCGAATAGCCGAAGGGTAGTGCCAACGCCACCATGACCAGCGCCGCCAGCGGATAGACCAGTTTTTTCCAGACAGCAATTTCGTAGCGCCCGGTTTTTTGGCGATTTTCGGAAAGATGCTGGGTGTAATTGACCAATCCGTAAAGCGACATACGCTCTGGCGAGACCATCAGGACCGCAAGCAAATCCGGATTGACTGCCGAGCGCCAATCATAGTGCTCGTAGCGCTCGACGCGCGACACCTCGCCCTCCAGCACCGTCCTGACCACACCCTTCAGGCGCCACGAATCGGGCGGCACAAACTCTGCCTCTTCCACATCTGTCACCGATTCCAGCGCATTTTTTTCATCAAACTTATAGATTCGCGCCTTGTGCAGCCGAGCATCCGGCGTCGCCTCGCGGATATTGATGAAACTGCGACCGTCCTTGACCCACAGGCCAGACGCAAAACCAGTCTGGGCCACGACCTTGCTCAAGGCCTCCGCCCTGAGCTCCTGGCCGATGCGCTCGGAATACGGCACCAGCCCCTCGCCAACGAGAAAAGTCAGTAGCGCCAGAAGACCGGCCACCCTGAACAGCGTCATCAACAAATCCCGCGTCGCCAGGCCGGAAGCACGCAGGACAGTGATTTCCGAATGCCGAGCCAGGTTGGACAAAGCGTAAAGCGTACCGATCAGCGTCGCGATCGGAATCAGTTCATAGACCAGCCCCGGCAAGCTGAGCGCCACGAAGATTGCAGCATGCCCCAATTGGTAACCACTCTTCCCGACATGGCGCAGTTCGTTGATGAAGTCAAAAAAACTGAACAAAGCCAGAAAAGCTGCCAGCACTAGAAACACCGCAGCGAAGGTCTCCCGCATCAAGTAACGCTGGTAGAGAGATAAACGGAACATCAGCTTCTCCGCTGCCAAGGCATACGGACCGCAACCCGGCGGTAGAACAGCAGCGCCAGCGGCAACAACATCAACGCATGCACCGCCCAAACACCGATCCAGAACGAAAGCCGCCCCTGGGCCACCCAGGCCTGGCTCACTGAAAGCATATTGCTGTAGATCGCGTAGATCAGGATTGCGATCAACATGTTGGCTGATCGACCCGCCCGAGGATTGACATACGAAAGAGGAATGGCCAGCAAAGCCAGGATCAACGCCGACACCGGCATGCCGATGCGCCATAGCAATTCGCCCCTCGCCTGCTTGCTGTCGTCAAGAATCAGCTCATCGAGCGGCAAGCGATTGGGGGAGCGTTCCGACGGCTTGGCTTGGCCATCCTCGGTACGAACCTTGTAGCGCTCGAACTCCATTACCTTGAACTCCGGTGTTCCCGGCTCGACCTCATAGCGTCGGCCGTTTTGCAACACGACGAAGCGATCGCCGTTCTCGGCGACCTCCTGGTAACCCGAGTCGGACATCACGACCCCAAGCTTCCCTTCCTGGATCGAGGCTACAAAAATATTGCCTACCCGGCTCGCATCCTCGGCCAGTTCCTCGACAAAGAAGATGCGCTCGCCCTTCTTGGCCTCGTGGAAACTGCCTGGCGAAATCTGCGAAAGCTCGCTGCGCGCCTGCAGGCGACGCTTGTAGTCAGCGGTATTGAGGTTGGCCCATGGCGAGAGGAAGCCCGACAGGACGGCAATGGCCAGCACGATGGGCATGGCGAACCGGAGAACGGGCCTTGCCCAGGCAGTAAGCGGCTGGCCACAGGAGAACCATACAACCATTTCAGAATCACGGTAAGCACGCGACAAACTGAGCAAAATCGCGACAAAAAGCGTCAACGAAAGCAAAACAGGCATGAAGTTAAGGGCAGCAAACCCCAGAAGCGACGCAACGGCTTCTGGCGCAATGCGTCCACCCGCTGCATCCTTGAGCAGACGGATCAATTGCGTGGAGGTCAGGATAGCCAGCAGCGCAACGCTGATGCCTGCTGCAGCCTGGGCAAACTCGCGCCGGACGGCGCGCTCGAATATCATGCTTTGACGAAACCGAAAAAATGCGGGGATAATCCCGCGAATACTGATATTTCCCTGAACAGGAGCAGCCTGTGGAATTTAGCATAAAAAGCGGTAGCCCGGAAAAGCAGCGCAGCGCCTGCGTGGTGGTCGGCGTTTTCGAATCGCGCAAGCTGACACTTCCCGCAGAATTGCTCGACAAGGCAGCCAACGGCTACATTTCCGATATCGTCCGGCGCGGCGACATGGAAGGCAAATCCGGCAGCACCCTCTTGCTGCACAATGTCCCCGGGACCCTCTCCGATCGCGTCCTGCTGGTCGGTCTCGGCAAGGAAAAGGAATTCCGCGAAAAGGAGTTCAGCAATGCCATCCGGACAACGGTCAAAACCCTGAACGACACCGGCGCCTTCGACGCCTCGATTTTCCTGACCGAACTCGCCGTAAAGAAGCGCAGTGTCGCCTGGCGCGTACGCCAGACCGCGATCGTCGCGCTCGACGCCACCTATCGTTTCGACCAGTTCAAGAGCAAGAAAGATGAGGTTCGCCGCCCGCTGCGCAAGCTGACGCTGGGCGTCGAACGCCGCAACGAACTGGCCCTGGCCGAGGAAGCGCTGCAGCAAGGCCTGGCGATTGCCGAAGGTATGGCCCTGGCCAAGAACCTCGGCAACCTGCCACCCAACGTCTGCCACCCAAGCTACCTGGCTGAACAGGCTCGGGCCATGGCTGACGAATTCAAACTCGACTGCCAGATTCTCGAGCGCGAGGACATGGACAAGCTCGGCATGCACTCGCTATTGTCGGTCGCCCGCGGCGCCCATCAGCCGCCCAAGCTCATCGTTCTCAGCTACAAGGGGGCCAAGGCCAGCGAAAAGCCGCTCGTCCTGGTCGGCAAGGGCGTCACCTTCGACACTGGCGGCATCTCGCTCAAACCAGCAGCCGAAATGGACGAGATGAAGTACGACATGTGCGGCGCTGCCGGCGTGCTCGGCACGCTGCAGGCCGTCGCCCGCATGCAACTGCCGCTCAACCTGACGGTCATCGTTCCGGCCACCGAGAACATGCCGGGCGGCAATGCCTCGCGGCCGGGCGACATCGTCGCCTCGATGTCCGGACAGACCATCGAAATTCTCAACACCGATGCCGAAGGCCGTCTCATCCTCTGCGATGCACTGACCTATGCCGAGCGTTTCGACCCAGACACCGTGATCGACGTCGCCACGCTGACCGGCGCTTGCGTCGTCGCGTTGGCTGGCGTCGCCAGCGGCCTGTTCGCCAACAAGGATGCACTGGCCCGCGAACTGCTCGACGCCGGCGACGAAGCGCACGACCGCGCCTGGCACATGCCGCTCTGGGACGACTACCAGGAACTGCTGAAGAGCCCGTTTGCCGACATGGCTAACATCGGTGGCCGCTGGGGTGGCGCCATCACCGCCGCCTGCTTCCTGTCGCGCTTCACCAAGAAGTACGACTGGGCGCACCTCGACATCGCCGGCACGGCCTGGAAATCAGGATCAGACAAGGGAGCCACCGGCCGGCCGGTGCCGCTACTTACGCACTACATCCTGCAACGCGCCGGCAAACTCAATTGACCCAAGTCTTCTTCTACCACGGTGCCGCGGACAAGATCGCCGCAGCCTGCGCGCTACTTGGCGGCGCTTACGCCAAGAAAAAGGCCATGCTTGTCTTTGCGCCCGATCACGATATCGCCAACAGCCTCGATCGCACGCTGTGGACGCATTCGGCTCTCAGCTTTGTGCCACATTGTCGAGCCGACTCGCCGCTCGCTGCGGAAACGCCAATCCTGATTACTGATACGCTCGACAGCATTCCGCAGGACGAGCGCCTGATGAACCTCAGCCAATCGGTTCCGCCGGGTTTTTCGCGCTTTCAAAGCCTGATCGAGGTTGTCGGACAAGCTGACGAAGAGCGTAGCGCCGCGCGCGAACGCGTTCGCTTCTACAAGGAACGCGGCTACGAGGTCAGCTACTTTGACCTCAGCAACCGCTAGGAAAACAGGTGCCGACCAGCCCCATCATTGCCCGCGCCGATGCCCTGATGCAACGACGACGCCAGTCGAACGGCGAACAGGATGACGTACCGGTACTGACGGACGCCATTGACGTAACAACGGACGAAAGCGACGACGACGTCCCCATCCTGCTGGAGATCGAGCCCTTCGAACCACTGTCAGCAGTGACGGCAACCTGCGAACCAGATCCCGAGCCGGAAAGCGACATTCCTGTTCTCGATCTTGTGGATGAGCCGACGATGGAAGCCGCCGCCGAGGTGCCCCCCGCTCAGCCACAGGAAGCGTCGCTCGACACCGCGATTCGCGACATTCTCGCCCACGAACTGGCCCGCCGCGTCGAGCAGCGCATCGTCGCCGAACTGCCCCGCATCATTGAATCGACCGTCCGCGACTTCCTCGCCGAACAGGAAATGATCGCCGCCCTGCAGCCCCGCGACTGACTTCCGGCACGAACCCGGGGCGACGCTCCGGTATAATCATGGGTTTTCCCCTTTTCCGCCAAGCCCATGGAACTCGCCAAAGCCTTTGAACCAGCCGATATCGAACGCCGCTGGTATCCCGAGTGGGAAACCCAGAATTATTTCGCCGCCGGCGTCGACGGCAACAAGCAAGACAACTTCTGCATACTGCTGCCTCCGCCCAACGTTACCGGCACGCTGCACATGGGCCATGGCTTCAACCAGACGATCATGGATGCGCTGACCCGCTACTACCGGATGCGCGGCCACAACACGCTGTGGCAACCGGGCACCGACCACGCCGGCATCGCGACGCAGATCGTTGTCGAGCGCCAACTGGACGCCCAGGGTATTTCTCGCCACGACCTCGGCCGCGAGAAATTCCTGGAAAAGGTCTGGGAATGGAAGGAATACTCCGGTAACACGATCACCAAACAGATGCGCCGCATGGGCACCAGCCCGGACTGGAAGCGTGAGCGCTTCACGATGGACGCCGGCCTCAACAAGGTCGTCACCGAAACCTTCGTCCGCCTCTACAACGAAGGCCTGATCTACCGCGGCAAGCGCCTGGTCAACTGGGACCCGAAACTGCACACCGCCGTCTCCGACCTCGAAGTGGTGCAGGAAGAAGAAGACGGCTTCATGTGGCACATCCGCTATCCGCTGGCCGACGGCTCGGGTAGCCTGGTAGTGGCCACGACGCGTCCGGAAACCATGCTCGGTGACACGGCCGTGATGGTTCACCCGGAAGACGAGCGCTACAAGGCGATGATCGGCAAGATGGTCAAGCTGCCGCTGACCGAGCGCGAAATCCCGATCATTGCGGATTCCTATGTCGATCTCGAATTCGGCACCGGCTGCGTCAAGGTCACCCCGGCGCACGATTTCAACGACTACGCCGTCGGCCAGCGCCACAACCTGCCGATGATCTCGATCCTGACTCTGGATGCGAAGATCAATGACGCCGCCCCTGAAAAATACCGCGGCCTCGACCGCTTCGACGCCCGCAAGGCCGTGGTCGCCGACCTCGAAGCCCTCGGCATCCTGGAAAAGACCGACAAGCACAAGCTCAAGGTACCACGCGGCGATCGGACCGGCGTCGTCATCGAGCCGATGCTCACAGACCAGTGGTTCGTCGCCATGTCCAAGCCGGGCGCCGACGGCAAGTCGATCACCGAGAAGGCCCTTGAGGTCGTTCATTCCGGCGAGATCAAGTTCTACCCGGAAAACTGGGTCAACACCTACAACCAGTGGCTGAACAATATCCAGGACTGGTGTATCTCCCGCCAGCTGTGGTGGGGCCATCAGATTCCGGCCTGGTACGGCGTCAATGGCGAGGTCTTCGTAGCCCAGAACGAGGAAGAAGCCCGTCATCAGGCCGACCAGGCGGGTTATGCCGGCCAGCTCACCCGCGACGAAGACGTGCTCGACACCTGGTACTCGTCCGCCCTGTGGCCCTTCTCGACGCTGGACTGGAGCGGCGATGAAGCGATCGACGCGGCCAACCAGGTGCTGCAGCAATATCTGCCGTCGTCGGTGCTGGTTACCGGCTTCGACATCATCTTCTTCTGGGTTGCCCGCATGGTCATGATGACCAAGCACGTCACCGGCAAGATTCCGTTCAAGCACGTTTACGTGCACGGTCTGATCCGCGACGGCGAGGGTCAGAAGATGTCCAAGTCCAAGGGCAACGTGCTCGATCCGATCGACCTGATCGACGGCATCGGCATCGACGCGCTGGTCGAGAAGCGCACCTTCGGCCTGATGAACCCGAAGCAGGCGGAAAGCATCGCCAAGAAGACCCGAAAGGAATTCCCGGAAGGCATTCCGGCTTTCGGCACCGACGCACTGCGCTTCACCTTCGCCTCGCTCGCCTCGCCGGGCCGCGACATCAAGTTCGACTTGAACCGCTGCGACGGCTACCGCAATTTCTGCAACAAGCTGTGGAATGCCACCCGCTTTGTGCTGATGAATGTCGAAGGCCATGATCTGGCCCTTGATCACCAGCAACAGCCGAATTCTGGCGCCTGCGTTGTGCCGGCTGGCGGCGAAGCCCGACTGAGCTTCAGCTTTGCCGACCGCTGGATCGTCAGCCTGCTGCAGAAGGTCGAGCAGGAAGTCGAACAGCATTTCACCGACTACCGCTTCGACCTGGCCGCGCAAGCCATCTACAAGTTCGTCTGGGACGAATTCTGTGACTGGTACCTGGAAATCGCCAAGGTCGAGATCCAGACCGGCGATGACGCGCAGCAGCGCGGAGCCCGCCGGACGCTGATCCGGACGCTGGAAGCCGTACTTCGCCTGGCCCATCCGCTGATCCCCTTCATCACCGAGGAACTCTGGCAGACCGTGGCCCCGATCGCAGGCCGCAAGACGCACGACTCGATCATGCTCGCCGCCTACCCGCTGGCCGACCTGACGCACATCGACGAATCCTCCGAGGCCAAGGTGGAGCGCCTGAAGGCCCTGGCCTACGCCTGCCGCAACCTGCGTGGCGAGATGAACGTCTCCCCGGCCCTGCGCATGCCGCTACTGGTCGCCGGTGGCGGTGACGAAATCGCCGAGTTCGCCCCCATCCTGCAAGCTCTGGGTAAGCTCTCCGAGGTACAAATCGTCGACGACATGCCGGCCGATGCCATGGCGCCCGTCGCCGTAGTCGGCGAGACGCGCCTGATGCTCAAGGTCGAGATCGACGTTGCCGCCGAGAAGGAGCGCCTGAAGAAGGAAATCGAAAAGCTGGAGAAGCAGATTTCCATCGCCCAGGGCAAGCTCTCGAACGAAGGCTTTGTCGCCCGCGCCCCGGCCGCCGTTGTCGAACAGGAAAAGCAGCGTGTCGCCGAATTCTCGGCCACGCTGGAGAAGCTCAAACCACAACTGGCCAAGCTTGGCTGATTTGAAGGAAAAGAATGTCTGAAGACAAACGCGGCCTATTCGCCCAGATTTTCGTCGCCATGATGATTTTCTGCGGCCTGGTCTGGATCTGGACGGTCGCCCTGATCATTTACTGGCCATGGGAAAAGACCGCCGAGTGGAAGCCGGAATTCCGCGTTGCCGCCGTTTGCGGCAAGGACGAATTCTGCGGCATTCCCTATGGCGAACTGGAGTCTGCCAAGACCAGCGGCCGCTATACCACACTGGAGTTGCCCGGCGATGCCGGCGATGCCATGGAGACGCATGGCTGGTTGCAGTGGAAACGCGTCAATGGGCTGATCGAAGCCAAAACCTCGTCCTGGCACTTCCAGACGGTCGTCCGCTACAAGCTGGAGGAAGGCAAGCCGATGCTGGTCGAGTATCAGGACGTCGGCGCCAAGGCTTTGTACTACGGCATCGCTGCCGCGCTGTTCACGCTGCTCGGCATCTATCTGCGCAAATTCCGGCGCAACTGAATACGCCCCTGTCCAAGTTTAAGCGTCAGTCGATGACTGGCGCTGCCCAACGGGCCGGCACGAGCCCGCGCAGGGCGTTGCCGAGCAGAAAACCGTCCATCAGGTCGCCTGGATAGAGCACCTGCTCCCGGGCCTTGCCCTCGTTGAGCAGGTACGCCCGCAAAACACCTGGCAAGGCGCCGCTTTCCAGCGGCGGCGTCAACAAGATCCCATCACGTTCGACAAAGACGTTGCTGCGCGCGCCTTCGGCAAGCTCCCCCCGTTCGTTCAGGAAAAGCACGTCGAACACCGTTGAGTCCGCAGCCAAGCCACGCAAAGCCTCATCGTAGAGCGCGCGCGACGTCGTCTTGTGCCGGCGCAGGGGATCACGCGAATCGATCGGGAAGCGGCTCATAGTCGCTTCCCGCGTGGCCGGCGGCGTGCCGTCCAGTGGAAATGATTCCACCTCGATGCGGCCCGCCTTGTCCAAGGTCAGACGAACCCGCCAGCATCCTGTCACCGGCTGCTTGGCCAACTCCCGGAACAGCGCCTGCTCATCGAGCGGGAAAGCCAGCCAGGCGGCTGAATGCCGTAACCGGGCCAGATGCCCCTGCCACATGGGGTAACAGCCATTTTCCCGGCGCAAGGTTTCGATCAGCTTGAGTCCGGGATCGCAATCGCGCAAAAAGCACGCCTTCAACTGGCATTCGCGCCATTCGGCAGCCGCCTCGGAATCGGCCACGATACCGCTCCCGAGTCCCAGCCGACCGCTCCCGCCATGCTTCAATTCCAACGTGCGAATGGCGACATTGAGCCGGAAATCGCCACTAGGTGCGATCCAGCCAAGCGCCCCCGTATAGATGCCACGCGGCGAGCCTTCCAGTTCCCCCGCAATCTGCATCGCCCGAATCTTCGGTGCGCCGGTGATCGAACCGCAGGGAAAAAGTGCGCGAAGAATCTCCCCCAGGCTCCGCTGACCGATACGCGCCGATATTGTCGACACCATTTGCCAGACGGTCGGGTAGTCCTCGATCTCGAAAAGACTATCGACCTCGACGCTGCCGTTTTCCGCAATACGCCCCAGATCGTTGCGCAAAAGGTCAACGATCATCAGGTTCTCCGCCCTGTCCTTGGCGGAAGCACGCAGGCTCTCGGCCGCCTGGTGGCGTGGAGCCGTTCCCTTCATCGGCCGCGTAGACAGGCGATCCGCTCGGCGTTCAAGGAACAGCTCCGGCGAAAGCGACAACAAGCCTTCCGTGCCATCGCCGACGAAACCGCCATAGCGAACCGGCTGCCGTTCGCGCAGACGCGCATAGAGGGCGAGCGGCGTGCCGAACCAGGTGAAATCGAGCGGAAAAGTCAGATTGACCTGGTAGCAGTCGCCAGCCGAGATCAGCGCCTTGATGCGCTCGACTGCCGCGCAATAAGCATCTTCATCGCGACCTGAGCGCAGGTCGCCAACGCCAGCAGGGCTGGCAGCAGCCTGGCTGGCGAGCCAGCCCTGCGCTGCCTCGGCATCAAGTTGTCGACAGCCGGCAAAGCGCCAAAAACGTGCCAGCGTACGCTCCGGTTGAGGCCGCCAACCGGCGGGAGCCGAAACCGGTTCGAACAGATAGCCCAGTTCATAATCAAGGGCAGCCACCGTCCAGAAGGAATCCACCTCGATACTGCGTAGCGCGGCGGCCAGGGTTTCGGTATTCCATGCTGTCAGGCAATCGACCGGCGCTTCGAAAAGCCAAGCGGCGGGATCGCCCGGAGACGCCCGCCTGTCTTCAAAAAATGCGTACAACGCTGGAGTTACTTGCGCTTCAGGTAAAACTCGAAAACGCGGTTCTCTTCCCGTTGTTCAACCAGTTCGTTACCGGTCTGCTTAGCGAAAGCAGGGAAGTCTTTGAGCGAGCCTGAATCCGTCGCCAGCACCCGCAAAATCTGACCCGACTCCATTTCAGCCAGGGCTTTCTTGGTACGCAGGATGGGCAGCGGGCAATTGAGGCCCTTGACGTCGAGATCGCGATCGAATTCCATGATTTTTCTACGGGTAAGTCAGAAGCGAAATTTTACCCTCAATTGCGCCTTTCCTTGAGCTCATCCAGCCGCTGGCGCTTGAGTTCGCGAAGGCGGGTATCGATCACCGACATCGCATAAAAGTCGCCGTCGCCGGCCTTTTGCGCCAGTTCCATTTGCTCCACAGCAGCAGCGGTCCGCCCCTGCAGAGCAAACATCTCGCCCAACGCCAGATGCTGCTGGGCCATCCGACCCAAACCGGCATAACTTTCGGCGCGCAGCTTGTGAAAACGAATATCTTCCGGATAGTTCTGCAATTGCTGTTCGACAAAGCGCAGCGCTTCGTCGAACGATCGAGCACCAATCAGCGCGGCTGCATAACCATACTGCAGCGCCTGATTGAGCGGGAAGCGCAGCCTCGCATCCCGGTAGAGTTGCAGACCGTTCTTGAAATCGCCCTGAGCAATCCGTGCCTCGGCGAGCAAACGCTCCGGGATTGGAGAAGCCAGTTTGGCCTGCACGACCAGCCCTGCTTCGCGCTCCGCCCCCGCCCAGTCGCGGTTGCGGAAGTGCGCGTAGGCCAGGCCATAACGGGTCGCGGCCTCCAGGGCATATTTCTTTTCGCGCAACTGGTTTTCGAAATCCCGAATCGCTTCGCGCGGCGTACCCTGCATGGCGCGCAACTTGGCGCGGACCAACTGGAAATCCGCGCTGTCGGGAACCTGACGATAAGCAAGCGGCCCCTCCCGGTTCTGCATGTCGGTCAGGCGTTCGCCGGTGAGCGGGTGCGTGCGCAGGTATTCCGTCGCATTGTTCTCATAGAGACGCACCGACTGCTGAAGGCGTGTAAAGAATAGCGACATGCCGCGCGGGTCGAAGCCCGACTTGCGCATAATCTCGAAGCCCAAGCGATCGGACTCCCGCTCGAAATCGCGGGAAAAAGCCAGTTGCGCCGAGATCGCCCCAGCCTGCGTCGTGGCGATTGCCGCCCCAGCGGCCTGGGAGCTGGAGCGAGCCGCGAGCAACGCCAACCCCATGGCGACCATCGCGGCAATGCTTACCTGCTTCGACTGATAAACCTGGCGGGCGATGTGGCGTTGCGTCACATGCGAGATTTCATGCGCCATCACGCCCGCCAGTTCGGACTCAGACTGGGCCGCGACGATCAGCCCCGAATGTACGCCAATGTAGCCGCCCGGCATCGCAAACGCATTGATGCTCGGATCGTTGATCGGGAAAAAGACAAAACCGAAGCCCGGATCGCTACTGACGGAAGTCAGACGCCCACCTAACTGGTTGAGATAGGACTCGACATCGGCATCATCAAGGTAGGCCGGCTCCCGCCAGCGTATTTCATTCATGATCTGGCGCCCGATCTTCTTTTCGGTGCCGAGCGACAACTCGTTGC
>JAEUOD010000089.1 GCA_016791065.1 Dechloromonas sp. | reverse complement strand
GACGCCGCCAGCCTTGAGGCTGATCAGGAAGATCGGCACTTCGCCTTCCTGGAAGCGGCGGATCGGCGTCTCGCGCTCGACGGTGTCGCCGGTCAGCGTGACATAGGGAATTTCCAGCTTGTCGAGTTCGTTCTCGATCAGCGAGAGCATGCTGGTGAATTGCGAGAAGACGAGGATGCGCCGGCCTTCGTCGACCAACTCGGGCAGCATGGCCATGAGCAGGTCGAGCTTGGCCCGTTCCTTGACCTTCTTGGCGGCGTTGGCCTTGACCAGGCGCGGGTCGCAGCAGACCTGGCGCAACTTGAGCAGGGCGTCGAGGATGACGATCTGGCTGCGAGCGAAGCCTTTGCTGGCGATCTCGTCGCGCACCTTGGCGTCCATCGCGGCACGCACGGTTTCGTAAAGGTCGCGCTGGCTGCCTTCGAGTTCGACGCTGCGCACGATGATGGTCTTGGGCGGCAGTTCGCGCGCCACGTCTTCCTTCTTGCGGCGCAGGATGAAGGGGCGGATGCGCCGCGCCAGCAGGTCGCGCCGGGCGCTGTCGCCGAGTTTCTCGATCGGCGTTCGCCAGTGGCGGTTGAATTGCTTGCTGGTGCCGAGAAAGCCGGGGAGCAGGAAGTCGAACTGGCTCCACAGTTCGCCGAGATGGTTTTCCAGTGGCGTGCCGGTCAGGCACAGGCGATGCCGCGCGTCGATCTTGCGTACCGCCTCGGCACTGCGGCTCTGCGCATTCTTGACGGTCTGCGCCTCGTCGAGGATGAGCAGGTGATAGCTGTGCTGCATCAACTCCTCGGCGTCGCGCCAGAGCAGGGGATAGGTGGTCAGCACGACGTCGTGCTCGGCGATTTCGGCGAAGCGGCTCTTGCGCTCCGGTCCGTGCAGCGAGAGCACCTTGAGCGAGGGGGCGAAGCGCGCCGCCTCGTTCTTCCAGTTGAAGATCAGCGAGGTCGGCAGGATGATCAGCGCCGGCTTGTCGAGGCGGCCGCCTTCCTTCTCTAGCAGCAGGTGGGCCAGCGTCTGGGCCGTCTTGCCCAGGCCCATGTCGTCGGCCAGGATGCCGGAGAGGCTCTGCTCGCGCAGGAACTGCAGCCAGGCCAGGCCTTCCTTCTGGTAGGGGCGCAGTTCTAGGCAGAGTCCGGCGGGGGGCGCGATGTCGGTGATGCCCTGGGCTGCCTGCAGGCGTTCCGCCAGCGCGAAGACGTCGCCCTGGCCGCGGAACTGCCAGCGGCTGACGTCGGTCAGTTCGGCCAGGCGCGGTGCATCGAAACGGGAGAGGCGCAGGGTGTCGCCGCCGGTGAAGCCATCGAAGAGGTCGATCAGCGTCGCCGCCAGGGGCTTGATGCGGCCGGCCGGGACGCGCAGGCGCAGGCCGAAGGCGGTGTGCAGTTCGATGCCCTCGTCGTCCGGGATACGCTCCAGTTCGGCGGCTTCGAGCCAGCGCACGTCGCGGCGGAAGAGCGTGGCTAGCAGCGGCGCCAGCGGCAGGCGTTCGCCGTCGACGATGATGCCCATGTCGAGGTTGAACCAGCCGTTGTCGGACTCGTAGAGATCGGCCTCCCAGCCATCGACTTCGATGACGTGATGACGGAAATCCTCGGGGAATTCGACTTGCCAGCCTGCTTGGCGCAGCCGTTCGATCCCCTCCTGCATGAACGGAGTCCAGGCGGCTTCCTCGGCCAGGCCATAAATGCCTTCCGGCGGGCTGCCGAAGGTGTAGAGCGTGTGCCCCGGCACCTTCTGCATGCCGCTTGCGACGAGGGCCTGCAGGGCCTTGGCTTCCGCATCGGGCCGCCGTTTCAGGCGGACCGTTTCGCCCTCGGGCAGGGTAATGAACTCGCTCTTTTCCTCGGGCCGGATGTCGGCATCGCCATAGCGGAAGACGATTCGGGCCACGTCAAAGGGGCCGCCGCTGAAGCTTGGCGGGTAGTGGCGCCAGGCGCGCTGGCCATGCGTGTGCAGGGTTTCGAGCTGGAGGATGGCCTGCAGCGGGGTGTCGATCAGGCGCAGGCGGGCGCTGGCGTCCTCGGTTGGTAGCGGCAGGTAGGGGGCGAGTTCGCTCAGGGCATCGGCGACCAGCGCCGCTTCCTTGGCCGAGAGCGGGGGCAAAGTGAACAGGCGGTTGACCACGGTTGGATTGCCGGCCACTTCGAGCGGGCCGGTTTCACCTTCGCCGAGATCGAGGTACCACGGTGGATCGACCGCGATGACCATGCCGGCGGCCGGTTCCGGTTTGAGGTAGGGGCGCTGGAAACCCATGCCGTCGATCTGCCAGCCGATACCGGCGGGACGAACGGCGCCGGCGTTGAGCGGCAGGCCAAGGTCGTCCTCGGGGTAGAGGCGGTGGCTGGCGGCCATGCGCTGGAGGATTTCGGCGCCGTGCTTGGGACCCAGCCCGAAGGCGCGCAGCCCGGTCTCATGGCCGCGTTCGGCCCAGATCAGGCGCAGGATGCCGAGGTCTTCCTCGGAAACGAACTGCGGCGGCGTGATCAGGGCCCGGTCGACCTTCCACCACTCCTCGGCGCTTTCGGGGTACTTACCCTTGCGGATTTCGACACCGAAATGGCGCTTGTCGGCAGTCCATTTCAGGATGTAGAAAAGTTGCTGGCGGGCACCGGCCGGACGCGCCTTTTTCTTGGCGACGGCGACCGAAACGCGGCGCAGATCCTCTACCCAGGAAAGTACGCTGCCGCTCACCCGCTCGGTCGGATTGCGTTCGGCGATGGCGCGCAGCAGCATCGCCGCGACATGCTTGCAATGGCGGCCGACCGGGCAGGTACAGCGACTGACCACCATGGTATCGCCGCTCTGGCCCTGGCTCAGGTAGGCCTGGGCGAAATAGGGCGTCGCGGCGCTGCCAGGTACCTGGGCGCTGATTTGACTGCCATTGATTTCCAGGCTTTGCACCTGTTCGACATAGGGGCGCGCCTTGTTGAGTTCGCGCGTGGCGAACCACTCGGCGACGTTTTCCTCGGTAAAGCTGGCAAGCGTGACGGCGGCCATCGTCGGTCAGGCGGTATGCAACGAGGCGACCAGTGCGGCGAGGAGCACGGCGATGACGGCCAGCCAGAGGTTCTGGCGGCGCTGGGCGGCGATCAGGCGTTCGATCTGCGGCTGCAGGTCGGCGCGCGGTCCCTGGGCCAGCGACTGGTGCACCAGGCGCGGCAACTGTGGCAGGGTGCGCGCCAGGTAGGGCGCTTCCTGCTTGAAGGTGCGGACTAGTCCGCGCCAGCCGACCTGTTCGCTCATCCAGCGCTCGAGAAAGGGCTTGGCGGTCTTCCAGAGATCGAGTTCGGGGTCGAGCTGGCGCCCGAGGCCTTCGATGTTGAGCAGGGTCTTCTGCAGCATCACCAGTTGCGGCTGGATTTCGACGTTGAAGCGGCGCGAGGTCTGGAACAGGCGAAGCAGGATCTTGCCGAACGAGATGTCCTTGAGCGGACGGTCGAAGATCGGCTCGCAGACGGCGCGGATGGCGGCCTCGAACTCATCGACGCGGGTGTCCTTGGGCGCCCAGCCGGATTCGATATGGGCCTCGGCGACGCGCTTGTAGTCGCGGCGGAAGAAGGCGAGGAAATTCTGCGCCAGGTAATTCTTGTCGGAGTCGGTCAGGGTGCCGACGATGCCGAAGTCGAGCGCGATGTAGCGGCCGTCGGCGTGGACAAAGATGTTGCCGGGGTGCATGTCGGCATGGAAAAAACCGTCGCGAAAGACCTGGGTGAAGAAGATTTCGACGCCCGCCTCGGAGAGCTTCGCGAGGTCGATGCCGTCGGCGCGCAGCTTGTCGGTTTGCGAGATCGGTGTGCCTTTCATGCGCTCCATGACCATGACGGTCGAGGTGCAGTAGTCCCAATAGACTTCGGGCACGATCAGCAGGTGCGAATCGGCAAAGTTGCGCCGTAGCTGCGAGGCATTGGCTGCCTCGCGCATGAGGTCAAGCTCGTCGCGCAGGTATTTGGCGAACTCGGCGACCACCTCGCGTGGCTTGAGGCGCTTGCCGTCTGACCAGAGTTTTTCGAGCAGCAGCGCGAAGCTGTCCATCAGCGCCAGATCATGCTCGATGACCGAAAGCATGTTGGGACGCAGGATCTTGACTGCGACCTCGTGCCCGCCATCGCGTGCGTGCAGGCGGGCGAAATGGACCTGGGCGATCGAGGCTGAGGCCACCGGGACCGGGTCGAACTCGGCGAAAACCTCGCTGGCCGGGCGGCCGTAAGCCTTTTCGACCTCCGCCAGGGCGAGTGCCGAGTCGAATGGGGGAACGCGGTCCTGCAGCCGGGCCAATTCGTCGGCGATGTCGGTCGGCATCAGGTCGCGCCGGGTGGATAGCACCTGGCCGAACTTGACGAAGATCGGGCCGAGCGCTTCGAGCGCCAGGCGCAGGCGCTCCGCACGCGGTGCCGAGAGGTCGCGCCAGAACTGCAAGGCGTTGGCGAGACGAACCAGGCGTCCGGAGGGCTCGTGTTCGAGCACCATTTCATCGAGGCCGAAACGGCTGGCGACGGCGGCGATCTTGAGCAGGCGGAGGAAACGCATGGAAACGGGCGTGCCGGGCAGGGCGGCGCTATGGGCAAAACGGGGATGCTAACACGCTGACGGGGGCCGCGGCGGCGTGTTTTGCGCTTGATCGCATTGCGTGTGGCAGCCGTCTGGCCGGCGTAGCGTAACAATATTGCCGGCGGGATAGGGCAATAGGATAAACTCCAGACGAATGGGCTGTGTGGCGATGCCGAGCGAGGTCTTGCCCGAGTTGTCGCGCAGCCGTCCTTGTCCCAATATCTGCGTTCATGGCCGAACCGAAACATCCTTCCGAGATAGCCCGGGAAGCGCTCAAGCGCCTGGCAGCCAGTCATCTGGCGCCGACGCCTGCCAATTACCAGGCCTGCTACAACGAGATCGCCCAACTGCCGAACGTTGCGCCCTTTCCGGAGCAGCCGCTGAGGCAGATTGCGCTCGCCCTGACGGCAAAGAACGAGATTCAGGAAAAAAAGCTTGCGAAGCTCGACGCGGCTATCGGGCGGCGTAGCTGGCATGGCGTCCAGGATGCCCTGCTGGCTTATATCGCGGCCGGACATGACAACAACTCGGCAGCACCGTCGACCGCAGTTTCGGTTGCCCAGGTGTTGCCCCCCGATTTTTCCGACCGTCTGGCACGCTTCGTCGAGTGCGTGCAGCCCGCTCTTGGCGAGGAAGACGACCGGGTACTCGAACTGTTGTCGCCGCTGGTTGGCGCGCTGCGCCAGCCCCCGGTCGATGTCGGACAGGTGCAAAAATTGTTCGCCAGTTTCAGCCACCGGGTTTTGTTCGCAGCCGAGGAGCAGGTCGAGATCAAGGAGTCGCTGCTCAAGTTGCTCCACCTGATCATCCAGAATATCGGCGAACTCAGCCTCGACGACAGTTGGCTCAAGGGCCAGGTCGACGGCCTGCTGGCGGTCGTCGCGCCGCCGCTGACCCTGCGCCATCTCGACGAAATGGAACGTCGCCTGCGCGACGTCATGCACAAGCAGGGCGAGGCCAAGCGTCGCTCGGTCGAGGCGCAGGAGGAAATGCGCCAGATGCTGGCGGCCTTCATCGAGCGCCTGGCCAGCATGAACGAGTCGAGCGCCACCTTTCAGGGGCGGATCGAGGACAGCGCACGCGAGATCGAGCAGGTCAAGCGCATCGAGGATCTGGCGCCCTTGCTCAAGGACGTGATCGCCGCCACCCGGTCGATGGCCGAGGAAACGGCGGCTTCCCGTGAGCAGTTGCAGTCGCTGCAGGAAAAGGTACTGGCGACCGAGGCCGAACTGGTGCAACTGCATCTCGAACTCGACAGCGCCAGCGCCCTGGCGCGCCACGATCCGCTGACCGATGCCCTTAACCGCAAGGGGCTGGATGAGGCACTGGCTCGCGAGATCGCCAGCGTTCGCCGCAAGGAAACGCCGCTCTCGGTCTGTCTGCTCGACATCGACAATTTCAAGAAGCTCAACGACCGCCTCGGTCATGCCGCGGGCGACAGCGCGCTGGTCCATCTCACCAACGTCGCACGGCGCAGCATGCGGCCGACCGATACGCTGGCCCGCTACGGTGGTGAGGAATTCGTCATCCTGATGCCCGATACGACGATGGATCAGGGCATCGAGGCGATGGTCCGGCTGCAGCGCGAGTTGACCAAAGCCTTCTTCCTCTCCGGCAAGGAGAAGGTGCTGATCACTTTCAGCGCTGGCGTGGCGCAATTGGCGCAGGACGAGTCGGGTGCCGATGCGATCCGCCGGGCCGACCGCGCCATGTACCTGGCCAAGCGGGCTGGCAAGAACCGCGTCATGGGCGGCTGAGCGCCGGTCTTGGCGGATCTTCGCAGTTTCGGCTTCGTTGCGCGGCCCGATGCCCGAGTCTTGATCCTCGGCAGCATGCCCGGTCAGGCTTCACTTAATGCTCAGGAATACTACGCCCACAAGCAAAATGCCTTCTGGCGCATCATGGGCGTTCTGGTCGGGGCGACGCCCGATCTGCCCTATGTTCAGCGCCTAGAGAAACTCACGGCAGCCGGCATCGCGCTCTGGGATGTGATTGCCGCCTGCGAGCGCGAGGGCAGCCTGGATGCCAACATCGTCGGCAAGTCGATCCGCCCGAATGACTTCGCCCGGTTTCTCGCCGAGCATCCGGGGATTCGGCGCATCTGTTTCAACGGCGGCACGGCCGCGGACAGTTTTCGCCGCCATGTGCAACCCGGACTGGATGTGGCGCGCTATGAACTGATCCGTTTGCCGTCCACCAGCCCGGCGCACGCCACCTTTACCTTCGCACAAAAGCTCGCGGCCTGGTCGGCAGGGATCGGCGCACCAAATTAATGCTGCAGGGCAGCGTATAATTGTCGTTTTGCATTTTTTGCACGGAATCAATGGCTCACGACGTCAAATCCCAGCTGACCGCCCTGTTGCAACAGGCGCTGGCCAGCGTTGCGCCGACTGCAACCGAAACCCCGATCCAGCTCGAACGACCGCGTGACCCGACGCACGGCGACTTCGCGACCAACCTGGCCATGCAACTGGCCAAGGCGCTCAAGAAGAATCCGCGCGAGATCGCCAACCAGCTGCTCGCCGAACTGCCGCCCTCGAAGCTGGTGAGCAAGGCCGAGGTGGCCGGTGCCGGTTTCATCAATTTCACGCTCGATGCCCGCTCGAAGACCGACGTTGTGCGCGCCGTGCTGACCGAGGGCGAAAACTTCGGCCGTTCGACGCTGGGCGGCTGGCAGAAGGTGCAGGTCGAGTTCGTCTCGGCCAACCCGACCGGACCGCTGCACGTCGGCCATGGCCGCGGCGCCGCCTACGGCGCTTCGCTCTCCAGCCTGCTGACCTTCGCCGGCTGGGATGTCACCCGCGAGTACTATGTCAATGACGCCGGCCGCCAGATGGACATCCTCGGGTTGTCGACCTGGCTGCGTTACCTTGAGCAGCACGGCGTTGTCGTCCCCTTCCCGCCCAATGCCTATCAGGGCGGCTATGTGCGCGAGATGGCGGAGCAGTTGAAACATGCCCATGCCGACAAGTATGTGCGTCCTGCCGACGATGTGCTGGCCGGAACGCCGGGCCTGCCGGAAGCCGGCCGCGCCGACGACGAGGCCAAGCAGCAGCGCGAGCTGCACCTCGATGCCCTGATCGCCAAGGCCAAGGAATTGCTCGGTGCCGATTGGGAATACGTGCATCAGCATGCCTTGTCCGAACAGTTGGCCGACTGTCGCAACGATCTCGAAGAGTTCGGCGTGATGTTCGATGTCTGGTTCTCCGAAAAGGCGCTCTACGACACCGGCTTGGTCGCTCGTTGCGTCGATCTGCTGGAGAAGAAGGGCCACCTCTACGTACAGAACGGTGCTCGCTGGTTCAAGTCGACGGCTTTCGGCGACGAGAAGGACCGCGTCGTGCAGCGCGAGAACGGCCTCTACACCTATTTCGCCTCCGATATCGCCTATCACCTCAACAAGTTCGAGCGCGGCTTCGACAAGGTCATCAACATCTGGGGTGCCGACCACCACGGCTATATCCCTCGCGTCAGCGGCGCCGTCAAGGCGCTCGACCTCGATGCCGACAAGTTGCAGGTGGCGCTGGTCCAGTTCGCAGTGCTCTACCGCAACGGCCAGAAGGCCTCGATGTCCACGCGTTCCGGCGAGTTCGTGACGCTGCGCGAGCTGCGCGGCGAAGTCGGCAACGACGCCTGTCGTTTCTTCTATGCGCTGCGCAAGTCGGACCAGCACCTCGATTTCGACCTCGATCTCGCCAAGAGCCAGACCAACGAGAATCCGGTTTATTACATCCAGTACGCCCACGCCCGCATCTGCTCGGTGCTCGGCCAGTGGAACGGCGCGCCAGCCAGCCTGGCCGAGGCCGATCTGGCCCTGCTGACTAATCCGCGCGAACTGGCCATCGCCAATCAGCTCGCCCAGTTCCGTGAAGTGATCGAGACGGCGGCGCGCGACCTGGCGCCGCACATGATCGCCTTCTACCTCAAGGACCTGGCCGGAGAGTTCCACGGCTGGTACAACGCCGAGCGCATGCTGGTCGACGACGAGAAGCTGCGCGATGCCCGCGTCGCGCTCGCAGCCGCCGTCCGCCAGGTGATCCGCAACGGTCTCGCCATTCTCGGTGTCAGCTGCCCCGAGTCGATGTAAGGAAGTCGCATGAGTCGTGACATGAAGCCGCGCAAGCGCCAGCCGGCCAAGAAAAAATCAGGCGGAGGAACCCTGGTCGGCATGTTCGTCGGCCTCGTTCTCGGCGTCTGCATCGCCGCCGGCGTGGTCTGGTATCTGAACAACTCGCCGCTCCCGTTCAGCAAGCAGGTCCAGGTGCCGCGTCCCGATAAGGGCAATGGCCAGCCGGCCCAGCCGATGGCACTGCCCGGCAAGCCGGGCGATCCGGTGCCGGAAAAGCACTTCCAGTTCTACGACATCCTGCCGGGCAAGGCCGACGCCGTGCCGGACAAGGTCGCCAAGCCGGAGACCAAGGCCGAGGAACCGAAGAAGGAAGAGCCCAAGAAAGAAGAGGCCAAGAAGGAAGAACCGAAGAAAGAGGAAGTCAAGGAAAGCAAGGTTCCGCTCTTCCTCCAGGCCGGTTCCTTCAGCACGGCGCAGGACGCGGACAACCAAAAGGCGAAGCTCGCGTTTATGGGGGTGGAGGCCGTCGTCCAGCAGGTGATGATCCAGGACAAGACCCTCTACCGGGTTCGTGTCGGTCCCTACATGAAGGTCGATGAATTGAACAAAGTTCGCGCCGAGCTTGCCAAATCCGGCATCGAAGCCCAGCTTTCCAAATAGGAGTCACGCATGCAGTTTGTTCGCCGCACGTTTATCTGTTCTGCCGTTGGCCTCATGTTGAGTGCCGCCTTGCCATCCTTCGCTCAGGTCGCCGGCAAGGATTACACGCCGATCAGCCCGGCACAGCCGACCGAGGATCCCGCCAAGATCGAGGTGCTGGAGTTCTTCAGCTATGGCTGCCCGCATTGCAACGATTTCAACCCGCTGCTGACTGCCTGGGTTGGCAAGCAGTCGCCCGACGTCGTCGTCAAGAAGGTGCCGATCACCTTCGGCCGGGGCGCCTGGGCCAATGCCGCCAAGCTGTTCTACACGCTGGAAATCACCGGCGACCTGCACCGTCTCGAAAGCGACATCTTCAAGGCCATTCACCAGGAACGCGTCAATCTGTTCGACGAGAAGACGATGACCGAGTGGGTGGTCAAGAAGGGGGTGGACCAGAAGAAATTCTCCGAAACCCTGGTTTCCTTCGGTGTTGCCAGCAAGGTGCGGCGCGGCGACCAGTTGGCCCAGGCCTACAAGGTTCAGGGCGTGCCGGCACTGGCTGTCGAAGGCAAGTACATGGTTGGCGGCGAAGGTTTCAATCAGGTCCTGGCCAATGCCGACAAGCTGATCGCCAAGTCTCGCAGCGAGAAGTCCGGCAAGAAGTAATTGACCCTCAAGGTTTTCATTACGGGCGCCTCGTCGGGAATCGGCGAGGCGCTTGCCGTTTACTACGCCGCACAGGGTGCCCGGCTAGGCCTCGCTGCCCGTCGCGGTGAGGCGCTGGCTGCGCTGAACGAGCGACTGGGTGGCAGCCATGCCTGCTATCCCCTAGACGTCACCGATGCGCCGGCACTGCACGCCGCAGCAGCCGATTTCGCCGCCCGCTTCGGTGCGCCGGACATCGTCATCGCCAATGCCGGCGTCTCGGCCGGCACGCTGACCGAGCACGAGGAAGATCTGGCGGTATTCCGGCGCATCATGGACATCAACGTCTTCGGCATGGCCGCGACTTTCGCTCCCTTCATCCCGGCC
>JAEUOD010000086.1 GCA_016791065.1 Dechloromonas sp. | reverse complement strand
GGCTTTTCGTAAAACTCACGGGCGCGCAGCTCGGTCAGGAGGCCCGTCTTCTCGACAGTGCGCTTGAAGCGGCGAATGGCCACCTCGAACGGCTCGTTTTCCTTGACACGAATGTTCGGCATATAAATCACCCCCTTCCGTTAGGCGCCTGCCAGGTCAAGTAAACGGCAGTGCGCGCAAATTTGTATCCGCATGTTTGCGGAAAGCCAAACAGTATATTGCAAAAAACCTTTTTCCTTCAAGTGTTAAAATGCGCGCCGATGTTAGTCCTCGGTATTGAATCCTCCTGTGACGAAACCGGCATTGCGCTCTACGACAGCGAAGCCGGCCTACTTTCCCACGCCCTGCATTCGCAGGTGGCCATGCATGCCGAGTATGGTGGCGTGGTGCCCGAACTGGCGTCGCGCGACCATATCCGGCGCGTCGTGCCCCTGTTGCGCGAGGCGCAGGCGCAGGCAGGCCGCTCACTGAACGATGTCGATGCGGTCGCGTATACGCGCGGCCCGGGATTGTCCGGTGCCCTGCTCGTCGGTTGCGCTTTTGCCGAAGCGCTGGCACTGGCCATCGACAAGCCGACCATCCCGGTGCATCACCTCGAAGGGCACCTGCTCTCGCCCCTGCTCTCGCGCGATCCACCGAGCTTTCCTTTCATCGCCCTGTTGGTCTCCGGTGGCCATACCCAACTGATGCGGGTAACCGGCGTCGGCGAATACGAACTACTAGGCGAGACGCTGGACGATGCCGCCGGCGAGGCTTTCGACAAGAGTGCCAAGCTGCTCGGCCTACCTTATCCTGGCGGTGCGCTGCTCTCGAAACTCGCCGAGCAGGGGCGGCCTCAAATTTACCCGTTGCCACGTCCGATGCTGCATTCCGGCGACCTCAATTTCAGTTTTTCCGGCCTGAAGACGGCTGTGTTGACGCTGGTGCGCGAGCAGGATGAACTGACCGACGTCTTCAAGGCTGACGCGGCGCGCGCTTTCCAGGAAGCGATTGTCGAAGTTCTGGTCAAGAAATCCCTGAAGGCGATCAAGCAGACCGGCCTCAAACAACTGGTTGTGGCCGGCGGTGTTGGTGCCAATAAGCAGTTGCGGGCGACGCTTGATGACGAGGCGCGGCGCAAGCGCTTTCGCGTGTACTACCCCGAACTGGAATTCTGTACCGACAATGGTGCGATGATCGCGCTGGCCGGTGCCTTGCGCCTGCAGTCCGGCACGCCGTCGAAGATGGCTGGCGCTTTCGCGGTGCAGCCGCGCTGGCCGCTCATGGACATGTCGGCCAACGCCACCCGCCAAACCTGAGCCGCAATCCTTCTGGCAAGCGGTCAGTGCTTGCGGGCGACCCAATAGGTGGCGCCATCCTGCCCATAGCGTTCGGCGTGCTCGACTGCGAATTCCAGGGAAAAGAGATCGCCCGGGCGCAGGTGTCGGGTATGCTCATCGACTGTCAGCCACATTTCGCCCTGTACGACGATGGCCTTCAGGGCAAACGGATGGGTGTGTGTTTCGACGATGGTCAAGGGCGTCCATTGCCGCTCAAGCACTTCGTCGAAACCCTCGGCCAGTGCTTCTGTGGTGAAGTCTTCGCGGGTCGGTAATGGCATGTC
This sequence comes from Dechloromonas sp., assembly GCA_016791065.1. Taxonomy (GTDB): domain Bacteria; phylum Pseudomonadota; class Gammaproteobacteria; order Burkholderiales; family Rhodocyclaceae; genus Azonexus. The sequence continues at coordinate 2,330 of JAEUOD010000086.1, read as the reverse complement.
GGCAACTGATGGTAGCTCAGTAGTTGTCGGGCAATCCGGCGAGCGCGTCGATGTACTGATCCCAGGCATGTTCCTCCTGGAGAAAACGCTGGATGAATCGAGCAATCATGATGGCCTCCGGTCTCTGAAATGTCAGGTCGGCATGACCTGATGACTGCAGCTTAGGAGGGGAAGTTCGATAGGTCTAATCGATTGCTTTTATTTGTTTGATTCAAGCTGACTATTAATCAGGCTGGACGGATCAGGCTTTTTTCTTGCTGCCAATTTTCGATTCCTGGCCAGCCATCAGTCGCTGGATGTTCTGCCAGTGCTTGCCGATCAAGGCCATGGCAATGATGCCGACGACAACGATCTGCCCGCCGGCTCCATGCATCAATGCGGAATAGATCGGCGCCAGGCCGGCAGCCAGAACAGCAGCCAGCGAGGAATAGCGCGAGACATAGGCGACGAAAAGCCAGGTGCCGGCGACCGCGAGGCCGAGCATCGGGTCGAGGGTGAGCAGGACGCCGGCGGCGGTGGCCACTCCCTTGCCGCCCTTGAATTTGAGAAAGATCGGGTAGAGATGGCCTAGGAATACGGCCAGCGCGACCAGGCCGATGAGAGTGTCCGAAAGGCCGAGCTGCTGGGCGGCAATGACGGCGACGGTCCCCTTCAGTGCATCGCCGATCAAGGTAAAAAGCGCCGCCTTCTTGTTGCCGCTGCGCAGCACGTTGGTGGCGCCCGGATTGCCCGAGCCGTAGGTGCGCGGATCGGCCAGCCCGAAGATCTTGGAGGAGATCATCGCGAAAGGAATGGAACCGAGCAGGTAGGCGGCAGCGATGGCGAGAGCGGTTTGCATGGGTGAGCGGATGGCTGGAGTACAATCGCGGCGAATTTTACACCCCGCACCGGTCGACCGCCCCATGGACATCATTTTCATCGAAGAACTGCGCGCCCAAACGTGGATAGGCATCTATCCGCGCGAGAAGGCCATGCCGCAGACGGTCGAGATTTCTCTGCAGATCGGGGTGTCTACCGCCTCGGCCGGGGCCAGCGACGACATCCGCGATACTGTTGACTACGCCGTGGTTGTCGAGCGCCTGCGTGGGGATCTGGCGGCAAGCCATTTCAACCTGCTGGAAAAGCTGGCTGAGCACATCGCGACCTGGTTGCTCGAAAACTTTGCTGCCCAGTGGGTGCGTATTTCCGTTGCCAAACTCGGCATGATGCCCGGCGTCAAGCGCGTCGGCGTCATCATCGAACGCTCCATTTAGCCTCCCAGTAAGGCGGCCTAAGCCTTCTTCAAAAGGCCGAGGCCAGTACCGTCATTATCGCGAATCCGGCAGCGAGCCCCGCTGTCCCCGCGGCTTCTCGGCCAGGCTTGTGCGAGGCCGGAATCAGTTCGTGGCTGACCACCCAGAGCATGGCGCCTGCTGCTGCGGCGAGGGCAAGCGGCAAGGCGGCGCCGGCGAGGCTTGTCGCGATGACACCGAAAAGGCCTCCTACCGGCTCGACGAGGCCGGTCGCGAGAGCGATCCCTGCTGCGCGGAGCGGTGCGGCACCGAGCACGATCATCGCGCTGGCGACAATCCAGCCTTCCGGAACGTTCTGGATGGCGATACCGAGCGTCATCCCGTGGTCCGCGCCGGCGGCTGCGGAAACGCCCACGGCTAGGCCTTCGGGAAGGTTGTGCAAGGCGATGGCGGCGACCACGAGGCCGACCTGCGGCAACACCTTGGCGGCTTCGACGTTTTCGACATGGGCGTGGGCAGTGCGTCGGTCGATCAACTGCATCATGCTCACGCCACCGAGAAAGGCGAGGGCGGTGACGATCCCGCTCGGCCAAGGAGTGGCGCTGGCGGCGACGATCTGCACCGCCGGTACGAGCAAGGAGAACAGACTGGCCGCAAGCATCATGCCGCCGGCGAGGCCGAGCATCGGCGCCATCAGGGCTGCCGTCGGACGGCGCAGGAAGAGTATCGGGATTGCGCCGAGACCGGTGGCGAGTCCGGCTACGACACTGGCTTCAAGGCCGCGGGCTGCCATCGGGTGGGCGGCCAGCCATTGGATTGACTGTTCGACGCCAAAAAGCAGCGCGACAAACGCCATGGCGGCACCAATCCACAACTGGCGGCGCGCCTGTGGGCGGGTGTAATGATTGAGGACAATCTGGGTCATGGCAGCACTCCTGTCTCGATGCGTGCCACTTTACGGCTTGCTGATATATAGCTCCAATCGATTGATTAAATCAATTCGATTGGTAATGACAATTACCCCCGGAGGGCAGCTTCGACAGGTTTGGGATTCAGTGTGCGCAGGATGTCGTGCGGATGCACGCCGACCAGATAGCC
>JAEUOD010000070.1 GCA_016791065.1 Dechloromonas sp. | reverse complement strand
CAGCGGATCGACCAGGTCATCTTCTCGACTTCTTCCTGAATGGACGAGCCGAGCGCCGAGTTGCCGATGTTGGCGTTGATCTTGGTCAGGAAGTTGCGGCCGATGATCATCGGCTCGCTTTCCGGGTGGTTGATGTTGTTCGGGATGATGGCGCGGCCGCGGGCGATTTCGCTGCGCACGAATTCCGGGGTGATTTCCTCGGGAATGCTGGCGCCGAAGTTCTGGCCCGGGTGCTGGCGACCGAGCAAGTCGGCCATTTTCTGGCCCATCGGGCCGGTCGCCTTCAGGCTTTCAATATAGGCACGGCGATTGTTGTTTTCGCGGATGGCAACGAATTCCATCTCGGGGGTGATGATGCCTTTGCGGGCGTAGTGCATCTGCGAGACGTTGGCACCGGCCTTGGCGCGCAGCGGCTTTCGATGCAGGCCGGGGAAGCGCAGTTCGTCTAGCTTGGCGTCGCTGGCGCGCTGGCGGCCGAATTCGGAGGAAAGGCCGGACAGTTCCTCGACGTCGCCGCGTTCGGCGATCCAGGAAGCACGCAAGGCGGGCAGGCCGGAGCGGATGTCGATCTTGGCGGCCGGATCGGAATAAGGGCCGGAGCAGTCGTAAACGTAGATTGGCGGGTTCTGTTCGCCGCCGAAGGCGGTCGGGGTAGCGGCCTGCGACACTTCGCGCATCGGCACGCGGAGGTCCGGACGCGACCCTTCGACGTAAACCTTGCGGGAATTGGGCAGCGGCTGGATGGCGGCCTCGTCGACGTGGGCGTTGGCGGCGAGGAATTGTTCGGTGGCGTTCATTGGGGCTCCATGCATTGATTCGCGGGGTAAGACGGGCAAGGAGCGATCTGGTTCAAAAACGGCAGATTTCGTTTCCCTACGACGGCATGACCCGGCCAGGTTCGAAGGGTTTTTCTCAGCCCGACGATTGCCGGACACCCCTAACGAGTGGCTGCAAGTTACTGGAAACACAGGCAAAATGCAAGAAACTGGATCGACAGCTCAAGATTTCTAGAAAATGGTCGAAATAGTGTTACCAAGCTGTCGAATCCAAAGCAAAAACAAGGGATACAAAATGCGCCTGATCACGATTGCCGCCCTGTTGGCAGCCTTGCCTTTCGCCGCCCAGGCGGCCCCCACCTGGCAAACCATTTCCTCCGAACCGGGCAAGCGGATCGAACTCGACCGCACCAGCATCAAGCGGGACGGCAATACGGTTCAGGCACAGGGGCGGATCGTGCTCGAGAAGGAACTGATCGACGTTCGCTCCGGCGCCGGTTATCGCGTCATTGAGGCGATCACGCGCTACGACTGCGCTTCCCGTAACGCGAATACCATCAAACGCATTTTCAAGAAAAACGAAACGGACGTCGTTCGCGAGGAAGAACTCAAGAGCAACGATCTGCCGGTACGCAGCGGTACGCTTGACGACAAGGTGCTGCGTGAAGTCTGTCGCCCCCCGAAAGAAAGCCAGGCCGAACTGGCGCAGAAAGCGAACGAGGCGGCCACCCAGTTGAAGCAGGCCAACGACGCCATGCTCAAAAAGGAGATGGCCAAAGTTGAAAAGTCCGTCCCGGTCAAAGCTTCCGATGCCCCACACGGTGCAGCCAAGGACGCAGAACAAGCCGCCATCCCCTCAATCCGCCCTAACCTTAAAGCTGCCGCCGAACAGGCAAAAGCTCCGCCGCCGCCCAGCGAACCGGCAAAGCCCGTCGCGCAACCTCCCGCACCTCAAGCCACTCGCAATCCGACAGTGGTCGTACATACGACCCCGGCCCCAAAGCCCCGCCGCCCAGCCAAATCGGAAGGCTACATGCTGGAACTGACGCACAGCGATGCAGCCCTGCAACATGCCCATATCCACTGGGGCTACGAAGGCCCCGGTGCTCCTGAAAACTGGGCGAAGCTGGATGCGAAGAACACGGTCTGCGCCACCGGCCAGCGTCAGTCTCCGATCGACATTCGCGACGGCATCAAGGTCGATGTCGAACCGATCAAGTTCACCTATCGCCCCTCGACCTTCCGCATCGAGGACAACGGCCACACTATTCAGGTCAAGGTGGCGGACAGCTCGATCACCCTGACCGGCAAGACCTACGAGCTGGTGCAGTTCCACTTCCACCGGCCCTCGGAGGAAAAGGTGAATGGCCAGCGCTTCGACATGGTCGCGCACTTGGTGCACAAGGCCGACGACGGCGCCCTGGCGGTCGTCGCCGTGCTGTTCGAACGCGGCAACGAAAACCCATTTATCCAGACGTTGTGGAACAACATGCCGCTGGAGAAAAATACGGCGGTCGCGCCACCGAATACCGTCATCGACCTCAACACCCTTTTGCCGGCTTCGCCCAGCTACTACACCTACATGGGTTCGCTGACCACGCCCCCCTGCACCGAAGGCGTGCTCTGGCTGGTCATGAAGCAACCGGTCCAGGTTTCGCTCGACCAGATCAACATTTTCTCCCGCCTCTACCGGAACAATGCCCGCCCCATCCAGCCGGCAGCGGGCCGCCTGATCAAGGAAGGCCGTTGACCGACAGGGTAGCTCGCGGTAAGTTTAATGACCGAATAGTCATTAACAATAATGTCCGCCAGCCCACCGCGCAAGCGCCGCAAGGAAGCACGCCCCTCCGAACTGACCAGCGCCGCCCTCGCGCTTTTTGTTGAAAAGGGCTTCGCCGCGACCCGACTGGAAGATATCGCCAGTCGGGCCGGCGTCTCGAAAGGCACGCTCTACCTCTATTTCGAGAGCAAGGAAGCGCTTTTCAAAGCCGTCATTCAGGAGGGCATACTGCCCGTCGTCGCGGAAAACGAGGCGATTGCCGCCGGCCATGCCGGCTCCAGCTTCGAATTGCTGGAAAAACTCCTGGCCCACTGGTGGTCGAGAATCGGTCAGAACGATTTTTCCGGCATCCCGAAATTGATGGTTGCCGAAGCCCGGAATTTCCCGGAAGTCGCCCGTTTCTACTTCGAAAACGTCATCCGGCGAGTCAAGGCTCTGGTCGGCAAAACGCTTGAACACGGGATGGCGAGCGGCGAATTCCGCGACTTGAATATCACGACGACGACCGACGTCATCATCGCGCCGATCCTGATGCTGCTGATCTGGCGTCACTCCATGGCCTGCTGCCAGAACGACGAGGTCGACGCCCCCCTCTACCTGCAGACGCACATGGCGCTGCTGCGTCAAGGCCTGTGTAGGACTCAGGTATAATTTTGTTTTGTCGGAATCAATATATTAGCTCATGCTAATATTACGTCTGCGGAGACCCACATGAACATCGAGCAAGCGCGCTTCAACATGGTAGAACAACAGATCCGGCCCTGGGAGGTTCTGGATCCGCAGGTTCTCGACCTGCTTTTCGTCGTCAAACGCGAAGACTTCGCCCCCGCCGCCTACCGCAACCTTGCCTTCGCCGACATGGAAATTCCGCTCGGTAGCGGCCAGGTCATGCTGGCACCGAAGATCGAAGCGAAGCTGCTGCAGGAACTGGGCATCAAGAAGACCGACAAGGTCCTCGAAATTGGCACCGGCAGCGGCTACATGGCCGCCTTGCTGGCCGCTCGCGCCGAGCACGTCGTCACCGTGGAATCGCGCCCTGAACTGGCCGAATTCGCCAAGCAGAACCTGGCCCGTGCCGGTGTCGCCAACGTCACCATCGAAATCGGCAATGGCATCAATGGCTGGTCGGCCCGCGGCCCTTACGATGCCATCATCGTCTCCGGCTCGCTGCCGGTGCTCCCCGAAGCCCTACTCAAGCAGTTGCGCGTCGGCGGCCGCCTGGCAGTGATCGTCGGCGAAGCGCCGGTCATGGAAGCTCAGTTGATCACCTGCACCGCCGAAGGTGTCTACAACACCATCAACCTTTTCGAAACCGTCGTACCGGCGCTGGATGGCATGGCCGCACCGGAAAGCTTCGTCCTCTGATGCAGCAGCTTCGCGCCACGCAACTTGCCGAATGGCTGGCCGACGACAGTCGGCCGGCACCGCTGTTGCTCGATGTGCGCGAACCGTGGGAATTCGAGCACTGCCATATTGCCGGGGCACAGCACATGCCCATGCACTTGGTTCCGGTCCGCTGCAGCGAACTTGCGCCCGAACGCGACATCGTCGCCATTTGTCACCATGGCGCACGCAGCTTTCAGGTTGCCATGTTCCTCGAGAACCGGGGCTTCGGTTCGGTGTACAACCTGACCGGCGGCGTCGAAGCCTGGGCGGTCGAGGTTGATCCCACGATGCGTCGTTATTGAGGAAGACATGAAGAAGTTCGCCTGGCTGTTGCTTTCCCCGCTGCTCTCGTCGCCCCTGTTCGCCGCCGACCTTCTTCAGGTTTACCGCGAAGCCCAGGATAACGACCCGACCTTCTCGGCAGCGCGCTCGGTACTCGATGCCGGCCGGGAGAAAATGCCGCAAGGCCGCGCCGGCTTGCTGCCCAGTCTCACGCTCTCGGGCAACACGGTGTGGAACCAGAACGAGATTTCGACGCACAACGGCAACGCTTTCGCCAAACCACGCTTCAATTCGAATGCCTACCAGCTGACGCTGACGCAGCCACTGTTCCGCTGGCAGAACTGGGTTGCCTACGACCAGTCGAAAATGCAGGTCGCCCAGGCCGAGGCCAATTTCGCCCATGCCCGGCAAGACCTCATCCTGCGGGTCGCCCAGGCCTATTTCGACACCCTTTACGCCCGTGAGAACCTGGCCGCCGTCCGCGCCAACAAGACGGCCATCGGTCAGCAACTTGAATCGGCCAAGAAGAATTTCGAGGTCGGTACGGCGACCATCACCGACTCGCACGAAGCCCAGGCCCGCTACGACCTCGCCCTGGCCCAGGAAATTGCTGCCGAAAGCGACTACGAGATCAAGCAACGAACGCTGCAGGCCATTATCGGCCGCGAACCCGGCACACTCGCCCGCATCCGCAAGGAAGCCGAACTGACGCCGCCGCAGCCGGCCGACATGAACCAGTGGGTAGCCGCCGCCGAAAAGGACAGCATCACGGTCCAGATCCAGCAGGCGGTTGCCGAGATCGCCGCCCGCGAAGTCGACAAGCAACGGGCAGGGCACTACCCGACCCTCGATCTGGTCGCAAACCAGGGCTATTCCAAATCCTTCGCCTCGACGGCTTTCGGTGTGCTCGACACCGACTACCAGAATGTCGGCGTCCAGCTCAATATTCCGCTCTTCCAGGGCGGGCAAGTGGTATCGCGGGAACGCGAGGCTGCAGCCAACCGGTCGGCTGCGCAATCCAACCTGGAGGCAGCACGCCGCGGTGCCGCCCTGTCGGCCAAACAAAACTACCTCGGCGTGGCCAATGGCCTGGCTCAGGTTCGGGCGCTCAAGGCCGCCCTCGTCTCCTCACAGTCGGCGCTGGAGTCGAACAAGCTGGGCTACGAAGTCGGGGTACGCATCAACATCGACGTCCTGAACGCCGAGAACCAGGTTTACGTGACCCGGCGCGACCTGGCCAAGGCCGTGCTCGACACCCTGATGTCGCAACTCCGCCTCAAGGCAGCCGTCGGCACCCTCGGCGAAGACGACGTCGTTCAGATCAACGCGCTGCTCGATCCGAACAGCGCGCAATAAGTGCCAGCATTCGCTGCGTGGCGCCCTGATGGGCGTGCATGAAGGCTCCTGCGGCGGCGCGCATCGCCGCCAGTTCATCCTCACCCCTCAACAGACGGGCGACTTCGCTGCCTAGGCGCTGCGGACTCTCGACACGGCGGGCAACCCCGGCGGCAATCGCATCTTCGGTCGCCTGCAGGAAATTGAAGGTATGGGGACCAACCAGCACGGGACAACCACACGCTGCCGCCTCGATCAGGTTCTGCCCACCCAGCGGCAACAGGCTGCCACCGATGAAGGCCAGGTCGGCAAAACTGAAATAGGCCGCCATTTCTCCCATGCTGTCGCCCAGCCAGACCTGGGTTTCCGCATCCGGCAGAGATTCGCTACGCCGGCGAACGGCAATGCCTTGCCCGGCCAGCATTGCCGCAACCTCGTCGAAGCGCTGGGGATGGCGCGGCACCAGAACCAGTAGCGCCTCGCTCGCGCCCACGGCCCGCCAGGCTTCAATAATCAGCACCTCCTCGCCTTCGCGGGTACTGGCGGCCAGCCAGACCTGGCGCTGCCCGACTGTGGCGCGCCACTGCCGTCCCAAGCAGACCTTCTCCGGCGCCGGCACGACATCGAATTTCAGGTTGCCGCACACTTCCACCCGCTGCGCCCCGAGCCCCGCGAGACGCTCGGCATCATTCGCAGTCTGCGCAGCTACCCCCCTCAAGGCGGCGAACGCCGGGCCGACCAGACTCGCCAGGCGACCGTAGCCACGCGCCGAACGCGCCGAGAGGCGGGCATTCGCGAGGATCACCGGCAGTTGGCGCGCCTTGGCCGCGGCAAGCAGGTTCGGCCAGATTTCGGTTTCCATGAGCACGCCGAATTCCGGCTTGAAATGATCAAGGAAGCGCTGGACGGCGACCGGGTAGTCATACGGCAGGTAGGCCTGGAGCACCCGCTCGCCATAAACCTGCGCCCCGGCATCCCGCCCGGTCGGCGTCATGCCGGTCAGCAAGACGCGGTGTTCGGGCCAGCGAGCCATCAAGCCTTCGATCAGCGGCTGTGCTGCCCGCGTTTCGCCGACCGAGACCGCATGAACCCAGATCAGTTTTGATGGCGCCGCTTGGGCGTAGAAACCGTAACGCTCGGGTAAACATTGAAGATACGCCGGCTGCCGCCGCGAACGCCAAAGCAGGCGCAACCAGATCGCCGGCGCCGCGAGATAGAGAATCAGCGAATAGAGGAAACGGACCATCAGGCAAGCACCGACTGCAGTTCCGCCATCACGTCCGCGACCGCCGGAATTTGCGCCTTGCCGCCCAGGTTGCAATGGAAGCCGGCCCCGAGAACGCCGGTCAGCCCCGGGTCGGTCGCCGTATAGAGGGCAACGGTCGGCACCCGGAGAGCGGCGGCCAGGTGGGTCAGGCCGGTATCGACGCCGACCACGGCCCGGCTATCCGCCAGCAGCGAGGCGAGTTGCGGTATGTAGAGCGGCGGTGCAGCGATGGCCTCGGGAATGGCGTTCGCCAGGCGTGCCGCGCGTTCGCGTTCGACAATATTGCCCCCGGGCAGGACGGCGATGAATCCCTGCGCCTGCAGCGCCCGGCCGAGCGCCAGCCAATGCTCTTCCGGCCACAACTTGTCGTCGCGACTGGTGGCGCTCAAAAAAACGACATACGGACGGTCAGGCAGCCAGTTGAAATCAGCGGGTGCTGCGGCAATACCGTAGTCCGCCGCCTCGGTAACGGCATAGCCGAGCGCAGCGGCGGCGAGCAGGCGGTTGCGGACGACGGCATGCTCGCTCGTCGAAACGCTGAAACGCCGCTGGTAGAACCGCGAAGCCATCGGTTCGCGCGCCGAATCGGCCGCATAGCCGCAGATCGGGCCGCGCGCCCGGGCCGCGATGACGGCGCTCTTGAGCAGCCCCTGGGTGTCGATCACCGCATCGTAGGTCTGCGCCTGCAGTCTTTCATGCAGCGCCCGTATCTCGCGCCAGGTGGCCGCCTTGAACAAGGCCTTGCGCCAGCGCCGGACAGCAGTCGGAATGATCTCCCGGACTGCGGGATGCAGCCGGGGAATGGCGGAAAAGCCCTCCTCGACGCACCAATCGACCTCGGCATCGGGAAAATGCCGGTGGATATCGCTGACCACGGGCAAATTATGGATGACATCGCCGAGCGAGGAAGTTTTCACAATCAGGATGCGCATCGGCAGATAAAATGACGTCTTTTCGAAGCTGCAATTATAAATGCCCGCCTCGCGCCAGCCGCTGTCCGTCGCCATCATCACGCTCAATGCGGCTGCGCAACTCGAAGCCTGCCTGCAAAGCGTGGGCTTCGCCGACGACATCGTCGTCGTGGACTCGGGCAGTACCGATGGCACCCAGGCCCTCGCCGAACGTTTCGGCGCCCGGGTCATCGAGCAAGCCTGGCTGGGCTTCGGCCAGCAGAAGCAATACGCCGTCGCTGCCGCGAAGCATGATTGGGTGCTATGCCTGGATGCCGACGAACGGGTCAGCGCCGACCTGCAAACCGCGATCCGCGCAGCCCTGCAGGCACCTGAGGCGGCGGCCTACCGCTTTCCCCGCTGCAACCGCTTCCTCGGTCGTTATCTGCGCCACGGCGAAGGCTATCCGGACTGGAGCCTGCGCCTATTCGACCGTCGGCGTGCCGCCTGGTCCGACGATGCGGTACATGAAAAGGTCTTGTGCGAAGCACCGGTCGGCACGCTCTCCGGCGACCTCTTGCACGACTCCGCCGAATCGCTGGCCACCTACCTGAACAAGCAGAACCGCTACACCAGCCTCGCCGCCGAAATGGCCTTGGCGGCAGGCAAGCGGGCTACTTTCGGCCGACTCGCGCTGAGCCCGCTGATCCGGTTCGTCAAGTTCTATCTCTTTCGCCAGGGCTTCCGTGACGGGCTACCGGGCCTAATCCACATTACCATCGGTTGTTTCAACAGTTTCACAAAATATTCCAAGATGCTGGAGCGGCAGAATTCCGATGCTGCACTGCGGTAAAATCTAGACTTTCATGCAAAGGGCTGACCTGTGAAGATTCTCGTGACCGGCGCTGCCGGATTTATCGGCATGACGACCTCGCTGCGCCTGCTGGCCCGCGGTGACGAAGTGGTCGGTATCGACAACCTGAACGACTATTACGAAGTCGCCCTCAAGGAAAGCCGTCTGGCCCGGCTGATCGGGCACCCGAACTTCCGCTTCGTCAAGCTCGACGTTGCCGACCGTGCCGGTATGGACGCCCTGTTCGCCTCCGAGAAGTTCGACAAGGTCATCCACCTCGCTGCCCAGGCCGGGGTCCGCTACTCGCTGCAGAACCCGCACGCCTACATCGAGAGCAACCTGGTCGGCTTCACCAACATCCTCGAGGGCTGCCGCCACAACAAGGTCGCCCACCTGGTCTATGCCTCCAGCTCCAGCGTCTATGGCGGCAATACCAAGATGCCTTTCTCGGAGCATGACAGCGTCGATCACCCGGTCAGCCTCTACGCCGCGACCAAGAAGGCCAATGAGCTGATGGCCCACACCTACAGCCACCTCTACGGCCTGCCGACGACCGGCCTGCGTTTCTTCACCGTCTATGGCCCGTGGGGCCGCCCGGACATGGCGCTCTTCCTGTTCACCAAGGCTATCCTCGAAGGCCGGCCGATCGACGTCTTCAACCACGGCAACATGAAGCGCGACTTCACCTACATCGACGACATCGTCGAAGGCGTCATTCGCGTCATGGACCGCAACGCCGAGCCCAACCCGGCCTATATCCCGGACGAGGCCGACCCGGCGACCAGCAACGCGCCTTACCGCGTCTTCAACATCGGCAACAACAATCCGGTGCAGTTGCTCGACTTCATCGGCGCCATCGAGAAAGCGCTGGGTATGCAGGCTGAAAAGCGCCTGCTGCCGCTTCAGGATGGCGACGTGCCGGCAACCTATGCCGACACCAACCTGCTCAACAATTGGGTTGGCTTTGTCCCCAGCACCTCCGTCGAGGATGGGGTCAGCCGCTTCGTCGCCTGGTATCGCGACTACTACAAGGTATAAGGATCAGCTATGTGCGGCATCGTCGCGGCAGCAGCCGGCAACAACATCGTTCCCGTTCTCGTCGAAGGCCTCAAGAAGCTTGAATACCGGGGCTATGACTCGGCCGGCCTAGCCGTGATCGGACAAGGCAATATCGAGCGCGTACGCTCTACCGGGCGCGTTGCAGAGTTGGAAGCTGCTTCGGCCGGCACCGGCGCCACCACCGGCATCGCCCACACCCGCTGGGCGACCCATGGCGTCCCCAGCGAACGCAATGCCCATCCGCACGTCTCCGGCTCGATCGCTGTCGTTCACAACGGCATCATCGAGAACTACGAATCCTTGCGCAACGAACTGGTCGCCCAAGGTTACGTTTTCACCTCCGATACCGACACCGAGAGCATCGCCCACCTGGTCGATGCTACCCTCAAGACGGAACCCGACCTCTTCAAAGCCGTCCAGATCGCCTGCCGCCGTCTGGTTGGCGCCTACGCCATCGCCGTCATCGACCACCGGCAGCCCGGCAAGATCATCGTCGCCCGCGAAGGCTCGCCGCTCCTGCTTGGTGTTTCCGACAACGGCAATTACGCGGCTTCCGACGCTTCGGCCCTGCTCCAGGTCACCCGTAACATGGTTTATCTGGAAAACGGCGACATCGCCGAACTGACCGCCGAAACCGTCCGTATCGCCCGCCTCGACGGCACACCGGTCGAACGCCCGGTGCATGTCTCGCAACTCTCGGCCGCTGCCGTCGAGCTTGGCAATTATCGCCACTACATGCAGAAGGAAATCTTCGAGCAACCGGAAGCCCTGGCCAACACGCTCGAAATCGTCGGTGGCAGCAAGACCATCCAACCCGGCATTTTCGGCGCAGAAGCCGGCAATCTGCTGGCCAATGTCGACTCGATCCTCATTCTCGCCTGCGGCACCAGCAGCCACTCCGGCTACACAGCACGCTACTGGCTCGAAGCCATTGCCGGCGTACCGTGCAACGTCGAGATCGCCAGCGAATACCGCTACCGGACCTCGGTTGCCAACCCGCGCCAGCTCATCGTCGCCATTTCGCAGTCGGGCGAAACAGCCGATACCCTGGCCGCCCTGCGCCACGCCAAGTCGCTCGGCCAGACCAAGACCCTGGCCATCTGCAACGTCCCCGAGTCAGCCATCGTCCGCGAATGCGCCCTGCGCTTCATCACCCGCGCCGGCCCGGAAATCGGGGTCGCCTCGACCAAGGCCTTCACCACCCAACTGGCCGCGCTGTTCGTACTGACCCTGGTCATGAGCAAGCTCAAGCAGCGCCTGACGCCAGAACAGGAAGCCGCCTATATCGATCAGCTTCGTCACCTGCCGGTCGCCGTGAACAAGGTGCTCGAACTCGAACCAGAAATCGAAGCCTGGTCCAAGCGCTTCGCCGACAAGCATCACGCGCTCTTTCTCGGCCGTGGCCGGCACTATCCGATCGCCATGGAAGGCGCGCTCAAGCTCAAGGAAATCTCCTACATCCACGCCGAGGCCTACCCGGCCGGCGAACTCAAGCACGGCCCGCTGGCGTTGGTCGATGCCGAGATGCCGGTCATTTCGGTCGCCCCGAACGACCTGTTGCTCGACAAGTTGAAGTCAAACCTCAAGGAAGTCCAGGCGCGCGGTGGCGAACTCTACGTTTTTGCCGATGCCGACTCGGAAATCCCTGAATCGGACGGCGTCCATATCCTGCGCCTGCCCGAGCACTACGGCGAACTGTCGCCGATCCTTCACGTCATTCCGCTGCAATTGCTCTCCTACCACGCCGCTCTGGTCAAGGGGACCGATGTGGACAAGCCGCGTAATCTCGCGAAGTCGGTGACGGTCGAGTAGCCAAAGCAATGGCCACTTACGCCATCGGCGATATCCAAGGCTGCTACGATTCCTTGTGCAGCCTGCTCGACCACTGCGGCTTCGACCCCGCAGTGGATCGCCTCTGGCTGGTCGGCGACCTGGTCAATCGTGGTCCCAAGTCGCTGGAAACCCTGCGTCTGATCAAATCCTTCGGCGATGCCGCGCTGACCGTGCTCGGCAACCACGATCTCTACCTGCTGATGGTCGCCGAAGGCGGTGCCAAGTACCGGGGCAAGGACGACACGCTGCAAGAGATTCTGGACGCCCCGGATTGCGCCGAATTGCTCGACTGGTTGCGGCACCAGCCGCTGTGCCATACCGAGGGTGAATTCTGCCTGGTCCATGCCGGCCTGCTGCCGCAATGGACGGCGGCCCGCGCCCGCGAACTGGCCGGCGAAGTCGAGGCCCGACTGCAGGGCGAGGACTACCGCGAATTCATCCTCAACCTCTGGGGCAGCGAACCTGCCGGCTGGTCGGACGACCTTAAGGGCTGGGCCCGGCTACGGGTGATTGTCAATGCGATGACCCGGATGCGCTTCTGCACCCCTAAGGGCGTCATGGAATTCAAGGTCAAGGGCAAGCTTTCCAACGCCCCGGCCGGTCACCTGCCGTGGTTCGACCTGCCCAACCGGAAAAGCGCCGACAGCGTGTTGGTTACCGGCCACTGGTCGGCGCTCGGCCTCAAGATAACGCCAAATCTGCTGGCACTGGACTCGGGCTGTCTGTGGGGAGGGCATCTGACGGCCCTGCGCCTGGAAGATCGCCAGGTGTTTCAGGTTGATTGCTCGGCAGGGGAAGCCCTGCGGCAAAAGCGATAGCCTCGCGTGCCTCGGCGGCCACCTGACGGCGGTCCTCACCATTCAGGCCGCGAACTGGCGTCGTCACCAGACGAGCAATCAGGCGTCGACGCCCCAAAATGGCCCGGGCGCATTGGCCCAGGCTGATGGCTCCATCGTAGCGCGGCGCCAGGCTGCGCGTTCCATCCGGCTCCCAGTAGGAAATCCCGATCGGCAGGACGGCCTGCCCGGCGACCAGCGCCGGCTGGATCAAGGCCGCGTGGAAGTGCAGTAGGTGCGTGCCGTCGGTGGTCGTACCCTCGGGAAAGACCGCGACGTGGCGCCCTTCCGAAAGGATAGTGGCAATTTCCTGGTTGATGATCCGGGCGTGCCCACGACTACCACGGCGCAGAAAGATCGTATCGTTGCGTGCCGCCAGCCAGCCGATCAGGGGCCAATGCCGGACCTCTTCCTTGGAAACGAATGCGGCTGGCAAGGCGGCATTGATGACGTAGATGTCGATCCAGGAAATATGGTTGGCCACCAGCAGCCCACCGGGCCGGGCATGGGTCAAATCCGCTTCGAGGACCATTCCGAAGGTACCGAGCAAAGCACGCGCCCAAGCCGCTTTCAAGGCAAGACGACGCGGTATGCCGCACCATGGAAACACGAGCAGGACGACCAAGGCCCCGCCCAGCACAAGCAAGGCGAGGCGCGTCAGCCGGAAGGCACGAATCAGGAAATTGGTATCGTTCAGTCTGCCTGCCCCAAGTAGTGTTTGGCGTAGCGATTGGAAACCTTGGCCATCGGCATGAGTATGGGTAGATCGGCCGTGTTGAAATCAGGATCCCAGGCCGGCTCGCCGCAAATCCACGCGCCGGCCCGCAGGTACCCCTTGATCAGCGGGGGCGTCTCGGCCGGAAGATCCTGGCGCAAAGCCGCCAGCGGCAACGGGCAGCGCGGAAAGACCCGGTATTCCTGCGGCCCGAGATGATCGACCGCCAATCGATTATACAAGCTCGCTGCGGCATGACCGCCATCCCCCATGCTGATCGAGGCGCAGCCCATGAGGTAGTCGTAGCCGCGCTCGGTCATGTACTGGGCCAGCCCCGACCAGAGCAGGGTGATCGTGGCGCCGGTGCGATAGTCAGGATGGACGCAGGAGCGGCCGATCTCGACCAGGCGCGTACGCAGGTGCTGCAGGCGGGTCAGGTCGAACTCATTTTCCGAGTAATAGCCGATCTGGCGTGCTTTCTCAGGTGACAGGATGCGGTAGGTGCCGACGATCTCGCTGCTATCGACATCGCGCACCACCAGATGCTCGCAATAGGGATCGTAGATGTCGTGATCGACGCCCGGCGTGCGGGTCGGCAGATTGGCGCCCATTTCGCCTGCGAAGACGCGGTAACGCAGACGCTGGGCGTCGAGAATGTCGCTGCTCGTACGAGCCAGGCTGACGGCCAGGCTGGGGCGACGTGGGCGGCGCTTCTCGAGCCCGCCATGCAGTTCTTCCATGCTGTTCTCCTTTGGGTTCATGGAGAACAGTCTGGAAGAGACCGGTTACATCGCTATTGCAAGACCTTTACCACCGCGTTTCAGCGGGTGACGCGCGATTCTCCATAGTTGGAGAGGATACGCACACGGTCGCCCGGCCGGAATTCCGCCGGATCGGCTTCCTGGACGATGGCGATCATCGACCCGTTATCCAGCTTGACGGTGATTTCGAGTGCCTGCTTGCGGGTAACCCCCTCCTCGATTGCCGCGCCAGCCAGACCACCGGCGACGGCACCGATCACCGCCGCCACCGCCGCCCCCTTTCCACCACCCAAGGTGCTGCCGGCAATGCCTCCGATCGCCGCCCCGGCCGCCGGGCCAACCGGCGACTTGGTGCCCTCCATCAGCACCTCGCGCACCGATTCGACAATCCCCATGCGAATGGTTTGTTCGCGACGCGCCTGATCGCGCGTGTAGACGTCACCCGACTTGCTGCTCGCGCAACCGCCGAGCAGACTCATGAACGCGAAAATCAGGAGCAGGCTTTTCATGGCCGTTACCAAGGCATGGTGCCGAAAGCACGCTGATAACGTGCGGCAATCTCTTCGCGACTCGGCTGGTGATTCTGCCCGCCGCGATGGGCGATCTTGATCGCCCCCATGACGGCAGCCAGGCGACCGGTCGTGAGCCAGTCGTAGCCTTTAGCGATGCCGTACAGCAGGCCGGAGCGATAAGCATCGCCGCAACCGGTCGGATCGACCACCTGATCGGCCTCGACGCAGGGGATGACGATGCGCTGGCCGTCGGCATAGATTTCGGACCCCTCGCCGCCGCGCGTGACAATCAGTGCCTTCACTTCGCCTGCCAATTGCTCCAGGCTGCGCCCGGTCCGGTCGCAGGCCAGCTTGGCCTCGTAGTCGTTGAAACAGGCATAGTCAGCCAGGCGCAGGAAGTCCAGCAACTCATCACCACTGAACATGGGCAGCCCCTGACCCGGGTCGAAAATGAAGGGCACGCCGGCAGCGGCGAAATCACGGGCATGCTGCATCATGCCCTCGCGACCGTCCGGGGCGACGATGCCAAGCTTTGCCGACGGCGCATGCTCGACCTTGTTGAGATGCGAGAAGCTCATTGCGCCGGGATGGAAGGCCGTAATCTGGTTGTCGTCCAGATCCGTCGTGATGAAGGCCTGAGCAGTGAAGCCACCTGGCACATGCCGAACGTGCGAGCGCGGCAGGCCCAGCTTGTCGAGGCGCTCCATGTAAGGGCCGGCGTCATCGCCGACCGTTGCCATGATCAACGGATCGCCGCCGAGAAGCATCAGGTTGTAGCCGATGTTACCGGCACAACCGCCATACTCACGGCGCATCTCAGGCACCAGGAAGGCGACGTTCAGGATGTGAATCTGTTCCGGCAGGATGTGATTCTTGAAGCGGTCCGGAAAGACCATGATGTTGTCGAAAGCGAGGGAACCGCAGATCAGTGTGCTCATGAAGACTCAAGGGTAAAAGATGTAAAGGCGATAGCCGGCGGCTCCGATATCGCGCGCCTCAACCCACAGGCGAACGGCGACTTCGCCATTGGCCGGGAAGGATTCCGGACTGATATTGGGTGGCAGATACTCGGATGCCTGCATGACCCGGCGCGATACCACCGTATCGCTGGTGTCGGTCAGAGTCAGCTCGAGGGCTGGCCAGTCCTGCGGGTAGCTGGCGCGATTGTGCAGCGTCGCCTGCAGAACGAAGAGGCCACGGGTCTTGTCAGCCTGCAGGTCGGATGCTTCGATGACCACGAAATCGGCATTTCGGGGCAGGGGCACGGCAACGCCCAATGCCCCATAGATGGACTCGGCCGCGGGCAGATGCTGCACGACCTCGGTGCGGAAGTGATAGAGCAACTGCGCGAAGAGGGCCAGAATCAAAATGAACGCGACCACGACGAAAGGCCAGACGGCCGGCCGTGCCTGCGTGGTCTCGAAGCCCCCCAATCCATTGCCAGCCAGGGTACCCGCCGCCCAACGGTTATAGGCCGGCGTGTCGCTGAGTTCTCGCGCCGCCACCAATCCCGCCTCGCGAGCAGCCAAAGTACTCTCCTCGGGCGTTTCGACCAGTGGTTCCGCCAAGGCTTCGGCCGTTGGCTCTGGCTCTGGCTCTGGCTCTGGCTCTGGCTCTGGCTCTGGCTCTGGCTCTGGCTCTGGCTCTGG
>JAEUOD010000055.1 GCA_016791065.1 Dechloromonas sp. | reverse complement strand
TTGAAGATATCGTGGCCGCCGCGGTTCAGTTGCCAGACCTGGTCATCGGTCCAGTCGGCGACGAGGGCGCGCAGTTCCGGGGTGTTGAAGAAGTGCTCGCGGACGTAGGCGCCGTTCTTGGCCTTGAAGGTCTGGTATTCGCCGTCGCACAGTTCCATCATGCGCTTCTTGAGGATGCCCTTCTTGTCGCGGTTGAACAGGGTGTCCCAGTGGGTGCCCCAGATCAGCTTGATGACGTTCCAGCCGGAACCGCGGAATTCGGATTCGAGTTCCTGGATGATCTTGCCGTTGCCGCGCACCGGGCCGTCGAGGCGCTGCAGGTTGCAGTTGATGACGAAGATCAGGTTGTCGAGCTTTTCGCGACCGGCCATGCCGATGGCGCCCAGCGACTCGACCTCGTCGGTCTCGCCGTCACCAAGGAAGGCCCAGACCTTACGTTGTTCGGCCTTGGCGGCGTCGATCAGACCGCGCGAGGCGAGGTACTTCATGAAGCGGGCCTGGTAGATGGCCTGGATCGGGCCGAGACCCATCGAAACGGTCGGGAACTGCCAGAAGTCCGGCATCAGCCAGGGGTGCGGGTAGGAGGAGATGCCCTTGCCGCCGGTTTCCTGGCGGAAGTTGTCCAGCTGCTCTTCGGTCAGGCGACCGAGCATGAAGGCGCGGGAATAGACGCCGGGTACCGAGTGCCCCTGGAAGAAGATCAGGTCGCCGCCGGTTTCATGGTCGATGCTCTTCCAGAAATGGGAATAGCCGACGTCGTAAAGAGCGGCGGCGGAGGCGAAGGAGGCGATGTGGCCGCCGACGTTGGTGTCCTTGTTGGCACGGATGACCATGGCCATGGCGTTCCAGCGGATGTAGGAGTGGATCTTGATCTCCATGTCCGGGTTGCCCGGGTACTTCGGCTGGCGCTCAACGGGGATGGTGTTGATGTATTCGGTGTTCGCCGAGTAGGGGATATCGATCCCGTCCTCGCGGGCCTGACCGATCAGCTTCTCGATCAGGTAATGGGCCCGTTCAGGGCCTTCTTGTGTGATGACGCCTTCGAGGGCATCAATCCATTCCTTGGTTTCCTGCGGGTCTGCATCGGCAGCGCCCGGCACGGCATTCGACTGGTCAGCCATGGTTTGTCTCCTACGGTTGGTTTTCATTCTGTTTTGCCTGTTGAGCAAAACAACTGTACCTCTTAACACGCCGCAGCGGGGAGCCACGACGACCCGAGATTTCCCTTATGTTGCTTTTTCGCATTGTAAAATCAAAATTCGCATCGTGCAATATCCGTATTTTCCCTTAGTCGCCGAATGTCGTCCGCAAGGTCGTCGCAGAGATCGGGGATCGAGGCGCAAGCAGCCACCTGCCGGCCTGCAGCAGGGCAGCAAATCGATAACAACAAATGGAATGAGCGGCAGCTCGCCGCCGGCGGTCTAGTCGAGCACCGGAATCAGGTGGCGTGCGCTGGCAACGGCTTCGGTCCGGTTGCGGGCGCCGAGGGCACGGAAAATGGCTGCGACATGAACCTTGACGGTCCCTTCGCCAATGTCGAGCTGGCGGGCGATCACCTTGTTGGAATGGCCGCGGACGAGCAGCCTGAGCACGTCAATCTGACGCTGGGTCAAGTCGGGCAATCCCGCCCCGCCCTGCGCAGCCGGCGCAGCACCGGGCGCCTGATCGGACCAGAGGATCAGGGGCGGCACATAGATGCCGCCGCTCAGGACGAGCTGGACGGCGGCCAGCATGATGTCGGAGGAATCGGTCTTGCTGATGAAGCCACGCACGCCGGCATCGAGCAGGCGGCGCACCACGGCGGCATCCTCACAGGCGCTGAGGACGATGATCGGCAATGCCGGAAAACGCCCGCGCAAGGCCAGGATATGGTTGCAGCCGACCGTACCGGGCATGCCCAGATCGACCACAGCGAGATCGAGCGCGGCGCAGTCGGCGGCCGCCAGGCCTGCAGCATCGGAAACGCAAATGAAATCGACCGTGGCGGCCAGACCGCGCAGTTTCATCTGGACGGCTTCGAGGACAAGCACGTGATCGTCGGCAATCAGGATGTTCATGGTCAACCGGCTCCGCAGGCGAATGCCTCATTCTAGGAGGACGCACCGGCCAAGGCGATAGCCCGTCAGTCATAGGCCACCCCGGGCTTGAGCTAGGCTGGCGGCACTTCGTGGCGACGCGCCGCCGTACACAAGACCTCGATACGCTGCAGCAACTGGCGTGGCGACACCGGTTTGAACAGGACTTCAAGGCCGTCGGCGCAGGCCGCGCGCACCCGCTCCGGATCGGTATCGCCGGTTGCCAGGATGGTCGGCAGCGGGCGCCCGACGAGCGCGCGCAACTGGGCGGCCGCCTCGATGCCGTCGACGCGGTCGGCCAGACGAAAGTCGACCACCAGCGCATCGAGCCGATCCTTTTCGCGCAAGGCGATCTCGCGCGCCTCGGCCACCGAACCCGCGACATGAATGGCCGCGACCAGCGGCTGCAGCCAGGCCCGCATCGCCTCGCAGATCTGCCGGTCATCGTCGAGCAGCAGCAGATGCAGTTGGCGCGCCGCCAAGGGATAGGCATCGACCAACGGTTCGGCGATCAGATCGCCATCGGTGGCCAGCACGACGGGCTGGACCGGAACGTCCACCCAGAAGACGCTGCCGCGCCCCGGCACCGAACGCATGCCGAGCCGCGCGCCGAGCAGTTCGGTCAGGCGCTTGACGATGGAGAGACCGATGCCGAAGCCCTTGCTGGCATCGCGCTGCGGATTATCTACCTGGAAAAATTCCTCGAAAACCTGGGCTTGATGCTCCGGCGAAATGCCGCAGCCGGTGTCCCAGACCGCAAAACGAATGGCCTCACCCCGCCGTTGGGCACTGATCAGCACGCCGCCACCCTGGCAGAATTTGAGTGCGTTGTCGACAAAATTGGACAGGATACGCAGCAGGAGATCGCCATCGGTGACGATTTCGCCGGGCACAAGGTGTATCCGCAGGTCGAGCCCGGCCGCCTCGGCGCGACTTTCGTAGATATGCAAGAGGCGCTCGAACAAGGCATCGAGCGGCAGGCGGCGGAAGCTGGGCTTGACGGCGCCGGCATCGATCTTCGATATATCGAGCATGAGGTTGAGCAATGAGCCGACCGACTCGGTCGCCTGGATGACCCGGTTGACCACAGGCAGGCTCGGGTGCGTCGCCAGATCCCGCTGCAGGACCTGGGCGTAGAGCGCCAGCGCATGGACCGGCTGGCGCAGGTCGTGACTGGCCGAGGCGAAGAAGCGGCTGCGTTCGCGGCTGAGCCGTTCAAGATCGCGCGACTGGACGAGCAGACGCTCGCTCAGGCTGGCATTCTCGATCTGCGCGCGCAGGCCGGTGGTCAGCAGGCGGTTCTGGACAAAGGCGAACTTGCCCATGACGGCACAGAACAATACGAGAAAGGCCGCCAGCAGCATGCCCTGCTGCGTCCCCTGCAACAGCAGGAAGGCCGAGGCCAGCGAAGCCAGCGGCATCAGCCAGGCAATGACGCCGAGCCGGCAGGGTGAGAGGGTGGGAATCGAGCCGGCCAGCATGCCGAAGAGGATAACGACGAGGATGGAGCTTTGCAGGGCGTCGCCGCCAGCCGGCAGGAGCAGCCAGGGCGCCAGCCCCCAGACGATCGAAGCCAGGATCAAGGGCGCGATATAGAAATGCAAGCCATCCGGTTGCCCCTCGGCGTAGCGGGCCTCGGGATAAACCCGCTCGTTGCGGCGGATGAAATACCAGCGGCCCCATTGAACGCCATGAATCAAGCCGGCCCAGAGCAGCACGGCGGACTGCGGCCCGTTCAGCGTGCAGAAAATCCCCCAGGTCATCAAGGCGGCCACGAAGGCGGTCGGCCCGGTGGCCCGGCCGAGGACGAAGGTCTGGCGCAGCAGGCGCTGACGCAAGGCCTCGTCAAGCGACCTGGAGGACGGGGGAAAGTCGTTTTTCATGTTCCGGGAGCTTGCCACACTATGCACCTGGCACAACAGGATTCGCCAGGAGGCTGGCTGGAGCGCCGCAAAATAAGATACAAAATTTATTCAAATACAACTTGCGCTGTATCAAATTGCGTTTTTGCCGGCTCCCTATAATTGAATGTTTTGTCTTTCCCCACAGGAGCAAGCATGGCCGCCGTGATGCCCGCCCCCGCCGCAACCCGTCACTTGATGTCCGGCAATGAAGCCGTCGCCCGCGCCGTCTGGGAGGCCGGCGTCAAGGTTGCCGCCGCCTACCCTGGCACGCCATCGACCGAGATGCTCGAAGTCATCTCGACCTACCCCGATCTCTACGCCGAATGGTCGGTCAATGAGAAGGTGTCGCTGGAAGTCGCCATCGGCGCCGCCTATGCCGGTTCGCGCGCTTTCTGCTGCATGAAGCATGTCGGCATGAACGTCGCCTCCGACGCGCTGATGACCCTGACCCTGACCGGCGTCATCGGCGGCCTAGTCATCGCCATCGCCGACGACGTCGGCCTCTCCTCGTCGCAGAACGAGCAGGACTCCCGCTACTGGGGCCGCTTCGCCCACGTGCCGGTCTTCGAGCCCGCCGATTCGCAGGAAGCCTATGCGATGACCCTGGCCGCCTACGAACTCTCCGAACAGTTCCAGGTGCCGGTGATCCTGCGCATGACGACGCGCATCAACCACGTCAAGTCACTGGTCGAAGTCGGCGAACGCGTCTCGCACTCGGGCTCGGGTTTCAAGAAGGAACCCGGCCGCTTCGTCATGGTGCCGGGCAATGCCGGCAAGCGCATCCCGCTGATGTTCCGGCGCGATGGCGAATTGCGGCTGCAGGCCGAAAGCTCGCCGCTCAATGTCATCGAGGACGGCAGCGACCGTCGCGTCGGCTTCATCGCTTCCGGCCCGGCCTACATGCACGTCAAGGAGTCCTTCCCGAACGCGCCAGTCCTCAAGCTTGGCTTCTCCTGGCCGGTGCCTTTCGAGAAATGCCGCGAGCTCGCCGGCATGGTCGAGCAGGTCGTCGTCGTCGAGGAAGTCGAGCCGCTGGTCGAAACCGAACTCAAGGCCCAGGGCATCACGGTGATCGGCAAGGAAATCCTGCCGCTGCAGGGCGAGCTGGCGCCCAACGTGCTGAAGCCCGCCATTGCCGAACTGCTCGGCGAACCGGTGCCGGTACTGAGCCCGGTCGTGCCGATGCAGGTCTTCCCGCGGCCGCCGACCATGTGCGTTGCCTGCCCCCACCTCGGCGTCTATTACACGCTGTCTCAGGTGCGCAACCTCAACATCTCCGGCGACATCGGCTGCTACACGCTGGGCGCCGGCCACCCCTGGCAGGCGATGGACACCTGCGTCTCGATGGGCGCCTCGATGGGCGTCGCCCTGGGCATGGACAAGGGCCGTGGCGAATCCGACAAGGACAAGCGCGTGGTCGCCGTGATCGGCGACTCGACCTTCCTGCACATGGGCATGCAGGGCCTGCTCGACATGGTCTACAACAAGGGCAATGTCACCGTCCTGCTCCTCGACAACCGCGCCGTCGGCATGACCGGCGGCCAGGACAACCCGGGCAACGGCCGCGACATCCACGGCGAGGAAGCGCCGCGCATCGACTTCGCCAAGTTGGTCTCGGCCCTCGGCGTCAAGGACGAGCGCATCCACGTGGTCAATCCCTATGAGTTGCCGGTGCTCTTCAAGACCATCCGCGACGAGGTCAAGGTGCCCGAGGTGTCGGTCATCATCACCGACCAGCCCTGCGTGCTGATCAAGGACTACCACAAGCTCAAGCCCTACGAGGTGGTCGAAGACAAATGCACGGGCTGCGGCAACTGTATCGACGTCGGTTGCCCGGCCATCCACGTCACCCGGCGCGGCAAGGAGGTCAAGGCTTCCGGGCGCGAGGTCGATCTCGCCTTCGTTCGCATCGAGACCTCCGTGTGCACTGGCTGCGGCCTCTGCCTGCAGCCCTGCGCCCCCAAGGCCATTCAGCATCACGTGATCGAATCGCCGATCAAACTGGTCAAGGGAGGTGCCTGCGCATGAACGCCACCACCAACATTCTCGTCGTCGGCATCGGCGGACAGGGCGTCATGACCGCCACCGAGATCCTCGCCGAAGCGGCGATCGCCATGGGCCACGACGCCAAGAAGACGGAAGTCGCCGGCATGGCCCAGCGCGGCGGCGTCGTTTCCTCGCACCTGCGCTTCGGCCAGCGCGTGCTCTCGCCGCAGATCACGCCGGGCACCGCCGACGTCCTGCTCGGCTTCGAAGCCGCCGAGGCCATGCGCTGGCAGCACATGCTCAAGCCGGGCGGCATCACGCTGACCAACACGGCCAAGTTGGTACCGCCGGTCGTTGAACTGGGTCTCTTCGATTACCCCGCCGACCCGCTGGCCGAAATCCGCCAGACCGGCAACAAGGTCGTTGCCTTCGATGCGACTTCGATCGCGCAGGAACTGGGCGACATCCGCCTCGGCAACACCGTGATGCTCGGCGCCATTGCCGACCATCTGCCCTTCCCGGCCGAAACACTGCTTGCCTGCGTGCTCAAGCGTTTCGAGAAAAAGGGCGAAAAGCTGCTCGACATGAACCGCCGCGCCTTCGCCGCGGGTCGTGCGGCGGTTGGTTCGGCCGAAGCTGTCGCCGCGTAATCTGGTAAAATAGTCGCCAATTCAAAGGGAAAGACCTCGGTCTTTCCCGTTTTCTTTTTGTTGGATGCGACGATGACAGCACAGATTATCGACGGCAAGGCCCTGGCCGAAGAACTTCGCCAGAGCTTC
>JAEUOD010000006.1 GCA_016791065.1 Dechloromonas sp. | reverse complement strand
ACCTGTAGCGAGCCCCTGCGCCTGAGTAATCGCATCGGATTGCCCGGCATAGCCTCGAGCCAGCGCTTCCAGGTCGACCGGCACGGGCGTCGCCGGTTGGGGTAGTGCCTCCAGGTTAGGGCTGTTCTGCGGCGCGGATCGGTGACCGGTGTCGCCCGGCAGGGCGTATTTTAGCCGGGCCAACTCGATATCTTGCTCGGTGACGGTGGAGGTCTCGCGTCGGGAGCGCTCGATGTCCGCCTCGGTGACGACCGGCGAAATTTGAGCCTGGGCCGAACTGCCAACAAGGAGCGCGGTGCCGAGCCCTAGGATCAGCGTGGCGAGGAATCGAGGGAAGTCAGTAGCCGACACAGCAATTCCTTTTGCGAAACAACATGAAGGCGAAGTCCTCACCGCGCACCGGGTATTCCTTGCCGGCTCCCCAGAGGACGGTGGTCCGCCCGAAGGGCTGGCAACAGCGGCCGGATTCCTTGTCGGTGTTGGGTATGGGGTAGGTGAGTTGGGTTTTGTAGGCGGTCTTGTCCATCACCGGCTCGAAGTACGGTCCGCACAGCCCGTCTTTGCCGTGCCAGCCCCAGGCCACCAACTCGCGGTGCATCTTGGCGCTCAAACGCTGGGCCATCAGCGCGGCAGTACGGACTCCACCGAGGTGGTAGGGGACGTGCCCGTTGAGCGGATAGATGCCGCCTTGGCAACCGGCGCACCAGAACATCTCGCGTATGCCAAAGCCGACCGAGGCCGCCACGCAATCGGCGGCGCATGCGGCAATGGCGATCGGATTGGCGAACAGCACGGCATCTGGATTGAGGATCAGGGTGAGTTCATCGTCGGCCCACAAGGGATCGACCTCGGTCATGTAGGCCAGATCGAAGGAACTCTTCTCCAGGCAGGGAAAATCGGTCACCACGTCCAGCCAGTACATCACCGGGTTCAAGTAGTAATGCGCTTGATAGAAACCGCCACCGTCGCCATCGCCTTCCGGGCGGGTAAAGCGGGCCGCCTCGGGAGCCGGGATGCCTGGATCAAGGTCGACGCCGCCGAGCGAGACGAGGCAGAAGGGTTTGCGCACCACTTCGACATGGCGCGCCGGTTCCCAGAAACCGATGGACAGACCGATGATCGGATTGACCAGGCAACTGCAGACAGGATTGGGTGGATTGTCGGTATCCTCTTGGTCGCCGAAGTTGGCGATGCGCGCACTGCCAATGCTTATCGGCAGGATGCAGGACCAGCAAATATCTGTGATCGGATTCGGAAACTTGCCGGTGCAGGTGGCGGTGCCGGCGGCCTGGGTCGGCAGGGTGGAGAAACCGAGGAGCAGTGCCAGAAGGATAGGGAGGCTGTTTAGGAAGCAGCGTTGGCTCATGGCGCGATCTCCAGTTCGTCGATGCGCAGGCGCAATCCTTCCTGCGATACCAGGGCCGGTACCTGAGTGATGCCGAAGCGACGGGTGAGCAGACCTTGTTGATCGAAATAGACCGGCATGCGCCATGACTGCATCAGGTCGAGATAGGAGCCGCCGACCAGAATCGGCTTGACGCGTCCCTGATAGAAGGCAATCAACTGTCTGGCACGGCCGACCTGGCGTGGGTCGCGCCCATCGAAAAAGAGCAGGTGCCGGGACAGCGAGACCACCTCCAGCGGGTTCTTGCGGGTGCCGGCGGCAAACAGCAACTCGCCCCGGGGACCGAGAATGTTGCGGTCGAGCCTGAAACTCGGGTCGAAGTAGAAGGTCCTGGCCGTCTCGGTCGCGTGCAAGCCGGCGACCGGCGGCGGGTTCTTTACCGTTGCGATGCCGCGTTCCCGGGCCTGTTCTTCGAGGCGTTTTAACTCGCCGCTGCGCTCCTTGTCGCGCAGACGTTGCTCGATCATCTGCAACAGATGCGGTTCGCTGATTTCATAGGTCGGCCCGATGACGCCTAGATCGAGGGACGACGCGCCCGGTGTGACCAGCAGCAGCGCGCAGAGCAGGGACGGGACGACGATCAGGGGTTTCATCGCGTCGCTTGGCCCGGGCAGCGGATCTGTCCCGCGAGTTGTTCGCGCCCGGCGCTGTCGCCCAGGTGGTTCGCGCGAATCAGTGCCATCAGCGCCGGATCGCCGTCGCCGTCGGCCATGGCCCGGCGCAATTCGGCTGGCGTCAGGGGGCGGCCGCAGCGCCGCGCGAAAGCGGCGAGGTAATCCCGCGCACCGGCTTCGGCGGATGGGGCGATTTGTCGGAGCAGGGCGAGATAGTCGGCCAGTGGCACGTTGTCAGAGGGCTGAACGCCTTGCATCATTAGCGTGCTAATTTGGAGGGCTGGCAATGGGGCATCCGCCCGAGGGTTCTGGGCCCATGCGGTGGAAAATGCCAGAAGACCGAACAAGCTGAGGCAAAAGACGGTGCGGGGCATGGCTGGCGTCTCAGAACAGGGGAACCACGACGCCGATCACCTGCTCCGCCCGGACCAGGCCACTTTCCTGGTAGCGCGAGTCGAAGGAGTCGGGGCTGGTGCCCTGCACGTAGTAGTGGCGAAGCGGGATGACGGTCGGCGCGATCGGCGCGAGTGGCCTGAGGTCATAGGCCTTGGTCTTGGCCAATCCAACGTTCTCGCCATTGACGGCTACCTGCCGGCCGTTGACGGTGATGGCGTCGCCCGGCAAACCGCGCACGATCTTGAAGAAGGGCTGACCGCGCAATCCCGGATAACGCTGTTGTGCCTCGCCGGCGAAGGAAAAAACGATGAAGTCGCCGCGCCGCAGCTGATGAGGAGCTCGCTGCAGCCAGGCAACGCGATAGGGCAGGCTCGGTGTCCAGTTGAAAAGGATCGGCACGCGCGGTGTCGCATCGATGAAGAGGCGGACATAGGCCAGGCTCCAGATGGCGACAATCGGCAGATAGAGATACCAGCGCTGGCGGGCATGGCGCAGGAAGTCGCCCACGCATCCGAGGATTCGCCGCCCACAGCCGGGGCGTGTTGCGGGAATGGCGACTGCAGGTTGATGCGGGGCGTTGTTCATGGCGCGCTCACCTTTCGGCGCAGCACGGCCGTCAGGTCGACGGTATTCGGGGTCGGTCCGGCAACGGCCGCCTTGAGGACGACCAGGCAGTTGCATTCGCGCGGCAGTTCCTCGAGGGCGAGCGGCAGGCGCTGCGCAAAGCTTCGCGCCATGAATAGGGCTTTTTGCCGGTCATCCTCGGAACTGGCTTTGGTCAGAATCTGGGTGAATTCGGCTTCCTTGGCGCGGTATACCTCGGCCACGTCGACCGTGCCGATGACCAGCGCGGGGCGCAGGACGAAACGGTCGTAGGTTGTCAGGGCGGCGCTCACCACGAGTAGCGTCAGCAAGCCCTGGCGCAATAACTGAGAGGTGCTCGGTTTCATACCGTATGCCCCCGATGCCGTAGCAGTTCGCTGATCGCCTCGTCGATGGACAGGCCCTGGGCGCGCAATTCGTCGATCGGGGCGTTGTCTTCCAGTTTGTTGGAGAACAATAGGTGGGTGGCCGGATCAAGGATGTTGCGGGCGACCCCTTCGCCAACCGGCGACGAGATGTACAACTCGGAGAAAACGCCAGCCTCGGTGCGCAGGGAATTGAGCAGCCGCTTCTTGGGTTCGTCCATGGTCAGCCGGCCCTTGCGGTCGAGCATTTCGATGGATTCCGGTTTCTGGCGCAGCAAGAAAACCCAGTCCGAGCAGTTGAAGGCTGCTTCCATCTGGGTCGAGCCGTAGAAGTCGTCGGCACTCTGCGTCGCCGTGCCGAGGGCGCCGCCATACTTGCGAGCACGCCGGGCCGCTTCCTCGATCACGGCGGCCTTGACCGGATCGTCGGCGCCGATGTCGCCCAACTGCTGTTTCAACTCGTCGACGAAGAGCACCTTGCGCCGGTTGCGGGTGAGGTACATCTCGCCGGTGATCCGATGCAGCAGCAGGATGTTCACCACCGCGTGCAGGTCGGGCCGGCGTTTCAATTCCTCGTTTTCGATGACGATGAAGTCATTGGAAAAGTCGATGTTGTTGCGGCCTTCGAAGAAGCGCTCGTATTGCCCGCCACGCGAATAGGGATTGAGCATGATGGCGAGATCCTTGATGCGCTGGTCGCCAACCACGCCCAGGTCCTCGATGGTCCCGCTCTTGAAGGCATCGCGCAGCCCGGTGATGCGCAGCTCATTGCCGTATTCCCGCCAGAGTTTGAGAACCATGGCCGAAATGGCCTTGTACTGCACCTCTTCCAGGGTGTGCTGCATCGAGCACATCTTGGCGATGCCGGGTACCAGCATGTCGATGTCCTCAAAGATATCGACGATGTGGGTGAACGGGTCCAGGCAGATGTTCACGTCGGGCCGGAACTCGATATAGGTGCCCTTGGCCTTGCGGCACAGTTTCTCGAAACTGCGACCGAGATCGAGCATCCAGACCTTGGCGCCGATGGCACGATAGGACCAGGCCATTTCGTTCATCAATACCGACTTGCCCGAGCCGGGGGCACCGATGATGGCGAAGTTGTAGTTGCCCAGATCGTTGTCGAAGATGTCGAGGGTCATCAACTGGCCGCGCCGTCCCCCGAACACCAGGGCCGGCGTGCGCGTGGCGCGCCACTCGGCGATCAGCGGTGCCATGTGGATGGCATTGGCCATGGTTTTGCGCGTGACCCGGCGCATCTTGACCAAGTCCTTGTGGAACTTCTCGGTCAGCGTCATCGGCAGGCTGGCGAGCAAGGCCTGGCGGTGCATGTAGGCATCGGCATTGAGCTGGAAACCGCGGCCACGCCAGATCGCATTGGCGGCTTCGTGGGCGGCGACCGATTTGTTGGGGGCGGTGAATATCGCCAGCTGGTGGTAGAGGCTAACCAGGTTGCCGCCGGTGTCGATGGCATCGGCAGCGGCCGTCCAGTCCTGCAGCTTCTTGTTGACGTCCGGCATGACGTCGGCCATCTTCGATTTGGCGTTCTGCGTTGCCCGCACATGGTTGGCGGTGACCACCGACTTGGTGAGGTTGGGGTCGAGGACGTGGACGCCGAGGGTGAGCAGAAAGGGCGCGCTGTACTGCAGGGCAGGCTGCATCAGGTCGCCGATCAGCGACCCCATCTGCCACAGGGCGAAGCGTTCCGGAAACCTCTTGATCGAGTAGAAGCGTGCTTCCAGTACATCGGGACTGGCTTCCTTCCACAGTGTCAGGCCGCTCGGATGCGGGTCCTGGATGGTGTCGAAGTCGACGATCTGGTCGCGCAACTCTCGGCCATCGTCGTAATTGAGA
>JAEUOD010000039.1 GCA_016791065.1 Dechloromonas sp. | reverse complement strand
CGGAACCCGTAGATGTCGAGCACCTGCGAGAAGGAGAGCTGCTTGTCCTTCATCTTGCGGAAGATGGAGTACAGGCTCTTCTCGCGCCCGAACACTTCGGCGCGCAGGCCGGCGTGTTCGAGCTTGTTCTTGATGCCGTCCAGAATCTTGGTCAGCAGCTCATTTCGATTGCCGCGCGCCGCCTTGAGCGCCTTGGCCAGCACCTCGGCACGATGCGGGTGGATCAGGCGGAAGGAGATGTCCTGCAACTCGCGGTAAAGCTTGTTGAGGCCGAGGCGCAGCGCAATCGGCGCGTAGATCTCGAGCGTTTCGCGGGCGATGCGGGCCCGTTTGTCGGGTCGCATCGCCGACATCGTCTGCAGGTTGTGCTGGCGGTCGGCCAGCTTGATGAGCACGACGCGCAGGTCGCGCGCCATCGCCATCAGCATCTTGCGGAAGTTTTCGGCCTGGGCCTCCTGGTAGGAGGCGAATTCCATCTTGTCGAGCTTGGACAGACCATCGACCAGCTCTGCGACTTCCTTGCCGAATTTCTCGGCGAGTTCGCGCTTGGTCGCGCCGGTGTCTTCGAGGACATCGTGCAGCAGGGCGGCGGCAATGGCATCGCCATCCATCCGCCACTCCACCACGGCGCCGGCTACTGCCAGCGGATGCGTGATGTAGGCTTCGCCCGACATGCGCTTCTGGTTCGCATGGGCGCGTGCGGCGTAGGCATACGCCGCCTTGATGCGTTCTACTTCGGCAGGGTCGAGATAGTCGAGACTATCGAGAAAAACCCGGTAAGCGGGTTCCTCTTGAACGAGGGGCGGAGGCGACGGCTCTGAACCCATCAGGCTTCACCGCCCCTTCCTTTAGGCCTGACCGCGGTTGAGGACTTCTAGGCCAACCTTGCCGGCAGCCATTTCACGCAGGGCGACGACGGTCGGCTTGTCCTTTTCCGCATCGACCAGCGGCGTCGCGCCGTTGGCGATCTGGCGGGCGCGGTGCGCGGCGGCCAAGGTCATCTGGAAGCGGTTGGGGATACGTTTCATGCAATCGTCGACGGTCACGCGGGCCATGGAAAAACCTCAAAATCAGATCAAGCGAGCAAAAAGGGCCGCGTGCCGCGCACGCTGCGCCCCGAGACTCAGGCGGGAAGCGCGTACGACAGCACGCAAATCATCCAGCGCCTGGGTCAACTGGTCGTTAATAATAACATAGTCGAATTCGCGGACATGGCGCATCTCGGCCTGTGCCGCGGCCAGACGGCGGGCGATGACTTCGCTGCTGTCGGTGCCGCGCCCGGTCAGTCGGCGAGTCAATTCGTCCATCGAGGGCGGCAGGATGAAAATCCCGATCGCGTCCGGAAACAAGGCCCTCACCTGCTGCGCGCCCTGCCAGTCGATCTCGAGCAGGACGTCGGCGCCGGCCGCCAGCTGATCGGCAATCCACTGTTTCGAGGTGCCGTAGAAATTGCCATGGACCTCAGCCCATTCGAGAAAATCCTGGCGCTCGATCATCGCACTGAAGGTTTGCGGATCGACGAAGTTGTACTCGCGCCCGTTTTCCTCACCCGGACGTGGATCGCGCGTCGTGAAGGAGATGGAGAGACGGACCTCCGGCTCGCTTTCGAGCAGGAGACAAACCAGCGTCGTCTTGCCGGCCCCCGAGGGCGCGGCGACTACATAGAGATTTCCAGCCATGGCGATTTCCAGCGATGCAATGTTGGCAGGCGCCCATTTTACCCGCGCCAGGCGCCACGGCCTGCCCAAGCTTGAAGGAAAATCGACTCGATTGATCAGGATTGCCGATCACGCCCGATCGGTCGTTTAAAATCCCGAGCCTGCGCACCATTTCCAGATCCAGCCAGCCATGCCATCGGCAACACCAACCCATCCTCAGCCTTTCCCTCCCTTGCCGATTCGGGAAGGCGCCATCATGGCCCTGGTTTACTTCCTGGCTCTAGCCGCCCTGAGTTGGTTCAAGGAGCCCTTCCAGATCGACGGCGACGAGGGTTTCAATCTGATCAAGGCGCTGCTCCTGAATGGCGACTTCGCGCTTTACCGTGACATCTGGAGCGACCAGCCACCGCTCTTCAGTTACATCTTGCTGGGCGTCATCAAGCTCTTCGGGCCCGACACCTATCTTAGCCGCCTCGTCACGCTGGCCATGGCCACTACGCTCCTCTGGTCGGCCTGGATCTTCCTGCGCCTGGCAGCCGATCGTATCGCCGCCAATATCGGCGTCATTCTGCTGGTGCTGCTACCCAATTACGTCAAACTCAGCCTGTCCATCCTGATCGGCCTGCCAGCGTTAGCCCTCGCCATTCTCGCGCTGACCGCCCTGGCAGTCTGGCACCAGCGCCGCCAGACTGGCTGGATCGTTGCGTCCGGCATGCTGTTCGGCCTGTCGATCTGCACCAAGGCATTCACCCTTGCGCTCGCCCCTGCCATCGGCTGCGTACTGATCGCCCTCGAATTCCGCTCGCCCCCCTCATCCTCCTCGTTCTGGCGCCGCTTGCTGCCGGCAACACTCTGGAGCCTCGCCCTGGGCCTGACCGTCCTGGCGATCCTGGCCTTAACCGGCGGCCTGTTCCATCTGGATCAGTTGGTCGGCTCCCATGCCTTCGCGCGGAAAATGATTGAAACGCAAGCCAGTACTTTCTTCGAGGCCATAAAAGGCGGACCGTTCGCGCTGCTGCTCCTGGCGCTTGCTCCGATCAGCGTCTATATCGCCTGGCGACAGGGAAAGCCTTTGCTCGTCTATCCCGCTGCCTGCCTGGTGATGGCCTGCATCTCCCTGCAGGCACACCGACCGGTGTGGTTCCACCTGACCCTGCTGGCCACCGTGCCAGCCGCCCTGCTCGCGGCGCCTGTTTTCGGCCAAATCTGGCAGCGACTGCGGCGCCTGCCGCTCTTGCAGACAGCACCATTCGGCAGTTTTGCCGCGCTCGTCGTCCTCATGGCGGCCGTTGCCTTGATCGCCGGAAATCGGATTCTCGATCGCAAGGGCTTTTCACCCGACCAGAGCGCCCTGCTCAGCGAGATCGCGAAATACAAGCACCAGGCGAACTGGCTGATGACCGACCGCCCGATCTACGCCTTCCGCGCCGGCTTGCCTGTCCCGCCCCTGCTCGCCGTAAGCTCATGGAAACGGCTGGCCTCGGGCCAATTGTCCGATGCCAGCGTGCAGGAAATGATGGAACGGACGTCGCCGGAACTCGTCCTGCTCGTACGCTGGCGCTGGGAGGCGCTGGACGGCATTCTGGACAGCCGCTACCGTCTCGTCGTCAGCAACGAGACCGGCCGACTGTACGTTCGGAGCGACCTGGTGCCCTGACTGAAGCACCAATGGTCGTTACCTATTCGAGATTGGATCTAAATCGGTAGTATCGCCCACAACACCACATCCCTAGGTGATTTCATCCACCAAACATTTGTCAGGGGTACACGCATGGGTACACGATTTTCATGGGCTTACCTGATGCGGTGTAATGCGACAAATTCTAGCCGGAGCCCATGGCTGATCAAAGAAAAACCTGCCTGAAAAGCGGATCGACGAGAGGCATACCGGAAAGTGTTAAAGTTTCACGCCAACCGATTGGAATGGGAGCCAAGCGGGCAAGAACGCGACAAATAGGACAACAGCAGCAACGATGGCACAGCTAGAATTACTCAGAAGCCAGTCTGGCCGCCTTGGTTTTTCAACCGGAGGTGCGATCAGCTCTCGGACTGCCATGCTGGAGGAGTTTGAGACACTCATGGGCGCCGTGCCGCCCGATGCGGGGGCGGAAGCCTATCGCCAGGCTATCCTAGACGAAAACGTCCTCCACAAGGCAACTGCATCCAACCGCGAAAAAACCTTCAAGTTCCTGCGTCGCCTCTACGCGCTTGACCCTGCAACCTGTTTGTTTCGCGAATTACGCCGTCTGCATCACTTCGCGGCAAACGACTCCCGGCTCCTGGTCGGCTTGCTCGCCATGGCGCGGGAACCGATCCTGCGGGAATGCCTCGGCAGCGTGCTGGCAATACCTAATGGCGAAAGCATCAGTCGGCAACACTTCGAACACTGGATTCGCAACCATGCACCCGGACAGTATTCGGAATCCATGTATGCGAGCTTCAGCCACAACCTTTACGGCTCCTTCTATCAATTCGGCTATCTCGGCGAGTCGGTCGGCAAGGCACGCTGCCGCATTCGTCCGAAAGTAGGCATTGCCGCCGGCACCTACGCTGCGTTCCTGGATTGGCTTAACGGCATGAGTGGCATATCACTGCTGCAAGGCCCCTATTCAAGGGCGCTTGACCTCAGCACCGACGAGCATATCGCCCTGCTCACAACCGCCGGCCGCCAAGGCTTGCTCAAGGCAGCCTATTCTGGGGGCGTGCTTGAACTGGGCTTTCCCGACTTTCTGAAATCTGATGAAACAAGGCTTACCCCATGAACCTGGCCCAGACCATACTTGAGCACCTCAAGGAGCACCTTGCCCTGCCATGGCCAGAAAACGTCTCACCCCGTGAACGCGTCGTGATGGTTGTCTACCCCCCCAGCGACGAGCGCAAGCTGCGCCGTTTAATCGATTCAGGCGAGTTCGCCAGCGAGATCAAGAGCACCGGCCACGGCTGGGCGGAATATGACCTGGCAACGGAGTTCTCCACCTGGCTGGCGGAATACGAATACCGCGACCGCTATCTCAGTCGTCCCGAAAGGCTCTGGGATGATGGCGGCAACGTGCGCGGCCTGGAGGAACACCTGGTGAAGAAGATCGCCGACATCACCAGCACTCTGACCGGCAACGACGTGCTGGCCCTCGTCGGCGGCGGCGGCCTGTTCGGGTTACACAGTGTTTCGACGCTGATCGAACGCATCGAAAGCCACATTCCGGGCCGGCTGGTGATCTTCTTCCCCGGCGAGCACGACGCCAAAAACAACAGCTATCGCCTGCTCGGCGCCAAGGACGGCTGGGGTTATCTGGCCGTACCCATTACCTGCTGACATTCAACACTGATATACCACCATGAAAAACCGCGACGTATTCGACAAGGACATCGATGTCTTCTCCTTGGAAAACCAGGGGGTCGCCAAGGTTGATGAAGCGCTTGACGACCAGCAACGGCAAACCCTGCGGTTCGAACTGGAGACCTTCGTCTGCAAGGGCCACTATGAGGAAGGGCTGCATCGCATTTTCGAATCCTTCGCCGACACCCTGCGCAAGAAGCATGAGTCGCCCCCGGCCTGGGTCTCCGGCTTCTTTGGCAGCGGCAAGTCCCACCTGGTAAAAATGGCCCGTGCGTTGTGGACGAACGAACCCTTCGCCGATGGTCGCTTACCGCGCGACATTGCCCGCCTGCCGGTCTCGGTCGCCGATACGTTCAAAGAAATCGACACCCTGGCGCGTCAACGCAAGACCGCCTTGCGAGCGGCGGCTGGCACCTTGAGCCAGGGCGAAGGTGACAGCATCCGCAAGGCGGTACTCAGCATAGTCTTCAAGGCTGTCGGCCTGCCATCCAAGTTCGACGAAGCGCGAGCACTACTTTGGCTACGCAACGAGGGTATCGACACCGTCGTAGACCAAGCCCTCGCAAAAAAGGGCCGCGATCTGGTGCGCGAGTTGCGCGACCTGACTGTCTCCTCCCATCTGCACGATGCCATCCTGGCCGCCAAACCATCGTTGGCGCGAGATGCTTTCGAACTGGGCGACAAGCTGGCACAGTTCGCCGTCAAGGGCGACATCACGCAGGACGAATTTCTCACTTACTTCCGCGAAGCCGTGAGCGGCGACGGCGCGATGCCCGTATTCCTGCTGGTGCTCGACGAGCTCCAGCAATACATCGCCGACAGCGCGGATCGTGCCATGCGCGTACAGGAGGTCATCGAAAGCCTGAGCAAGAATTTCGATGGCTGCGTCCTCGTCATCGCCACTGGCCAGAGCGCCCTGAGCGGCACACCGGTATTGTCCAAACTACTGGGCCGCTTTGCCGTGCAGGTGCAGCTCTCCGATTCCGATGTCGAAGAAGTCCTGCGCGAGACAGTGCTAAAGAAGAAAGCCAGCGCCAGCCACCCGCTCAAGGAGTTGTTCAGCCCGGCAGGCTGCCTCGGCGAGATTGCCGCCCATCTGCAAGGCAGCACCTTCGCCCACCGGCGTGACGACGAGGGGCTGCTTGGCCCCAGCTATCCGCTTTTGCCCACCCGGCAACGGTTGTGGGAGCGCGTCCTGGCCACTACCGATGCTACTGGCACCGGCGTCCAGTTGCGCTCGCAATTGCGTCTTGCCTTCGATGCCGTGCGCAAGAGCAAGGATGCCCCGCTGGGCCACATCGTCGGCGGTGATTTCATCTATGACGAAATCCGCATGCGCCTGCGCCAGTCGAGCCAGATCAGCGCCGAGACCGCCAACGCCATCGACAAGCTCGACGGCGCCCAGGATGACCGCTCCCGGTTGAAAGCGCGTGCCCTAAAAGCCGTCTTCCTGCTAACCCGCATCACCAGCAACACGGCCCAAGATACTGGCCTGCGCACAGATGCCCAAACCATTGCCGATGTCCTGGTCGATAACCTGACAGATCATAGTTCAGCCCTGCGCGGCCAGGTCGCCGCCGTACTCGAAGAGTTGGTCGAGAAAGACCGCCTGCTCATGAAGGTGTCGGCGGGAGGCCTGGAA
Source organism: Dechloromonas sp. (assembly GCA_016791065.1). GTDB lineage: Bacteria > Pseudomonadota > Gammaproteobacteria > Burkholderiales > Rhodocyclaceae > Azonexus. The sequence continues at coordinate 34,530 of JAEUOD010000039.1, read as the reverse complement.
GAGTACCGTCTGCAAACCAAGGAAAGCGCCGACTGGTTTGCCTACCAGCGCGGCGAGGAAGATGCGCTGCGCAGCGACCCGTCGGCCTACGAGAGCAAGATTCGCGAGCAACTCATGCAATTGGCGGGCGAGCAAGTGCGCAAGCTCGCCATCCCCCAAGGTGTCAGCCGCGAGATTCGCCGTCTCAAGCTGCACACCGATCCGATCACCGCACCCAAGGCCGAGAGCGATGTGCCCATCTGGCTACGCTCGGACCTCGATGGCACCCAGGCCAAAGAAGTGCTCGCCGAGGCTGCGCGCGCGGGCATCAACTCAGCCATCGTCTTCGCCCATGTCGCTCTGCCGCGCAAGGATGAACTGGTGCGCGCCATCATCACCCGCGAAGCCGCCGAGCGCACCCTCGGCCATTTCGGCGAACCGCAGACCCCAGAAGGCCAGGAAGCACGCAACGCGCTGGCCAAGCAAAAGCGTGATGCCGATATCAGTGTCGATAACCTGATCAAGCAGGCACTCGAACAGTCTCAAGTCGTCCAGGGCGGCGGCCAGATCGTCGATGATGGCAGCGCGCTTGATGATCGACTCAAGAAGGCCGTAACGGACGCCGCGGCGAGGCTGTTCCGCAAATTCAACATGGTCGATGCACCCGGCTGGGGCAAGGCGTTAGACGATGCTCAGCGCGGCCTCACCAATGCACTGGAGAAGGTCGGTCATGCCGGTGCGCCGGAAACTCATCCTGCAGCACAGGAAATTCTCACCTTTATCGGCTCGAGCACCCCCAAGGGCAGCAAGCTGCGCGAGCGTTTCATCGGCGAACCCTACGGCTGGTCGCAAGACGCCGTAGATGCCCTGCTCGCCACGCTGTTCCATGTCGGCCAGTTGCGCATCGTCAATGCCAGCGGCGCCCCCTGGCCGCCCGGCAAGTTTATCGTCCGCGACGTCACCTCCAGCACTTTCTCCCGCGAGACCGCGCCGCTCTCCAATGAAGAGAAACGCGCCATTGCCCGGCTGGTCAAATGCAAGCCCGACGAAGCCGAAGCGCGTGCGCCCGAATTTGTTACCAAGCTCAAGGATGCCCTGGCCCGTGCCACCGGAGCGGCACCGCGTCCCGAGGCCAGGCCGAGCGAGTTGATCGACGAACTCGCGGCCACATCCGGGCGCGATCTGGTCAAGCGCCTAGCCGAGGAAGAAAAGGCTGCATCCGAGCTGCTCGACGCTCTTGAAGCCCAGGCTGCCAAGATCGCCCAGCGCGAACCGCAATGGCAGCAACTCAACGACCTACTTATTTACATGAAGGGCCTAGCCGAGGCGGCAGCGCTCACCACCGAGCGCGATGCCATTCGCGACGGTCGCTTGCTGCTCGACACCCCTGACAAGGTCGAGCCCCTCGTCCATCGTGCCGCCGATGTCCTGCGCGCCGCCATGAACAAGAACTTCGGTGCCTATCGCAACGAATACGACCGCTGCACCCAGGAACTCGAAGCCGCGCCGCAGTGGGGCAAGCTCACCCCGGAGGACCGCGCCGCCATCCTGCGCGAGGCGCAGCTTTCCGCCCCGGAGAATACGCCTGCGCTTGGCACCCTGGCCGAACTGATCGACTCGCTGGCCGCCTGCTCGCCGCAACGGTGGACGGAGAAGCGCGACGCCCTCGGCGGTAGACTGGCCCGAGCCTTCACTCTAGCCGCGCAGAAGCTCGAACCCAAGGTACAGCCGGTCACCCCGCCACGCCGTATCTTGCGTGACGAGGCCGATCTCGATGCCTGGCTGGCCGAAGTACGCACAGAGGTTATCCAGAAACTAGCAACCGGCCCAGTTCAGCTGTGATATAACGGCACAAATATTCCGGTTGATGCGAAATTGTTAATTAACAGGCACATAATTACCTTTTATTAGAATTATCGTGACACTCGCCTTTTTAGCGCCTAACGAACTTCAGGAACTCCTGGGAGAGCGCCTGAAACGTTTGCGCCTGAGCCGCAACCTGGATCAGCGCACGACGGCGGAAAAGGCGGGCATCTCGGAAAAGGCACTGCGCAACCTTGAAGCCGGACGCGGTTCGACCGTGGAAACCCTGCTGCGCGTTCTCAAGGCGCTGGATCACCTGCAAGGGCTGGACATGCTCGCTCCGGAGGTCAGCGTGAATCCGCTCGAATTGTTACGACAGCCCAAGCCGCCGCAGCGCGTCCGCCGTCCGCGCAAACAGAATCCGGCAAGCTAAGCGCTCATGGATACACCCGTCATTGAAGTTCGTATCTGGGGCCGGCGAGTCGGTGCGGTGGCGCCCGATCCTCGCCTGGGCTGTTATGTCTTTGCCTATGAACCGGCCTGGCGGCGCACCGGTATCGAACTGGCCCCGCTGACCGTGCCAACGAGCGACCTGCGGCCCAGCTTCGCCTTTCCCGAGTTGTCCGAAGCGAGCTACAAACGCCTGCCCGGCCTGCTCGCCGATGCGCTGCCCGACGACTTTGGCAATGCCTTGATCGACGCCTGGATGGCCGCTAAGGGCGTCGAAAAGCGCGCCATCACCACGCTAGACCGCCTGGCCTACATGGGCAAGCGCGGCATGGGCGCCCTGGAATTCAAGCCGGCACGCGGCGCCCACCGCGAAAGCGCCGAACCGCTGGAGATGAAAAACTTGGTCGAAGCAGCGCGCCAAGTGGTACATGGCGACCTCTCCGGCGACGTCCAGGCCCAGGCCGCACTTGCCAACATCATCCGCGTCGGCACCAGCGCCGGTGGTGCGCGCGCCAAGGCTGTCGTCGCCTGGAACCCGCAGACCGATCAGATTCGCAGCGGCCAGTTCGACGCCGCACCGGGTTTTGAGCACTGGCTGCTCAAGTTCGATGGTGTCGGCAAGGATTCGGAATTGGGCGGCAGCGCCGACTATGGCCGCATCGAGTACGCCTATTACCTGATGGCCGAGGCCGCAGGTATTCGCATGTCGCCCTGCCGTTTGCTGGAGGAGAGTGGGCGCGCTCACTTCATGACCCGCCGCTTTGACCGCGACGTGGCGGACAGCCAAACCATCAAGCACCATGTGCAAACGCTCTGCGCCATGAACCACCTCGACTACAAGCAGCGCGCCACCCACGCCTATGCCCAACTCTTCATGGCCGTCGCCAATCTCAAATTGGGCGACGACGCCATCGACCAAGCCTTCCGCCGCATGGCCTTCAACGTCATGGCCAAGAACTGTGACGACCACACCAAGAACTTCGCCTTCCTCCTCAAGCAAGGCGGTGCGTGGGAACTTGCTCCGGCCTACGACGTAACCCACGCCTACAACCCCAAGGGCGAGTGGACGTATCAGCACCTGATGAGCGTCAACGGCAGGTTCAGCGGCATAACCCGCGCCGATCTGCTGGCCGAGGCCGACCGCTTCGGCGTTCGCCGCCCGCAAGACGCGCTGAAAGACATTCGCGCCGCCCTCGACCACTGGCCGGACTTTGCCAAGCAAGCCGGCCTCGGCGAGAAAGCCATTGCCGAAATTCACACCGACTTTGAGTTGCTATGAAAGCCCCCCTCTCCCGCGAGCACCGCAAGACCCTCGAAACCACTGTCGCCCAGGCGCGTAAGGCTGCCGAAGCAGGTGCAGAAAAGGCACTCCAGGCGCTAGCCGTTGCCGCCAAGGAGGCTCCCACCCACGCCACCGAGCCGCAGAAAAAACTCCGTATCCGCCTGCGCGCCCATGGCCGGGCGTTGGGCGATCTGTTGCGCCCCGACGATACGCAAGCCATCGACCACCTCGTCACCGAAATCGCCTACGAGCACTGGCACCGCATGCTCTTCGCGCGCTTCCTCGCCGAGAGCGATCTGCTCATGCACCCGGACGGCTATCCCATCAGCCTGGCCGATTGCAAGGAGGACGCCGAAAGTCTCGATCCCCCCGCCCGCAGCGAATGGGAAGTCGCCGGCCACTACGCCTCGGCGATGCTGCCCAACGTCTTCCGCCCCGACAGTCCGGCTTTGGCGCTGCAACTGCCGCTGGAAACCGAACAGGCGCTCGAAGCCTTGCTCGCCAAGCTGCCCGCGACCGTTTTCCAGGCCGACGACAGCCTGGGCTGGAGCTACCAGTTCTGGCAGGCGCCGAAGAAGGAAGAAGTGCAGCGGCAAATGAAGCAGGCCGGCACCAAGGTCGGCGCCGACGAACTGCCGGCGGTGACGCAGCTGTTCACCGAGCAGTACATGGTCGCCTTCCTGCTCGAAAACGCCCTCGGTGGCTGGTGGCAAAGCCGCCACCCGCGCATGGCCTTGCCGGTGGAGATGCCCTATTTCCGCAAACTGGACGATGGCGCGCCTGCTGCCGGTGCCTTTCCGGCCTGGCCCGACACCCTCGACCAGTTCAAGCTGCTCGACCCCTGCGCCGGTTCCGGGCACTTCCTTGTTTCGGCCTTTCATTACCTGGTACCAATACGCTGTGCCAGCGAGAGGCTCAGCATCTCTGCTGCAGTCGACCGCGTTTTAGCCGAGAATTTGCACGGTCTCGAACTCGATGCGCGTTGCGTCGAGATCGCCGCCTTCGCGCTGGCCCTGGCCGCCTGGCGTTATCCGGACGAAAGCGGCAAGCCCATCGGCTACCGCCCCCTGCCGCGCCTCAATATTGCCTGCGTCGGCATCGCGCCGCGCAGCAAGAAGACCGACTGGCTCAAACTCGCTGGCGGCAACGAACGGCTCGAAGGCGGCATGGCCGCGCTCTACGCCCTGTTCCAGAAAGCCCCGGAACTCGGCAGCCTGATCGACCCGATGGCCGCCACGCGCGGCGATCTGCTCGACGCGCATTGGGTCGAACTCGAATCGCGGCTGGAGCAGGTACTGGCGCAGAAGGGCGATGAACAGGAAATCGAAGCCCGTGTCGCGGCGCAGGGGATGGTGCATGCTTCACGCATCCTGACGCGCAAGTATCACTTGGTCATCACCAATCCACCTTACCTCGGCACGGGCCAGCACGGCCCGGTGCTCAAAGATTTCTGCGAAGAGCACTACAAGGCGGCCAAGGGCGATCTCGCCAACGTCTTTCTGGACCGCAGTCTCAAGCTCTGTACCCCCGGTGGTGCGGTGTCCTTCGTCATGCCGCAGAACTGGCTGTTTCTCAAGAGCTACCAGAAACAGCGCGAGCACTTATTGAAGTTCGCCACCTGGAACCTGCTGGCGCGTCTGGGCGCAGGCGCTTTCGAGACCATCACCGGGGAAGTCGTAAATGCCATCCTGCTTACCCTAACTCAATCCAAACCGACAGAAGTGCACATGCTGCGTGGACTAGACGCCAGCGCTACAAAATCACTACAGGAAAAGGCCGTCATTCTTGCTGATAGCTTGGTAGTGGGGGTTGCTCAACTTTCTCAGCTTGAAAACCCAGATTCAAGGATTTCTCTCGAATACGTTCAAGGGCTGGAATTTCTGGAGAAATTCGCGATTGATTCATCAGGCTGTCTGACGGGTGATCGCGAACGTTTCTATCGAAATAACTGGGAGCAGCCAGTTTCAGATGATTGGGAGTATTTGCAGTCAACGGTCAAAGCAACTAAGCCATATGATGGACGAAGCCTTGTCTATTTTTGGCAAAAAGCTCGTGGTGATCTTTACCAGTTAGTAGAGGAGATGAAGGGCCAGAATCATGTGGTTCAGAACTGGCGTAGAGGCCAAGAATTTTGGGGACAAAAGGGCGTTGCTATCACCAGTATGGGGCAGCTTCCGGCGACCTTGTACGATGGTTTCATTTTCGAGGCCGCAGCGGCAGTAATAGCTCCCCGAAACCCAGCGGATATTGCTACTCTCTGGTGCTATTTGTCGTCACCTGACTTCAACGAAGCAGTTCGCCGTATTGACCAGAAAATGGCCGTAACAAACGCTACTTTGGTGAAGGTACCGTTCAACATTGCCCACTGGAAAAAAGTCGCTGCCGAACGCTACCCTAACGGCCTCCCAAAACCCTACTCCGACGACCCGACGCAGTGGATTTTCCACGGCCACCCGAAACCGGCCACCGATCCGCTGCAAGTCGCCATCGCCCGTCTGCTCGGCTACCGCTGGCCTGCAGAGTCGGATACCGAAATGGAACTCTCGGACGAGGCGCGGGCCTGGATTGCTCGTTGCAAAGACCTCGACGACCTTATCGACGACGACGGCATCGTCTGCCTGCCAGCCGTGCGCGGCGAAGCGTCGGCGGAATCGCGACTGCGCGCCCTGCTCGCCAAAGCCTTCGGCGGCGACTGGTCGGCGGCACGGGAAAGCCAGTTGCTGCGCGACGCCGGTTGCGACGGCCTGCCACTGGCGCAATGGCTGCGCGACAAGTTCTTCGAGCAGCACGTCACCCGCTTCCAGAAGCGCCCCTTCATCTGGCACGTCTGGGACGGCCACAAGGAAGGTTTCTCGGCGCTGGTCAATGTCCACCTGCTGACGCGCGAGAAGCTCAACACCCTGATCAACCTCTACCTCGGCGACTGGATCACTCAACAGAAACGCGCTGTCGATGCAGGCAATAGCGACGCCACGCTCAAGCTCGCCAAGGCCGATGCGCTGAAGGCGCAACTCGAAGCCATTCTCGAAGGCGAGCCGCCCTACGACATCTTCGTACGCTGGAAGCCGCTGCACCAGCAACCGCTCGGCTGGGAGCCGGACCTCAACGACGGCGTGCGCATGAACATCCGCCCCTTCGTCGAGGCCGGTGTGCTGCGCATCCCGCGCGCCAAGCTCGGCATCAAGTGGGAAGCGGATCGCGGCAAGGACGTCGCTTCCGCGCCCTGGTTCAAGCTCGGCCCGTCCTACGGCGAACCCGAAGGCACGCGCATTAACGACCACCACACCACGCTGGCCGAGAAGAAGGCGGCCAGGGAGAAAATGAAATGAGTACCTTCTGCGCCATCGATGACAACGCGTTGATCGGACTGATCCGGTCGGCGCAGAAGCGCATCGTGTTCATTGCGCCAGGGCTACACAAAACGGTAGCCGAGGCCTTGGGCAAACGCTTCGCCGAAGTCGACAAACTGGATGTGACAGTCGTCATCGACCCCGATGAGGAGGTCTGTCGCATCGGCTACGGCGAAGAGGCAGGCTTGCGGCTGGTCAACGAATACGCCAGCCAGAATTTCATCGGTTTGCGCGCCCAACCGGGCCTGCGGGTCGGCGTGCTGCTGGTCGATGAGCAGACCCTGATCTGGTCGCCGACACCACGCTCGGTGGAGGCTCCGCCGTGCTCAGCGGAAGCGCCGCCCAGTTCCAGCGAGCAAGCCTCGCTGTTCACCGCGCCCCAAGCACCTTCGCCGAACGGCCTGATGCTGGGTTCCAATCCCGCGCAGCAGCTGGCGAAGGCCGTTGCCGCCGAGGGCAGCAATAGCAATCTGATGGATACCGAGATCGGCAAGCACGCCGTCACCCCGGACCAAGTGCAGCAAACGCTGGAAGAGTTGAAGAAGAACCCGCCCATCGACGTGGACCTGGCGCGGGTGACGCGGGTCTTCAGCACCAAGCTCCAGTTCGTGGAATTCGAGGTCAAGGGCGCCAAGCTTTCCACGACGCAGTTGTCGGTGCCTGGCAAACTGCTCAACGCGGATGCCAAGGGCGAACTGCAGCATCTCATTCAATCGCGACTGCGCGCCTTCGCCGATCTCAAGGGCGAGGAAATCGAAGTGCCCGCATACGTGAATGGCAAAGCGGCACTCGACACGGAGCAGAAACCAATCCTGGAAAAGGTGAGCGAGGCATCGCTGCAGCGCCTGCGCAACGACATCGAAAAACGCTACCTCTATGACATCACCGGCTTTGGCCGGCTGATCGCGAAAGATGAAAAGAGTGATTTCGAGGCCCGCGTCAATGCGTACAAGGCACAGGTGCTGGCGCACTCGGAGGGCTTGCGCAAGCTGATCGAGCAGCAGGCCAACCAGATCATCGACGAAGCGGTGGATTTGGTGATGGCGCGCGCCGAGCGGTCCGGTGCAGGCAATTTGCCGAACCCCGATCAAATCCGCGAGGTGCTGCATGAGGGCTTGATGAAAGCCAAAGCCGACACGCCGACCATCAAGCTGGTGTTCAAGGATGTGACCTACGAGCAGACCCAGAATAAGGATTTTCGCCTGCGCGTGGAGAAGGCATTGCCGCCGCCCAAACGGAAACAGCTCGGAAATTGGTCGGAGCATTTCGAAGCAGCGCGGGAAAGCGAGCAGGCATCAGCATGAAGAACAAAACTACCGTGCTGGCAGCCTTGGTTGCTCGCCTCCAAGAGCAGGCCAAGCGCTTCAATCCAGCCCTGGAAGCCGCCCCCGTCGCCATTCTGTGGACAGACGAAAAGCGCGAATGGGAAGGCGTGCTGCCCAAGATCATGGAGGCGCTACCGGAACTACACGCCCTGGGCAGCTATGATCCTGACCGGCGCAGCGGCCCCGGCGTCTGGCTGCGCATGGTGGCTGATGGCCAGGCCGGAAGCATCGGCGATGGCGAGGTGGCGATTCTGTATCTGCCCGGCGTCGGCAATGGCCAATTGCGCACCGATCTGCGCGGCCTGAAGGACGACCCACAACTCGCGCCGCTGGCCGAACTGCAATACCGGGGGAGCTTTTGGCGCCAGGAAAACGGCAAAGACTGGACGCTGCGTGCCTTCTGCGAGAGCAAGCGCGGCGGGCTGGGGCTGAAGGTGGCTGGCAATCAGGAAACCGCGCAAGCGCTGAAGGCTGCGATGGGCAAGCTGCTGACGCAAAACCTTCCAGCCCTAGAGGCTTTGACCATCGACGAGCGTTATCTCAACGACCTGATCAACCCGGCACCCGACGAGACCGTACTGCGCTGGCTGACCGCACCGGAAGCGATCCGGGCCGAACAAGGTGAGTCGTGGGAGAGTTTCGTCGCCACTACGAAAAAGCGTTTCGGCGTTGATTTGGCGAAAGGGTCAGTAGAGGTCGCGCAGCGCATTCTTGCCAGCAAGCCCGGCGAGGCGGCGTACCCGCTGTGGGACAAGTATGTTGCCCACTGGCACAGCTATCCCGATGCCTACGAGGTGTTCAGCACTATCGCGCCGCCCGACCTGTTCCAGGGGGCGGAACGCTATCCGCGTGAAAACGATGCCGATGAACACCGCCTGGCCGAGGAGTTGTTGATGGCCGCCAGTTTGGAGCCAGTGGCCGCCGCCCAGGCGGTGCTGGCAACCGAAGCCAAGCACGCCGCTCGGCGCGAAACGCTCTGGGCACAGCAGGGCCGCGCACCGCTGGCCACCGCCCTGGCTGATCTTGCAATCATCGCCAAGGCCTTCCTGGAGCCGCTGGCGGGGGGCAATGCCGTCGAGGCAGCACAACGCTACGCCGATAACGGCTGGCGTGTCGATGCCGCTGCTCGCGCCGCGATGGCGATTGGTCAGCAGGCGGAACTGGAAAAGCCAATTTATGCCGTGCTGGTCGCCCTATACCGCCGCTGGCTGGAAAAACAGGCCGAAGGCTTCCAGGCGCTGGTGAAGAAGGATGGTTACCCGGACTGGAGCCTGCCGGAGGTAGCCGATGGCACCGTGGTGCTGTTCGTCGATGGTCTGCGCCTCGATCTGGCACGCGAACTGGAGGCGCTGCTGCACAAGGACAATGGTTTGACGGTCGTGCTGGAACCGGGCTTTACCAGTGTTCCCTCAGTAACTAGCAGCGGCAAGGTTTGGGTCTCTCCAGCCTGTAAGCTGGCCGAGGGTGGCAATGGCGGCGACTTCGCGCCCAAGCTGCCCAAGGGCGCCTACACGGCGGAAAAGCTGCGCAAGGCGATGGAGCCGGACGGAGTTGCTGTCGTCGATACGGAGAATCCTTGTCTCGCCTATGGCAAGGGCTGGGCTGAGTTTCCCGGCGACATTGACCGCGACGGCCATGCCAAGGGTTTGAAGCTGGCCCGTGCCATTCCGGCGCATCTCGACGATCTGGCAAAGACCATCCGTCGTCTGTTGAATGCGGGATGGAAGCAGGTCTGGGTAGTGACCGACCACGGCTGGCTGTTGCTGCCTGGCGGTCTGCCCAAGGCCGAACTGCCGGCCAAATTGGCCGAGACCAAATGGGGCCGCTGCGCGGTGCTGAAGGATGCTGCACCTGACAGTCACTGGTTGATGCTGCCGTGGAGTTTTGACGCTGCCGTGCGGGTCGTGCTGGCCCCCGGTATCTCGGCGTTTTCCAGTGGCCGAGAATACGACCATGGTGGTTTGAGCTTGCAGGAATCGGTGGTGCCCTTCCTACGGGTGCAACGCAATGGGCCGGTCGCTGGCCAGCCCAGGTTGATATCCGTCACCTGGAATACCCGCAAGACGATCTGCTCGATCCTGGCCACCGATGCTGCCGGGCTGACCGTTACCCTGGAACGACTGGGATCGGCCATCGGTGATGCGGATGCTATCGATGCCGACGGCAAGGGTCGCGTGGTCTTCGAGGAAGTGGAAGAGTTGCTCGGCGAGCAGATTGCCGTGGTGCTGCACCGCGACGGCCAGAAGGTGGCCGAAGAGCACATGAATTTTGGAGAGGCCTGGAATGGAGCTTGATACCCTAGACCGCAAGGTCGCGGAAGCCTTTGACGGTTACATCGTCCGCAAGGATCTGGTGCGCCAGTTTTCGCGCCAGTTTCCGGTGCCGACTTATGTGGTCGAGTTCATGCTGGGCCGCTACTGCGCCACCACGAACGAGGCCGAGATTCAGGAAGGCCTGGGCATTGTGCAGCGTCAGCTTTCCGAACGCACAGTGCGCGCTGGCAATGAGGAACTGATCAAGTCAGTCGCCCGTGAAAAGGGGCAGGTGCGCATCATCGACATCATTACGGCACGGCTGGATGCCAAGACCGATTCCTATGTCGCCGAACTGCCTTCGCTCAAACTGCGCGATGTGCGCATCTCGGCGGAACTGGTCACCGAACATCAACGTATGCTGACCGGCGGTTTTTATGCCGAGGTGACGCTGGGCTACGATGCCACCATCGCGCAGGAAAAGAACGGCAGACCCTTCGGCATTGATGGCCTGCGCGCCATCCAGCTGTCGCAGCGTGACGTGCTGGACAAGATGGCGGTCGCACGGGCCGCGCTGACAACGGCAGAATGGAAAGACTTTCTGCTGCGCTCCATCGGCCTGGAACCGGCACAACTCACCGAGCGCAACAAGGATGCGATCCTGCTGCGCATGATTCCCTTCGTCGAGCGCAACTACAACTTGGTCGAGATCGGCCCGCGCGGCACCGGCAAATCGCACCTGTTCCAGCAGGTTTCGCCCTACGCCCATCTGGTCTCCGGCGGCAAGGCCACCGTGGCACGCATGTTCGTCAATAACGCCAACGGACAACGCGGCCTGGTCTGCCAGTACGATGTGGTGTGCTTCGATGAAGTCTCCGGCATCTCCTTCGACCAGAAGGATGGCGTGAACATCATGAAGGGCTACATGGAGTCCGGCGAGTTTTCGCGCGGGAAGGAAAGCATCCGCGCCGACGGTTCCATGGTCATGGTCGGCAACTTCGATGTCGATGTCGAACACCAGCAGCGTATCGGCCACCTGTTCCAGCCGCTACCGCCGGAGATGCGCGACGACACAGCTTTCATGGATCGCATTCACTGCTATCTGCCGGGATGGGACGTGCCCAAGCTCAAGCCGGACATTTTCACCGATCACTTCGGTCTGGTCAGCGACTTCCTCTCCGAGTGCTTCACGCAACTGCGCAACCAAAGCCGACTGGCCGTGCTGCAAAACCGCGTCTTCTTCGGCGGAGCACTGTCGGGGCGCGATATCAACGGCGTCAACAAGACCATCAGTGGCCTGCTGAAGCTGATCCACCCCGGCCAGGATGCCGAGGTCAGCGACGAAGACCTCGAATGGGCAGTGCGGCTGGCACTGGAAGTGCGCCGTCGTGTCAAGGAACAGCAGAAGCGCATCGGCGCCGCCGAATTTCGCAACACCCACTTCAGCTACACCCTGGGTTCCGAAGGTGTCGAGAAATTCGTCTCCACCCCGGAACTACAAAGCCAGAGTGGCATCGGCGACGAGCCCCTCGAAGCCGGACAAATCTGGGCGCTGTCGCCCGGAGGCCAGGACGAGCACCCCGGCCTGTTCCGCCTCGAAGTCACCGAGGGACCAGGCAGCGGCGTGCGGGTGCTCAACAAGCCAGTGCCGACAGCCTTCCAGGAGTCCATCCGCTGCGCAGAGCAAAATCTGTACGCCAGGGCCATGCAACTGGTCGGCGACCGCGACCCACGCTCGCATGAATTCTCGGTGCAACTGCGTGGCATGGATGCGGCCAAGAGTGGTGCCAAGATCGGCGTGGCCTCGCTCATCGCGCTGTGCAGCGCCTTGTTACGTAAATCTGTGCGCGGTGGCCTGGTCGTTGTCGGCGAGGTGACCTTGGGCGGCACCATCGAACCGATCCACAACGCTGTCAGCCTGGCAGAGATCGCCGTCGAGAAGGGAGCAAAGTCCTTGTTACTGCCTGTTTCCTGCCGCCGCCAGTTGTTCGATCTATCGGACGACATGGCGACCCGATTGGACGTGGAGTTCTATCAGGATGCAAAGGATGCGCTGCTGAAAGCGCTGGTTGATTGAACACCGAGCCATTTAATCCAGCCAGCTTATTCCAAGCAGATTGCCAGATTCCAGAACGATCTACTCGTTTCCATTCCCTCTCGATACCAGCGTCGATGACCCGCATTGTTGAACCTGCCATCTTGGCCTGCCCGCGTTGCAACTACCCGATGCGCCGGACACGTTACGCATCAATCCATTTTTATGCGGCCACTTACTGGTCGGACGGCTATACCAGTACGATCAGCGTTGCGGGAAACCCTGATTTGGGGGTCTGCTGCTCCTGCGAAAGCATCTTCTGGGTCGAGGATGCCGAGGAACTCGGCATCATGCACAGGGAACCTGAGTCGACACAGTGGCCATGGTGGAAGCGTGGGCTGGCTAGATTTGATGAAAAGGCAACTGCCACGCTGGCGAAGGAAAAGGCTTGGCGAGCCATACCCGACCAGTGGCATTTCGCGGGCCAAATCGAGCCTCCCCGCGCTCGAGAATTGCTCTGGGCGCTGGCGCAAGGGGTTGGAGATACGCCGGCACGGGAGCGGCGTCTGCGCCAGAAAATCTGGTGGGTCGGGAATCACCCGGATCGTGGTGGCTATGCCATCAGGGACCCTATGACCCCAGCGCAGGCACACGAGAACCGGTTAGCGTTGCTGGAACTTGTCCGCCAGGATGGGGAAACACATAAACGCCACCTAACCGAGGCTGAACTGCTACGCCAGCTCGGTTACTTCGACGAAGCGCTAGCTGTCCTTGAGCATACGCTGCTCATCGGAAACGAGACGGCGGTACTACTGGCAGAAAATGCACGGGCCAGAGAAACGAAAGTAGTCAAGGTTGGAGGCTGGTCCGAGCTGGAAGGCGGCTAAGCTGAGAGCAAGTTCGATAACCAATGCACATCCGCTGGGGACCATTGTTTTAAATGCAACTCATAATGCACCCGCTCTGGGCGCCTATTATTAGCGCTTGAGTTTCAATGCCTTGGGCCATCAAGTGGTCACGTAAGCATGAAGTCAAGTAGCGCTTCAATGGTTCGCAAATTCACGTCCTTCACAGCCCCGGCCAGCGTTCGTTCCCCCGTCGTTGGTCGTGGTCAGTGCTGTTCGGTAGATACCCCGCGCATCGTTGTAGGATGGGTGTCGCTGGTCGATAGCCCGGATTGGCAGAGACCAGTCCGCCGGGCCTGGCAATCGTGCAGACCCGCCCCATCAGATTCAGGCATTGCGAACAGGTGCGCCGGTCATCGTCGGTCTCGTTGGCAGAAACGCCACCGATCAGCGCCCTGATTTCGTTAGCTTCGACTTCGGTCGGTACACGTTGCGGGCGGTCGGGTATCGGTTCGGCGACGACTGCATCTGGGTAGTACGATAGCGTCTTCGCATCATCCACGGCGGGCTCGACAGGCACCGGCAGGTCGTTCCCGTCGGTGAAATGGAATAGCCACCGCGAATGGCATTTGACACTATCAGCTTGGGCAGATTCCGCGTTTGCTACGCCTACACTTGCTACAGTTGCCACACTTGTTTGCGGCCTTGGTTGAACCGTAGCAGAAGTAGCAACTGTAGCTGTAGCAAAGTTGCCCGGCCGACGTTTTCGGATCAGCGCGGACAAACTCATGGCGCAGCCTTAATCAGCGCCGGATTGATACGAACGCTGATTCGCTTCCCGTCTTTCTCGATCCGCAGGCGGTCATGCTCCACAAGCTCATGGATAGCCGCATCAAGCGATGCGCCGTCACGCAATGGCCCATGCTGGCGAACGTAACGCTTCCCGACTGCCGGCATCCGTTCCCGGCGGCAATACTCGATTAGCCACCGATCAAGGCGTGCGGCATTCGCCAGCCCCACCGGCAAAGCCAGTTCGCCGAAGAATCGCCGCGCCTCTGACAAATGCCAGGCCGTGATGCAACTGGCCCGTTCGAACGCATCCCAACTTATGGCCCCGCCCCCGCCACCGAACATTTGGAACAGCGCCGCCAGTCGTGCCGCGTTGTCGGCCGATTTGCTGGCTACGTCGCGCACGTCGTACAGGTCGCCACCGCTAGCCAATTGGCTTTCAATAGTGTCGTGATACTCGACCCATGCCGCTTTCGCCTCTGGCGACAATGGCAGCATCGGTGGAGCCAAACCACCATCGTCGTCCATCGGAACTGGCTGATTCAAAATCTCCGCTATACGGTGATTGAATGCTGCCAATGCAGGCCAATTCTCAGGCGCTTCGGTAAAAGGGCGATAACCTTGTGTCGACTCAGGCCAGGCAACAAGGAAGCGCGCAAGGAACCCTGTCCCGCGTGCCAGAGCCCCGGATTTATCGAAAAATGCCCGCAAGGTCGGCTCCTGTACCTGCAAAGCAACCGTCAGACGTGCGCCCCGCACAGTGAATGACTCCGACGATTTCCGATCAATCGTCAGGCTGTTGCCATCCCATAGCTGATTCAAGGTCGCCAGATTCCGCATGACAGAATCACCGCTCATGCCGTGAGAACCGAACACAATCCCGGCCTCGGCAGAAACTACGCCGCCGGAAGGCCATTTTTTTGCCAGGCTGAAGGCCAGGGCTTCCGGGGTAGCATCAGCAAAGATCAACCTCGGCACTCTGGGCTCTTCCGGTTTGTCGTGTTCCATCTCACGCAAGGCAGATTCTGCACCGTGGGTCGGCTTGCCACCTTTCGCCAATTGCCGTATCAATTCCTTAATTCCGCTGCGTTTGGACTCCCAGGCTTCCAGGGCTGCCCGGTAATTTTTAAGCAGCGGCTTTGCGGCTTCGGCCTTCGCTTCCTCGTAGTCATGAATCGCGCGGGTAAAAAAGCCATCGCAGGTGGACTTTCTCTCACCAGAATCGGCGATGGTCAGAAGGAACAAGCCGGTCGGACCAGACAGCCTCTCCGCTCGCTTCGCATCCACATGGGCTTGAGTCGCCAGAGACAGCGCCGCCAGTGCAGAAGATGCCACCATCGGCACAGGCGCCTTCACAAAGCCCGCCACCTCCTCGACAGCCGCCCGCACGCTATCGGGCAGCGCTTCGATCGGATACGGCTCTGCTTCCATTTTTGCGGTCATCGGTTGCGGATCCGGCCAGGCGGCAGAATCGCCCGCTGCTGCTTTATCGTCACCGACATAATGAATCTCATCGGCTACGGGCTTGGCGTTCGCTATAGCGATTGCTATCGCCTCCTGCCCGCACAACTGCGCCATGTCGTTGAAGTCGGTCGCCCCATTTGGCCAGTCATTGCCGAAGTCAGGAATTGCCACCAAGCCGCCCACGGAGCGCGCCGCCTCGGTAGCTGCCGTCATACCTGGATTGTTTTCGGTCTGCTTGTCGTTATCCGCACACAGGATCAAAGATAGCCCCGGAAACTTTTCCCGCATGGCCTTGGCCACCGCGCCCAGGTTGCCTGCATTGAAGGCAACCGCAACCGGGTACCCCGTGGCTTCATGGATCGTTGCGCCGGTAGCAAAACCCTCGGCAATGCACAGTGCAGCCGCGCCCATTGGGTTGCCAATGCTGAAATAGCAGCCTTTGACACGTCCGCCAGACAGAAAGCGTTTGTTACCATCCGGTCGGATGAATTGCAGCGAGTGAATTTCGCTGTCGACTCGCATGGGGATCAACAGCGCATCGTTGTATTGCTTCGCGCCGCAGGCTTTGATGCCCTTGCGGAGCAAGTAAGGATGCTCAGAGGGTGCTGTCGCAGCCGTCTGCCAAATAGCCGCCGCCTTGGCCTTGGCTTCCGCCTTGCGTCGGGTCTCCTCGGCTTCGCGTTCGCGTCGCATGGATTCCAACTTAGCCCGGTATGCGGCGTCTTCATCAGGGGTCAGCATGCGACCAATGTCGGCCCGCCAATTCTGCTGGATGTTGGAGCGCCAGTCGCCAAAAATTCCGGCTGGAAAACCATCGTTGTGGGCTATATACCAGCCAGCATCGTCGTCTTTCTTGCCATTGCTGGAAAAACGTTGCACCTTGCCATCGGCTACGATGTCAGCCGGTGGAACGAGGCCGGCCGCTTGAATCGCATCGCGGAATTGCCCAAAATCGAACGTCATGTTTGAAGCCATGACGGTGCCTACCGTGGGCGAGATTTTCTTTTCCGTCATCTCGCCCCCTACGCTGCCAAGGCTTTGCGCAAATCGCCCACGTTCCAGGCGGTAACACGTTCCGACAACTTGCGGGGAGCCGGCAAGGTGCCGCGCTTGACCATGCGCCAGACGGTCGCCGACGAGCAGCCGACAAGCGCCTGCACGACGGGCAGGCGGACGTGGACGGAATCGGGGAGTGAATCGTAGTTGGTGAGCGCGTCAGGGATTGCGCTCGAGGTGGTACGGTGTGCCATGACTAGGTCCTTTCTGAAATGTCATGGCTACGTATTATTTACATCAGAAAATTCCGGTATAGATCACTGATCCAGCTTAGTCGGCACGTTGCTAGCAAGATTAGCACTCAGCCAGCTAAATGCTATTTGCCGCCTCTTTCTCCCATTGGCTGCACCACCGAGTGATAACCGTTTGGCTATCAAGCTCGTCAAACTTGGATAACATGTCTTTAGCGAATGCCGATTTATTTTTGTAGTTCGAAGGCTTTATTTGCCATTCGTTCCAGCACTCTTTGACAAAAATTTTTGCTCGCTGCTTCGGGTCGCGCTTTAATTTTTCCATTGCCCCCCGATACGCCATATCACGTCTTATCTCTTGCTGACTTTCGCTTCCAGACTCAATCGATATAGCATTATTCAGCGCATTAGCTGCTTCAATCGCGGATAACGCAGCTTCAGTGTCACCCAAGGCAATTCCAATTAGTGCATTGTCAATTTCAAACAGCGCATGAAAAAGAAATATTTGTCGAAATAAATCTGCATTTTCTTCCTTCGCTGAAACTCCCATCGTTAAATACCGTTGCCAGCAGAGGGAGGCCATCTGGGTCTGATCTAGACTTGCAATATCGATCAACGCTTGCCCATCGATGGTTTGCAGTGACAGCTTCCCCTGTTCAATCCACTTGACAGCTATGGCACGAAATTCATCCATCCAGTTCCAGTAATCTGCGTAGCCATCTAGGAAATCATCCTTACTCACTTCCTCGCCTCCCGTCAGGCGGGAAAATATTTCTTGGCCAATGCGAAAAAGTGACCCAGTCTCAGAATTTAAATCTCCACAAGGTTCCCCACGGGGACTAACAAATTGGTAATTACCTGGAGTCGAATACGTCAAAACAGGATCAAAATAGATAAACCTGCGCCTCTCAGGACTTTTCGCCCAAGCATCAATATCAAAACCCATCTAATTCTTTACTCGCACCTAATTTAAAGCAGCGCCTCGCAGGTAATGTGCCCCATGCCACTCCCATCGGATTAGGCGCAAAAAATTTTATTAAGCTTGGCTTTTCCCCATTTTCAAGGATACGACGTTGTAGTCTGACCGACCTGTCTCCAAGGCTTTCAATAGCTCGCTCCAAGCGTTCAGCGCAGCCCTCCGTTCATCAAAGTAATCGTGTCGGTTATAGGTGCCCTCCACTCCTTTGAGCTTGTGGTTAAGGCAACGCTCTGCAACATATGGATCAACGCCCAAAGCTGCCAAGTGCGTGCGCGCAGTACGTCGGAAGTCGTGAATAGTGAAATTCGGAATATCGGCCAACTTTGGCTTGATATGCTTAGACAGCGCCGCATTCAGTGTATTTAGATCAATGTGCGGAATCATCCTATGCTGCATCTTCCGTGCTGGGAAAACGTAGGCACTACCACAGGCCAGGCGGTGTAACTCTCGCAGCGTTTCAACCGCCAACGGCGGCAGTGGTATATCAATTGCCACACTAGTCTTGGTGCGCTCTGCCGGCAAGTGCCAGACGCCGCCATCAAGATCAAACTCCGACCAGGGGGCGGAAACCAGCTCTTCTTTCCGCACTGCCAGCAACAACAACAGGCGAACGGCGTAGTGATTTTCGATAGTAAAGGTGCCCGCCTTGTCCCTCATTGCTTGAAACAGCTTGATGATTTCCTCGCGGGTCAGCCAGCGGTCGCGAGTTTCTTCCTTGCCGCCAGCGTCAGCAATATCAAACGCGCTTGCCGGATTGTATTGAATGACATGGCGCTTGATAGCGTAGTCGAATATCCGCTTAGTCCAGCGTAAGACATCATTGGCCATTGTCGGCGCACCGCGCTTAACGATAGTTTGCAGCATATTATCGACGTCGCGTGGCTTCACATCCTCGGCTTTCATCTTGCCCATATTCGGCTTGATGTCGTTTTCAATCCTCGACCGGACAATGTTCGGATGCTTCCAGCGCCCTAGTATCATCCGCTCGAAATATTCATCAGCCAGTTGAGCCACGGTCACGGCGTTTTTCTCGGCCTCGATCTTGGCGACGGCTTCGCGCTTACGTTCCTGCTTCTCGCCGGCAACGTCATGGCCTAGCGCAACTTTCGCGGAAAGGTCTTTGACGGTCTTGCGGGCATCGGCCAGTGAGAGCACGGCATAGCTGCCCAAGTTCATCACGCGCTGCTTTCCATCGAACCGATAGCGAAAGCGCCAGGTCGCACCAGCGTCATTCTTTCGAAACCGAAGATATAGCCCATCGCCATCGGCCCGGCCTTCAAAGCGTTCCCCGCCTTTGATCCATGCTCGAATTTGAATATCTGTCAGCTTGCCCATCTTGCTCTCCGGAGTCCGCATTTACCCGTGTACCCATTTTTTGCCGCGGGAAAAGGCAGGGG
Organism: Dechloromonas sp.; assembly: GCA_016791065.1. Classification (GTDB taxonomy): domain Bacteria; phylum Pseudomonadota; class Gammaproteobacteria; order Burkholderiales; family Rhodocyclaceae; genus Azonexus. The sequence goes on along the minus strand of JAEUOD010000039.1, from coordinate 15,333 downwards.
TACACGATAGGGTACACGCAAATAATGCGCTTTCACGATACGGCATGCAACTGTAAGACATTAAAAAAGCCCCGTGGATAGGGGCTTTTATTGGCTAGGCGCGCCGTTGTGAAACGGGCTGATATGTCACTCCAAATTTTGGATCTGCTCGCGCATCTGCTCGATGAGCAGCTTGAGGTCCATCGAAGCCTGAGAGACCTCGGTAATCGCCGACTTGGAGCCCAGCGTATTGGCTTCACGATTGAGTTCCTGCATGAGGAAATCGAGGCGCTTGCCACAGGCGCCGCCCTGACGCAGAACACGCTCGACTTCGTCGAGGTGAGTAGTCAGGCGACTCAATTCCTCGGCGACATCGATCCGCGTCGCGAAAACGGCCACTTCCTGCAGGATGCGATCGTCGCTGGCGTTGCCCAGCGCATCGGTCAGCCGCTGGCGCAACTTGTCGGTAAACAGCGCCTGGGCTTCGGGAATGCGCGGCGCGACAGCACGCACGATGTCGCGCATGGCATTGACGCGATCGACGATCATCGCGGCCAGTTTTTCACCCTCGCGCGCGCGGCTGGCCGTGAAATCTTCCAGCGCCTCGCGTGCCAGGGCCAGAACCTCGGGACCGAGCGCCGAGAAATCCACTGCCTGATCGCCAAACATGCCCGGCCAGCGGAGCACTTCGTTGACCGACAGCGGGGCTGCTTCCGGCATCTCGCTGCGCACCCGGGCATTAAGTGCCTGCAAGCTGGCGAACAGATCGGCATTGAGCTGCAATTGCTCGGCCCGGGCTGCGGCGGCATTGAAGGCTAACCGACACTCGACCTTGCCGCGCGAGAGCTTGGCGGCCAGCAGTTCGCGCAGGGGCATCTCAAGGCCGCGCAGTTCCTCGGTGATGCGAAAATGGAAATCGAGATAGCGTGAATTGACGCTTTTCAGCTCAAGTTGCAGCGATCCGCGCTCGATATCTCGCGTTTTCACCGCATAACCGGTCATACTACAGATCATTGTCGGGAAATCTCCAGCTTTACAGGCCGGACAACACGCCCGAGAATGCCTGAAAATTGCATCATACCCGTGAGATCAATGGCGCAACAAGCCAATCAACCGTTACCCAACGGCCACGTCCTGGAGGAGTACACGATCGACCGCCAGCTTTCGCTCGGCGGTTTTTCCATCGTCTATCTGGCGACCGATCCCGAGGGCAAGCAGGTCGCCATCAAGGAGTACCTGCCGAACAGCCTGGCGCTGCGCGGCAAGAACGACATCAAGCCGGTCATCACGAGCGAGCATCAGGGCGCCTTCCGCTACGGCATGAAGTGCTTTTTCGAGGAGGGGCGCTCGCTGGCACGACTCTCTCACCCGAACGTCATTCGCGTGCTGAATTTCTTCCGCGCCAACGACACCGTTTATATGGTGATGGAATATGAGCATGGCCGGACGCTCCAGGAATTCATCCAGAAGCATCAAGGCCACATTTCCGAACGTTTTATCCGCGGCGTGTTCACCCGCATGCTCAACGGCCTGCGCGAGGTTCACTCGCACAAACTGCTGCACCTTGACCTCAAGCCATCGAACATCTACCTGCGCAGCGACAATACGCCGGTCCTGATCGATTTCGGCGCCGCTCGCCAGACCCTGGCCAGCGACCAGCCGATGCTCAAGCCGATGTACACCCCCGGTTTCGCCTCACCCGAGCACTACGGGGCGCGCACCGATCTCGGCCCGTGGAGCGACATCTACAGCGTCGGCGCCTCGATGTACGCCTGCCTCGCCGGCTGCGCCCCGCAATCAGCCGACGAGCGCCTGAAGAAAGACACGCTGGCCCCGGCCATGCTGCGCTGGGATGGACAATTCTCCGATCGCCTGCTCGAAATCATCGACTGGTGCCTGAACCTGAATCACCTTTATCGTCCGCAAAGCGTCTTTGCCCTGCAGAAGGCGCTGGTTGAAACCGTCACGCCGCCCATCCCGAAAGCCAACCCCAACTGGCTGGGTCGCTTCGTCGAAAAACTCCGGAAGCCCATCAAATGAGATTCACCATCTACCAGGAGAGCCGCCAGGGCGGCCGCGCCAACAACGAGGATCGCACCACCTATTGCTACTCCCGCGATGCGCTGCTGATGGCGGTCGCCGATGGCATGGGCGGGCACCATTACGGCGAGGTGGCGGCGCAGATCGCCATCCAGACGCTGGCCGACACCTTCCAGCGCGAAGCCCGGCCGCTGCTCGCCGACCCCTTCCGCTTTCTGCAGAAGAGCCTGACCAACGCCCACCACGCCATCCTCGACTACACGGCTCGCCACCACCTCAAGGACACGCCGCGCACCACCTGCGTCGCCTGCATCGTCCAGGACAACGTCGCCTACTGGGCGCACACCGGTGACTCGCGCCTCTACCTGATGCGCGCCGGCAAGGTCATCGCCCAGACCAAGGACCATTCCCGCATCCGCCTCTTGCTGGAAGAAGGAATGATCAGCGAGGCGCAGGCCGCCGTGCACCCGGACCGCAACAAGATCTACAGCTGCCTGGGCAGCCCGACCTCGCCGGAAATCGAGTTCTCGCGCAAAACGCCGCTCGAACACGGCGACATCCTGCTGCTTTGCACCGACGGCCTCTGGGGTGTCACCTCGGGCGAGCTGATGGCCGTCGCCCTCAAGGGCACCAACCTGCTGCAGGCGATCCCGATGCTGCTCTCGCAGGCCGAGGTCAAGGGCGGCGCCCATGGCGACAATCTCTCGGTTGTCGCCGTGCGCTGGGAAGACAGCTATGTCGAGGATGCCAGCAGTTCAATCTCGACCCAGACCATGAGCCAGGACGAGGTCACCACCCGCCTCGAGGAATTCGGCCGCAACCCGGCTTACAAGAGCGACCTCACCGAAGATGAAATCGAGAAGGCGATCGATGAAATTCGCGCCACCATCGACAAATACAACCCCAAGAAATAAGGAATCACCATGCGCCCCAGCCAACGCCAGGCCGACCAACTCCGCCAGGTTCGCCTGACCCGCAACTTCACCCGCCATGCCGAAGGCTCCGTCCTCATCGAGATGGGCGACACCCGTGTGCTGTGTACCGCCTCGGTCGAGGAGAACGTGCCGCCCTTCCTGCGCGGCAAGGGCCAAGGTTGGGTCACAGCGGAATACGGCATGCTGCCGCGGTCGACCCATACCCGTTCGGCGCGTGAAGCCGCCAAGGGCAAGCAGACCGGCCGCACCCAGGAAATCCAGCGCCTGATCGGCCGCGCCCTGCGCGCCGTGGTCGACCTCAAGGCCCTCGGCGAACGCCAGATCACGCTCGACTGCGACGTCCTGCAGGCTGACGGCGGCACCCGCTGCGCCTCGATCACCGGCGCCTGGGTGGCGCTCTACGAAGCCTGCGAAAAGCTGGTCACCGCCGGCAAGCTGCCGGCCAATCCGGTGCGTGATCATGTCGCCGCGGTCTCGGTCGGCATCTACAAGGGATCGCCGGTGCTCGATCTCGACTACCCCGAGGACTCCGGCTGCGACACCGACATGAACGTCGTCATGACCGGCGCCGGCGGCATCGTCGAGGTACAGGGCACGGCCGAAGGGGAACCCTTTACGCGCCAGCAGATGAACGTGCTGACCGACCTCGCCGAAGCCGGCATCCGCCAGTTGATCGCCGCCCAACAAAGCGCTCTCGCCTCATGAAAAAGCTCGTCCTCGCCTCCAACAACGCCAAGAAGATGAAGGAGCTGAACGCGCTGCTTGCGCCGCTCGGCTTCGAAGTCATCCCGCAGGGACAACTCGGCATTCCCGAGGCCGAAGAGCCGCATTGCACTTTCGTCGAAAATGCCCTGGCCAAGGCCCGCCACGCGGCGCAACATGCCGGCTTGCCGGCGCTGGCCGACGACTCCGGCCTCTGCGTGCGCGCCCTCGGCGGCGCCCCGGGCGTCATCTCGGCGCGCTATGCCGGCGAACCGAAATCGGACGCCCGCAACAACGAAAAACTGCTCGCCGAACTGGCCGGCCAAAGCGACCGCCGCGCCCACTTCGTCAGCGTGCTGGTACTGGTGCGCTCGGCCGACGATCCGCAACCCATCATCGCCGAAGGCGAATGGCACGGCGAAATCCTCGCCACGCCGCGCGGCGCCGAAGGCTTCGGCTACGATCCGCTGTTCTACGTCCCGGCGCAGTGCATGACCGCCGCCGAACTCGACGCCGACACAAAGAACCGCCTGTCGCATCGCGGCCAGGCGATGCAGCGCCTGATCGAACGCCTGCCGACGCTGTAACGCCGTGGCCCGCACCATCCCGATTTTCGCCGCCCAACCGGCGGCCGCGCCTTCCAGCCTGGAATTCCGTGTCTCGCCACCGCTTGCGCTCTACGTCCACATCCCGTGGTGCGTCCAGAAATGCCCGTATTGCGACTTCAACTCGCACGAGGCCGGCGGCACGATTCCCGAGCGCGAGTACGTCGATGCCCTGATCGCCGACCTGCAGTCGGCCCTGCCCCTGATCTGGGGCCGGCCGGTAGTCAGTGTCTTCTTCGGCGGCGGCACGCCGAGCTTGCTCTCGCCCGCCGCCATCGACGAACTGATCGCGGCTTTCCGCGCACTCGCCATGCTGGCTCCGGATGCCGAGATCACGCTCGAAGCCAACCCCGGCACCGTCGAGGCCGGGAAATTCGCCGGCTTCCGTGCAGCCGGGGTCAATCGCCTGTCGCTCGGCATCCAGAGCTTCAACGATGGCCACCTCAAGGCTCTCGGCCGCATTCACGACGTCGCCCAGGCCAAGCGGGCGGCACAGCTGGCCGGCGAGCATTTCGCCGCCTTCAATCTCGACCTGATGTACGGCCTGCCCGGCCAGACGCAGGCGCAGGCCCTGCTCGATGTCGAGACGGCGCTCGGCTTCGCGCCCAGCCATCTCTCCTGCTACCAGCTCACGCTGGAACCGAATACCCGCTTTGCCGCCTTTCCGCCGGAGCTGCCCGAGAGCGATCTCTGCGCCGACATGCAGGAAGCGATCGAAGCCCGGCTCGCCACCGCCGGCTACGCCAACTACGAAACATCGGCCTTCGCGCAGCCCGGCCGCCAGTGCAAGCACAACCTCAACTACTGGTATTTCGGCGATTACCTCGGCATCGGCGCCGGTGCCCACTCCAAGCTGACGCTGCACGACCGCGTCCTGCGCCAGATGCGCTGGAAGCACCCCAAGGCCTATCTCGACAACATTCGCGCCGGCCGTCCGATCCAGGAGGAAAGCCAGGTCGAGGCGAGCAGCCTGCCGTTCGAATTCATGATGAACGCCCTGCGCCTGGCCGATGGCTTTCACCCCTCCCTGTTCGAGGCGCGCACGGCGCAACCGCTCACCCGCATCCTGCCGCAACTGCGTGCCGCCGAGGCCGACGGCTTGCTCGCGATTGCTCCGGAAAGCATCGCGCCGACCGCGAAGGGCCGGCGCTTTCTCAACGTCTTGCTCGAACGCTTCCTGGACGAAAGCAGCTAGCCCAGCAGGCCACCCTTCTTGAGCATGGACAGCCCCAGGCTCAGAAGATCACCCTGCCCCTCTTGCGGCAACTGCCCGTTGGGGGTCAGTTGATCGATGATTTGCGGCAGCAGTTCGGCCAGCCTGCCCGAGGCCTGCTGTTGCGTCATGCCGAGCTGCTCGGCGAGCCCCGGGATCAGGGAGTCACCCAGCGATGCCTGGATCTGCTCGGCCGATACCGCCTGATTCTGGCCAGTGGACACCCATGAGTCGGCGGCCTCGCCAAGACCGCCTTGCTGCAGGGTCTGGAGCAAGCCACCGAGACCACCGACCTGCGGATTGTTGATCAGTTGCAGCACGGTCTGAATGAGTTGCATGTTGCCGCCAGCGTTCTGGCCGCCGGCCAGGGCGCCGACAACCTGATCGAGTAGTCCCATGATGTTTCCCTCGCAAAGTGATGACGATGCGATCCTAACCGCCCCTCTCTCGAGCCAGTGTGAAAATTTGCGAACGATTGCCGACGTCATCGCACCAGCCCCATGCAGCATCGATAATTCGAAGCTTGTGCAGCGGGAGATCGTGCGGTGTAGGATGTTGATTCATCAGGAAGTTGGCATCCCCGGCCAGCAGACCCGATACAGCGACTCCGTGGAGGAAGGATGATTCATGACGGTGTGACCCTGGGCATCCTGCTGCTGACAGTGATTTTGCTCGTGGTCGTCAGCGCGCTGGTTCGCAGCAATCGCCGTATTCGCGAGGAAAAGGCGCGTGCCGAATTCAACCTCCGCCGACTGGGAGAGGCGGAGGCGCGTTTCCGGGCCATCTTCGACGATGTCGACGCCCTCTCCATTCAGGGCTATCGACCGGACGGCACGGTGGTCTACTGGAACAAGGCTTCCGAGAAAATCTACGGCTACAGCGAGGCAGAAGCGCTCGGCCGCTCCCTGCTTGAACTGATCATCCCGCCGGAAATGCGCACCAAGGTCGAAGGCGCCATCCGCTGGATGTTCGAGAACGAGCGCGGCATTCCGGCAGACCGCCTGGAACTGATGCACAAGGACGGCTACACCCTGCCCGTCTATTCGAGCCATACCGTGGTCACCACCGAACATGGACCGACCATGTTCTGTCTCGACGTCGATCTTGCATCGCTGGTCAAGACCGAGCATGCATTGAGTGAAAGCGAGGGACGCCAGCGCACGATCCTGCAATCACTCGGCGAAGGCGTCTTTGGCGTCGACAACCGGGGAATCTGCACTTTCATCAATCCTGCCGCCCTCGACATGCTCGGCTGGCAGGAGGCCGAAGTCATCGGCCATGACCAGCATTCCCTCTTCCACGACCGGCACGCCGACCACTCGCCTTACCCGGCCACCGACTGCCCCATCCTGCATACCTGCCGCGACGGCCAGACCCGTCGGCAACAAGACTGGTTCTGGCGCAAGAATGGCGAGGGCTTCCCGGTCCGCCTGACCATCGCCCCGATCCACGACAGCCACGGGCAACAGCAAGGCGCCGTGGTCGTCTTCGCCGACATCACGGAAAGCGTGCGCGCCGCGCGGGAACTGGAACTGCACCGCCATCACCTGCAGGAGGCGGTTGAAGCGCGCACCCACGAACTGGCCGAGGCCCGACGGGTCGCCGAAGCCGCCAGCCAGGCGAAAAGCAGCTTCCTGGCCAGCATGAGCCATGAAATCCGGACGCCGATGAATGCCATTCTCGGCATGACGCATCTGCTCCGGCGCGATGGTGCAGCCGTCGAACTCGACGAACGCCTGGACAAGATGGAGGCTGCCGCCCAGCACCTCCTTTGCCTGATCAACGACATCCTCGAACTCTCCAAGATCGAAGCCGACAAGCTGAGCCTCGACCTCGCCCCGCTCGAGGTGCCGGCCCTGCTCGAGCGGGTTGCCGGCATCCTGGGCGAGCGCAGCCGGGCGAAAGGGCTTGCCATCCGCATCGAAGCCGGCAATTTCCCGGCCCCGCTGCTCGGCGACGCGACCCGCCTTGCCCAGTGCCTGATCAACTATGCCGGTAACGCCATCAAGTTTTCCGACTCCGGGGAAATTGTCCTGCGGGCGATACGGCTCGGCGAGGATGCCGAGACGGTTGATGTCCGCTTCGAAGTCAGCGATACCGGCATCGGCATCGCCGCTACCGATCTGGCCCGCCTATTCACCGACTTTTCTCAAGCCGGCGGTGCATCCACCGCGCATCGGGAAGGCACCGGCCTCGGCCTCGCGATCACCCAACGACTGGCCGCGCTGATGGGCGGCAGTGCCGGCGCGACGAGCCAACCCGGCATCGGCAGCACCTTCTGGTTCTCGGCTCGCCTGGCCAAAACCGACGAGGCGGTCATCAGCTCCCCCGGCGATGCGCTCGCACTCGATCCAACGCTGCTGGCACGGATACGCGGCGCCCACATTCTGGTCGTCGAGGACGAACGGATCAATCAGGAAATCGCCTGCGAATTCCTGCGCGATCTCGAGCTGCGCATCGACACTGCCGACAATGGCCGGGAGGCGCTTGAAAAAGCCACCGACACCCCCTACGAACTGATTGTCATGGATGTCCAGATGCCCGTCATGGATGGCCTTGAGGCAACTCGCCGGATCCGGGGCCAGCCCGGTTACGCCGAGGTGCCGATCCTGGCGATGACAGCCAATGCCTTTGCCGAGGATCGTGCCGCCTGCCTGGCGGCCGGCATGACCGATTTCCTGCGCAAACCGGTCGACCCACCCGCAATGATCGACAGCATCGCCCGCTGGCTCGGCCGGGAACGCCGCTAGCCCAGCCCCCGCTCCTGCAGCAGCGGCTCGAAGCGCATCCAGACGGCAAAACGCGTCCCCTTGCCTGGCGTGCTATCGACGCTGATCCGCCCGCCGTAGCGCTCAACCAGCGACTGGCTGACCCACAGACCGAGCCCGTTGCCGTTGGCCTTGCGGGCCGTGAAGAAGGGCTGAAACAGACGCCGCCGGTCCTCGTCGCTGATCCCCGGGCCTGAATCGCAAACGACGATGCGTAGACCGACCGGCATGTCGGCCTCATCCCAGTCCTCCGCCGCCAGGCGCAGCACGCCGCCATCGGGCATGGCCTGGATGGCGTTGACCAGCAGATTGATCAGCACCTGCTGCAACTCATTGCGGTTGCACAGCACATGCCGCGTCGAATCGAGATGCTGCTCGATGGCGATGTTTCCCTTTTTGAGCAGGTGGCCGACCAGCACCAGGCTATCCTGGATCAATTGCCCCGGCGCCACCGGTTCAAGATAACCGACATAGTCCTGCGGCCGGGCGAACTGCAGCAGCTTGGCGACGATCAGGCGGATCCGGTGCACCTGCTCGTGGATCAACGCGATTTCCGGCGCCACCGGCGCGGCAGCCGGGCCGAGCAGATCGCGCAGGACATCGAGGTTGCCCTGGATGACGGCGACCGGATTGTTGATTTCATGGGCGACGCCGGCCGTGAGCTGGCCGATGGCGGCGAGCTTTTCGCTCATCACCAGTTGCGACTGCGCCGCCTTGAGATCGGCCACCGCCTGCTCCAGTTCGGCCGTGCGTTCGGCGACCTTGGCATCGAGCGACTCGCCCCAACGCTTGAGCGAATCGGCCTGAGCCTGCAGGCGGTCGAGCAGGCGGTCGAAATGCGCCGCCACGATGCCGAGTTCGTCGGCGCTGCCAACGTCGCCGACCCGCGCATCGCCATCGCCGGTCTCGATGGCATGCATCGTCGCATGCATCCGTTCGATCGGACGGAAGACCCGGCGCGCCCAGAGGGCGGCGAACACACCGGCGACCGCCATGGCCAGTCCGAACAGCCCGAGGACGACAGCGAATGCCTGTTGCCGCGCCTGGGCGAACGGGCCGTCGAGAAAACCCACATAGAGCATGCCGATCCGCTGCCCGGCACCATCGTAGAGGGGCTCGTAGGCCGAGATGTACCAGTCGGTGACGACAAAGGCACGATCCAGCCAGGTACGCCCCTGTTCCAGCACGGCATCGCGCACCGCGGCCGAAACGCGGGTGCCGATCGCCCGCTCGCCCTCGAACAGGCGGACATTGGTCGCTACCCGGACATCGCCCAGGAAAAGCGTCGCCGTCCCGGCGCTGCCGAAGGGCAAGGCCCCCTCGGGGTATACGATTTCGTTGAGGCGGTCGATGAACTGTAGATTCTTGTTGAGCAGCATGCCCCCCGCCAGCACCCCAAGCACTTCGCCCTGGCTGCCCCGCACCGGCGCTGCACTGCGCACGGCCAGGCCACGATCCTCGACCAGACGATCGTCCGGCCCCGCATTCGGGGTCGCCAGCAGGGTCGTCAAGGCACGCGCCGCCAAGGCGGGATCGAGCGCGGTCAGTTCGTCGGCCGGGAAGAGGGCGGTTTCGGTCCGGGCCCGGCCGCCTACCGCCGAGCGGACGACAGGCCAGGCGACAACGGGATCGCGCCGCTGGTCGAGCGGCATGAAATGCAGGAAATCCAGCCCCTGCTCCTTGCGTGCACGCTCCAGCAGTTCGGTGAGCGCATCGCTGCGGGAATTCGCTGGCAGGGCCAGGGTGCGATGTAATTGGGCCGAGGCAGCGAGGCCTTCGACGGCATTGCCAACGCCTTCGGTAACCCGCTCGTAGTAGCCATGCGCCACCGCCAGATCGGCCCGCACCTTGGCGATCAACAGGCGGTCGAAATAATCGCCGCCCCAGATCGCCAGGACGGCCAGCAGGATGGGCAGGACCACGCCCAGCGGCAGCAGGGCGAGCAGGAGCAGGCGAACGCGGATGGTGCGCCGAGGCCCGGGCGTCAGACGCCCCAGGCCTGACATTTCCGGTCCAGGGTCTTGCGTGACACACCGAGCCGGCGACCAGCCTCGGACTTGTTGCCGTCACAGGCGGCGAGCACCGCCAGGATGTGGCGCTTCTCGACGGCTTCCAGCGTTTCCTCGCTATGTCCGGGTGTTTGCGCGCTGGCCTTGGGCTCGGGGCCGAGATCGAACCAGCCGAGAATGAGCGAACGTTCGACGAAGTTTCTCAGTTCGCGCACGTTACCCGGCCATTCATAGGCGGCCATCCGGGCCAGCGTCCGGCTGTCGAGGGTAAGCGGCGGCACGCTCAGGGCCGGGGCGATCTGCGCCATGAAATGGTCAATCAGCAGGGGCAGGTCGTCCGGCCGTTCGCGCAGGGGCGGCAGGGTCAGTTCGACCACCTGCAGCCGGTAGTAGAGATCCTGCCGGAAACGCTGGGCTGCAACTTCGGCCTTGAGGTCGCGGTTGGTTGCGGCAATAACGCGCACATCCACCGGAATCTCCTGCTCCGAACCGACCGGCCGGATTCGCCGCTCCTCCAGGACACGCAATAGCTTGGCCTGTGCTGCCGGCGGCATCTCGGCAATTTCGTCGAGGAACAGGGTGCCGCCGCGGGCGTAGTAGAACAGGCCTTCGCGGCTCTGCTGGGCGCCGGTATAGGCGCCCTTGACGTGCCCGAAGAGTTCGGACTCGATCAGTTCGGCGGCGATCGCCGCGCAATTGACCGGCACGAAAGGCCCGGCCGAGCGCTGGCTCATCTTGTGCAGGGCACGCGCCGCGACCTCCTTGCCGGTCCCCGACTCGCCATTGAGGAGCACGGTAGCGGGCGTCGGCGCGATGCGGCGCAAGCGCTCGCAGATGTCATGCATGGCTTCGGACTGGCCAATGACGCCTTCGATGTCCACGCCGCGTTCGCTGACTTCGCGACGCAGCACGAAATTCTCGCGGACCAGGCAGGACCGCTCGAAGCAGCGCTGAATGGCATTGAGCACCTGAGCCAGCGAGAAGGGCTTGAGCAGGAAGTCGGCCGCCCCGGCGCGCAGGGCATCGATCGCGGTATCCAGATCGGCATAGGCCGTCATCAGGACGACGTCGCCGGCATAGCCCTCGTCGCGCAACTGGTGCAGCCAGTCGATGCCGGAGCGGCCGGGCAGCGCAATGTCGAGCACGATCAGGTCGTAAAGACGCCGGCGCAGCAGCGGTTCAGCCTGTTCAACGCTGCCCGCGATGTCGACCACGCCGCAGCGTGGTGTGAGGGCCCGCTGGAGAAAGCTGACCATGCCGGGCTCATCGTCGACCACCTGCACCGAGTAGTGTTTCCACGGCGTGTCCTTCACCGGCAGCAGGTCTGAATCCATCGTTTTCTCCAAGGCGTCGGCGGATGATCGCAAACATCCCTGGCGCTCGGCAACTGCAGCGAAAATGCGGCTTCTGCCTCAGCTGCCGCTCACCACGCCATCGACATAAAACCAGCGCCCGTCCTCGCGGACGAAGCGGCTGATTTCATGCAAACGGTGGCCTCTCCCACCGATGCGGTAACGGGCGACGAACTCGACCGTGGCATGGGCCTCGTCCTGTACCTGCTGGCGTTTGACATCCAGGCCCAGCCAGCGGGTCGCCGTGTCGGCGGCGAGATCGAGGCTCGCCGGGCGCGTCGACGGATGCCAGGTGGCGAGCAGATAAGGCTCGAGGCCGAGCACGTAGGCACTGTAGCGCGAGCGCATCAGGGCTTCGGCCGTCGCCGCCGACGAGTCGCCGGCATGCAGTCGGCCGCAGCACGCGGCGTAGGCCTTGCCGCTGCCGCAGTGACAGGCGCTCACGCCGCTTCGGCGACCTCGCCGCCGAGGGCTTCGACCAGTTGCGGCAGGAAGCGGGAAAGCTCGCCGGTCATCAGCGAGAAATCGGCATCGAATTGTTCGTCGGCACGCTCGGCACTCTTTTCCGCCTCTTCCTTGAGCAGGTCGAGGAAGGCCAGGCGCTTGATTTCCAGCTTTTCGGTGATGACGAAGGAGATACGATCATCCCAGGTCAGGGCCAGCTTGGTCGGCAGCTTGCCAGCCGCCAGGTGCGACTTGATCTCGCCGCTGACCTCGTCGCCGAGCGGGTGGCGGACGTAGCGGACGGCCGCCTTCTCGTCGCCGGCGGCCTTCAGTTCGCAGTCGCGGTCAATGGTGAAACCGGCCGGCGCATCGCCGCCGGCCAGCCAGTCGGCCATCGCCGTGGTCGGGGACACCTGGGTATGCAGGGGCTTGAGCGGGAATTCGTCGAGGCAGTGACGCAGGTGCTCGATGACTTCCTCGGCCTTGCCCTGGCTGCCGGCATCGACGCAGAACCAGCCGTTCTGCGGATCGATCCAGACGAAAGTGGTGCGCCGCTTGGTGAAGGCACGCGGCATCAGTTCCTCGGTGACGCGCTCCTTCAATTCCTTCATCTGCTTGCGGCCGGGTGCATAGCCCTGCTGCTCCTCGAGCGCCTCGGCCCGTTCGCGGACTTCGTCATTGACCACCGAGGACGGCAGCAGGCGCTGCTCGACCGCAAGGGCGACCAGCCACTGGCGGCCCAGGGAGAAAGCCAGCGCGCCGTCCTTGCGCGGCGATACCCAGCCCCGGCTGGTCGGCTGATTGCTCGGGCATTTGACGAAGGGGGCACGGGCCAATTGATCCTCGAACTTGGCGAGGTCGATGTTCCATGGCATCGGCAGACGATAGATCTGGAGATTCTTGAACCACATGTTTTGAGCTTCCTGAAATGAGCGGCCCGGAGCGAACATCGATCCGGGCCAGGTGATGCGTTGCAGCGTCGTCGGCCATCTGCGGCCGGCGTGACTCAGGCCTTCCTGAAAATCACGTCCCAGACGCCATGGCCAAGGCGCAGGCCACGGTTTTCGAACTTGGTCAGCGGCCGGTAGTCCGGACGCGGCGCGAAGCCTTCCGCGGTATTCACCAGCGTCGGTTCGGCGGAAAGCACTTCCAGCATCTGGTGGGCGTAGTCCTCCCAGTCGGTGGCGCAGTGGAAATAGCCGCCCGGCTTGAGGCGCGAGGCGAGCAAGGCGACGAAGGGCGACTGGATCAAGCGGCGCTTGTTGTGACGGGCCTTGTGCCAGGGATCGGGAAAGAAGACATGGAGGCCGTCGAGCGAGGCTTCCGGGAGCATGTCGCGGACCACTTCGACCGCATCGTGCTGCCCGATCCGCAGGTTGCCCAGGTTCTTTTCGGCAATCAGCTTGCACAGCGCGCCGACGCCGGGCACATGCACTTCCAGTCCGAAATAGTCGTTCTGCGGATTGGCCTCGGCGATCTTCGCCGTCGTCTCGCCCATGCCGCAGCCGATTTCGAGAATCTTCGGATTGTCGCGGCCGAACTCGGCGTTGAGGTCGATCGGTGCCGGCCGGTAGGGAATGCCGATCTTCGGCATCATCTCGGCGTAATAGCGCTGCTGCGCCTCCGACATGCGGCCGGCACGACGGACGAAGCTCTTGATGTGGCCCCAGCCCTCGCGGCCTTCGCGATAGGTGCCTTCGCCGTCGGCGGCGGTTTCGATCAGGGGTACGCCGCTCATGAGCCGATCAATCCGCTGGTCGGCGACGACGGGTCGGCCGAGTAATACTTGCGCGCCATGCGGCCGGCCAGGAAGGCCTCGCGCCCGGCCTCGATGCCCTTTTTCATGGCGCTGGCCATGAGTACCGGATCCTTGGCGTGGGCGATGGCCGTGTTCATCAGCACGCCGTCACAGCCCAGCTCCATGGCGATGGTCGCATCCGAGGCGGTGCCGACGCCGGCGTCGACGATGATCGGCACCTTGGCGTTGTCGATGATCAGGCGCAGGTTCCACGGATTGACGATGCCCATGCCGGAACCGATCAGCGAGGCGAGCGGCATGACCGCAACGCAGCCGATGTCTTCGAGCATCTTGCACTGGATCGGGTCGTCGGCGCAGTAGACCATGACCTCGAACCCTTCCTTGACCAGCGTGGCAGCGGCCTTGAGGGTTTCCGGCATGTTCGGGAAGAGATTGGTCGGATCGCCGAGGACTTCGAGCTTGCACAGCGGATGGCCGTCGAGCAGTTCACGCGCCAGGCGCAGGGTGCGCACCGCGTCGTCGGCGGTATAGCAGCCAGCGGTATTGGGCAGGATGGTGAATTGCGACGGCGGCACGGCGTCGAGCAGGCTGGGCTGGCTGGCGTCCTGGCCGATATTGACGCGGCGCACCGCGACGGTGACGATTTCGGCGCCGGAAGCGTCGATCGCGGCACGGGTTTCGGCGAAATCCTTGTACTTGCCGGTGCCGACCAGCAAGCGGGAACGATACGCCTTGCCGGCGATGGTCAGTTGATGCATGGAGGGTTCTCCGGTTCAGCCGCCGCCGACGGCGACGACGATTTCGAGTTGGTCGCCCGAGGCCAGGGCGGTTGTTCCGTGCTGGCTCTTCGGGACGATTTCGCCGTTGCGTTCGACGGCGATGCGCTTGCCGGCATAGCCGAGGGCCTCGATCAGGCCGGCGACGGTCAGGGCAGCGGGAAACTGGCGAATTTCGCCATTGATCTTGAGGTCGAGCATCGGGCTATTTTAGCAAGCCGCGCGGCTTGCGCGGGGCGCGCGTGAAAAGGCGGTCATAGGCCCAGTTGGGCAGCAGGCGCAACAACTTGGCGACCACGCCCATCGGCCAGGGAATCACGGTGTAGCTCGTGCCGCGCGCAATGGCAGCAGCAAAGGCGGCGGCCGCGCGCTCGGCCGACAACAGGAACGGCATCTGGTAAGGGTTGATCTCGGTCATCGGCGTTTCGATGTAGCCCGGTGCAATGGTCACTACCTTGATCCCGCAGGGGCGCATTTCCAGGCGCAGGCTCTCGAGGTAAGCGATCGCCGCCGCCTTCGAGGCCGAGTAGGCTTCCGCCCCCGGCAGGCCGCGAATACCGGCGACCGAGGCGATGCCGACCAGCCGACGTTCGCCGCCGGCCGCCTGCATGGCCGGGATGAAGGGAGCGAAAGTCGCGGCCATGCCGAAGACGTTGATGTCCATGATGCGCCGGAATACCGCCAGATCTTCCTCGTGCTCGGTCAGCGTGCCGGCCGAGACGCCGGCATTGGCGATGACGATGTCCGGCGC
>JAEUOD010000011.1 GCA_016791065.1 Dechloromonas sp. | reverse complement strand
TAGTGACCGACGCACTCCGTGCACTTGTTGGGGTCGATCTGGTAAATCTCTTCCCCCTGGGAAATTGCCTCGTTCGGGCATTCCGGCTCGCACACATCGCAGTTGATGCATTCGTCGGTGATAATCAGGGACATGGTAGTTCCTCTCTCGCTTAAGCAGTGGTTGTCGCCCGCAGGCGCTTTTGGACACAAGGTTGCACAAATTTGCTGACGTCGCCGCCCAGGCGCGCGATTTCACGCACCATCGTGGCGGAGATGAACATGTACTGTTCGCCCGGTGTCAGAAACACGGTTTCGACCTCGGGATAGATGCTCCGGTTCATTCCGGCCATCTGGAATTCGTATTCGAAATCGGACACCGCGCGCAGGCCGCGCAGGATGACCTTGGCGCCCTTTTCGTGAACAAAGTTCATGAGCAGGGTATTGAAGCCGACAATCTCGACGTTCGGTACGTCGACGAGAATTTCCTGCGCCATCTCGACCCGTTCGGCCAGCGTGAAGCGCGGCTTCTTGGACGGGCTTTCGGCGATTGCCAGGATCAGCTTGTCGAAAAGGCTGGCGCCCCGTCGCACAAGGTCTTCGTGACCGCGGGTGATCGGGTCGAAGGTGCCGGGATAGATCGCGACGCGATGGTTGAGTTTGTTCAAGCTGTCAGCCGCCGTAACAAGTGAAAGTGGACTTCGCCCGCCTTGCCATGGCGCTCCGTGCGCCAATCGCCAAGCGATTCGATCTCGTGTTCCGCCTCGACATAGATGGCCGCATCTTCGTTCAGGACGCCGGGAAGGAGTGCCTCCAGGCGGGGAATCCAGCCTTTTTTGTAGGGTGGATCGAGGAAGATCAGGTCGAATTTCGCAGTCGACGAGGCCAAATATTGTAGCGCATCCCCGCGAATGATCTCTACTTCCGGCGGCTTGTGCAGCATTTCATGGTTCTCGCGCAACGCGGCCAGCACTTTGGGCGCCTGTTCGATCATGACCACCCGCGCGGCGCCGCGCGACGCGGCTTCAAAGCCCAAGGCGCCGCTGCCGGCGAAGGGGTCGAGGCAGTGCCAGCCGTCGAGCTCCTGCCCAAGCCAGTTGAACAGCGTTTCGCGGACGCGATCGGGTGTCGGCCGCAGGCCTTCGCTGTCCGGGAATTTGAGGACGCGCCGCCGGTAGCGGCCGCCAATGATGCGAACCGAATTCAATCAGCGGCTACCGTTACCGTGATCAGGTCGGCCGGGCGAACCCGGCGAGCGAAGGCATCCTTGATGTCGCCGACCGTCACCGCCTGCACGCGCGTCTGGAACTGGTCGAGGTAATCGAGCGGCAGGCCGTAGAAACCGATCACCGCGGCGTTATCGAGCAGCTTCTTGTTGCTGTCCAGGCGCAGCGGGAAACTGCCCGTCAGGTTGGCCTTGGCGGCAGCCAGCTCCTCTTCGCTCGGGCCCTCCTTGAGGAAGCCGTCGAGTACTTCCCGGGTAACCCGAATCGCTTCGGTGGCCTGGCTGCGCTTGGTCTGCAGGCCGATCTGGAAGGGGCCGGTCTGCTTTATCGGCGCGAAATAGCTATAGACGCTGTAGGCGAAACCGCGTTTGTCGCGAACCTCCTTCATCAGCCGCGAGACGAAGCCGCCGCCGCCCAGCGTGTAGTTGCCGACGAGCAGCGGGAAGAAGTCCGGGTTGCCGCGCTCGATGGCCGGCAGGCCGATGTAGATGTGCGCCTGGCTGGCCGGGTGGGCGACTTTCACGGTGTTCCCCTTGGGGGGCTGCGGAGCGCCGGGCAGGCTGGCCGCCTCGCCTTTTGGCAGGCCGGCGGCGATGCTTTCGGCGATCTTCTCGGCCTCGCCGCGCGACAGGTCGCCGACCAGCGTGATGCTGGCGTTGGCGGCGACATAGTACCGGGCATGGAAGGCGGCGAGGTCGTCGCGATTCAGCGCCGCGACGCTTTCCGGCGAGGCTTGCCGGCCGTAGGGGTGATTCGGATACATGGCGGCCCAGAAAGCCTTGCCGGCGATGCTGTCCGGGCGGGTTAGCGCTTCCTTGAGACCGGCGATGGTACGCGCCTTCTCGCGTTCGAAGATGGTGGCTTCGAAGTGAGGCTGGTGCAGGACGCTGCGCAGGATGTCGAGAGCCGGCTCGCGCTTGTCTTTTGCCGACAGGGTGCGCAAGGCAACGCTGGCGCGGTCGGTGTCGGCGCTGCCGCCGAGGTTTGCGCCGATGTCGGCGAGTTGTTCGGCGATGGCCGTTTCGTCTCGCTTGCCGGCACCGAGGTCGAGCGCGGCGCGGGTCAGGGCGGCGAGGCCGGATTTGCCCTCGGGGTCGTACATCGAGCCGGCGGCGAAGTCGACCTGGACGTCGAGCATCGGCAGGACACGGCTTTCGACGAAATAAACGCGGGCGCCCGAGGGCGTCGTCCAGTGTTCGATCTTGACGCCGGCGAAGGCGATCTGCGTCGCCAGCAGGGCGATGACTGCGGTGAACAGCTTATTCATGGCGGATTTCATCAGTGGCGGGTGGCGACGGCCGTGCGGCGCGGCTTGCCGTCGAGCGGCTGCGGGTCGAGAGTGCCGACGGTCAGGGTGTCGTCGGTGAAATACTTCTTCGCAACGGCCTGGATTTCGGCCGCCGTGACCTGTTGCAGCTTTTCCAGCATGCGGTCGATCTTGCGGTAGGGCAGGCCGCTGGCCTCGGTCTGGCCGATCTCCATGGCCTGGCCGAACATCGAGTCGAGCTTGTAGACCTGGCTGGCCAGCAACTGGGCCTTGGCGCGTTTGAGTTCCGTCGCGCTGACGCCGTCCTTTTGGACGCTGGCGATCTCGGCCCGCAGCGCGGCTTCAAGATCGGCCACCGTCCGGCCTTCCGAGGGGCTGCCGTGGAGGTAGATCATGCCCGGGCCGCGCGCCGTGCTGTCGTAGTCGATGCCCGCCGAGAGCGCGACCTTGTCATCGCGCACCAGCTTCTTGTTGAAGCGGGCGGCGTCGTGACCGTCGAGGATGGCGGCGAGCATCTCTAGAGCGAACGGTTCGCTGTCCTTCTCGATGTCGCGCAGGATGGGCGCCTTGTAGCCCATGATCAGCACCGGCAGTTCGGCCGGTGCCTTGACGTTGACCCGGCGGCTGCCGTCCTGGGCCGGTTCGACCTGCTGCCGGCGCGGCGGCAGGGGGCGTGCTTCGA
>JAEUOD010000001.1 GCA_016791065.1 Dechloromonas sp. | reverse complement strand
CTCGATGGCCTTCCACAGTTCAGGGTCAACTTTTGCCAGGGTGTCTTTCGCGGAAAACATGGGGAATGCCTCAAGCCATTGAAGAAAAGGGGGAAGATTCTATCACGAAGGCAGTTCGTCAAGGGCGCCGGGCTCCAGGTGTCCGGTTTCGCCCCAGGAATCGAGATGCCAGGCGCCATCGCGCACCGAAACCCAGTTGATGCCGGCGTTGGGAATCAGGAAATCGCGCGGCATTTCGAGCGGATTATTACGCACGAAGCGGTTGATCACGTCGAGGACGCCGCCGTGCAGCACGACGAGAACGCTCTGCGCCGGATGCAGGGCGGCTATCGCCTGCAACTTGTCGGTCACGCGGGCAAACATGGCACGCAGGCTTTCACCGTTCTCGAAATCGTAATCGGCATTGCGTCCTTCGAAGGCGGCGTAGCCATCGGGAAATCTGGCCTGCGCCTCGGCGTAGGTGAGCCCCTCGAAAACGCCATAGCGGCGTTCGCGCATTTCGGGCACAGCCACCGGCACCAGGCCGAGGGCAGCGCCGATCTCGCCGGCCGTCGTCCAGGCGCGCTTGAGATCGCTGCTGTACAACGCGGAAATGCCTGCCCCCTTGAGCCAGCGACCGGCTGCCCGGGCCTGGGCAACGCCGGTCTCGTTGAGTCCGATGTCGATCTGGCCCTGGATGCGCCGCGCCGCGTTCCATTCGGTTTCTCCGTGCCGCACCAGGCAGATTCGGGTTGGGGAGTTTGTAGGGATTTCCACCATGGTCGGTCATTCACCTTCGCTGTAGATTCGCTCACTGGGATTTTCAATTAACCCCGGCCACTTCTAGAAGCCGGGAATTCTATCAACCGAGGAGGACTTTTCGTGACCCTTCTGCTCAAGCTCTCGCAGCTAATCGACTGGCTCATCGAGCGGGTCGGCAAAGGCGCTTTCTGGCTCATCCTGATCATGACCGTGATCAGCGCCGGCAACGCCACCTACCGCTTCATCTTCAACGACAGTTCGAACGGCCTGCTGGAAATCCAGTGGTACCTGTTCGCCGCCGTCTTCCTGCTCTGCTCGCCCTACACGCTGCAAAAAAACGAACACGTGCGCATCGACGTGCTGTCGAGCAAGTTCTCGGCACGCGGCCTGGCCGTGATCGACATCATCGGCACCCTGTTTTTCCTGCTGCCCATGGTCGTCCTCGTGCTTTGGCTCTCCGTGCCTCTGGTCGCCGAGTCCTACAAGATTCATGAAATGTCGGCCAACGCCGGCGGCCTGATCCGCTGGCCGGTCAAGATCCTGCTTCCGATCGGCTTCGCGCTGCTCGCCCTGCAGGGCGTTTCCGAACTGATCAAGCGCTTTGCCTTCCTGGCCGGCCTGATCAGCGACCCCAACAGCAAGGACAAGGGCCCCTCGGCCGAAGAAGAACTCGCGGCCGCCATCGCTGCCGCCAAAGCCAAGGAGGCCCAATAATGGAAGCCTGGATCATCGCCAATATGGCGCCGTTGATGTTTGGCGCCCTCGTGCTCTTCCTGCTCTTCGGCTATCCGGTCGCCTTCGCCCTGGCCGCCAACGGCATTGTCTTCGGACTGATCGGCATCGAACTCGGCCTGCTCACCCCGGCGCTCTTCCAGGCGCTGCCGGAACGCATCTTCGGCATCATGGCCAACGATACGCTGCTCGCCATTCCCTTCTTCACCTTCATGGGCCTGATACTTGAGCGATCGGGCATGGCGGAAGACCTCCTCGACACCATCGGCCAGCTGTTCGGCCCGATGCGCGGTGGTCTCGCCTACGCCGTCATCTTCGTCGGCGCCTTGCTCGCCGCCACGACCGGCGTCGTCGCCGCCTCGGTGATCTCGATGGGCCTGATCTCGCTGCCCATCATGCTCCGCTATGGCTACGACAAGCGCCTGGCCTCTGGCGTCATCGCCGCCTCCGGTACGCTGGCCCAGATCATCCCGCCCTCACTGGTGCTGATCATCATGGCCGACCAGCTCGGCAAATCGGTCGGCGACATGTATGAAGGCGCGATGATCCCCGGCCTCGTGCTGACCAGCCTCTACGTCGGCTACGTCGTTCTGCTCACCATCATCAAGCCCAACGCCGCCCCGGCCCTGCCGCCGGAAGCCCGCACCCTGCGCGGCTTCAAGCTCATGCTGCGCGTCGTCACGACGATGGTGCCGCCGCTGCTGCTGATCTTCCTGGTCCTCGGCACCATATTCCTCGGCATCGCCACTCCGACCGAAGGCGGCGCCATGGGAGCCGCCGGCGCGCTGATCCTCGCCATCGGCCGCAAGCGCCTGTCCTGGAAGCTGCTCAAGCAGGCCATGGAAACCACCGGCAAGCTTTCCTCCTTCGTCGTCTTCATCCTGGTCGGCTCGACGGTATTCGGTCTGGTCTTCCGGGCGGTAAACGGCGACCTCTGGGTCGAGCACCTGCTGCTCTCTCTGCCCGGCGGCCAGATGGGCTTCCTGATCGTGGTCAACATCCTGGTCTTCGTCCTCGCCTTCTTCCTCGACTTCTTCGAACTGTCCTTCATCATCGTGCCGCTGCTGGCACCGGTGGCGGACAAGCTGGGCATCGACCTGATCTGGTTCGGCGTGCTGCTCGCGGTCAACATGCAGACCTCCTTCATGCACCCACCGTTCGGCTTCGCGCTGTTCTACCTGCGCTCGGTGGCACCGGCCTCGATCAAGACGACGGACATCTACTGGGGCGCCATTCCCTTCGTCTGTCTGCAGATCATCATGGTCGCGCTGATCATCATCTTCCCGAACATCGTCAGCTACGGCGACGAAGCCTCCAGGGCCCGGGCCCAGATGGAACGAGACGGCACCGCGCCGCCGGCAGCCGACCTGGATTCGCTGATGAATCAGGATTCCGGCAGCAGCGACTCGGACAACAAGGATAGCGACGATGCCGCAGCGAACATGCTGAAAAACCTGCAGCAAAGCGACAAGTAAGCATCCTGCAGTCCATGCCAGCCAAGGCGGGGTTTCGACCCCGCCTTTTTTGTTTTTATAGACACCCGCTATCGGCTGTATCGACACATCTCACTGGCACAACGGAAACCCGGCAACCAGAATGAGGCTATCAATTCCTGGCTTTGACCAACACAGGAGCGAGCCGTCGCCCCCCCTTTCAAAGGAGTCACATCATGGATATCGGCATAAACAAGAAAGACCGCGAGAAAATTGCGGATGGCTTGTCACACCTGCTGGCAGACTCGTTCACGCTTTACCTGAAGACCCACAATTTCCACTGGAATGTTACCGGCCCGATGTTCAACACGCTGCACGTGATGTTCATGGAGCAATACACCGAACAGTGGAACGCCCTCGATCTGATCGCCGAGCGGATTCGTGCACTGGGCATCGCTGCGCCCGGAACCTTCGCCGAATTCGCCAAGCTGACGGTGATCGAGGAAAGCCAGGGCAAGCTGCCAGCAGAAAAAAAGATCGCGCAACTGGTCGCCGGCCAGGAAGCCGTCATCAGGACCGCGCGCGGCGTTTTCGCCGCGGTCGACAAGGCCGGCGACCAACCGACCGCCGACCTGCTCACCCAGCGCATGCAGATTCACGAAAAAAACGCCTGGATGCTGCGCAGCCTGCTTGAAAACTGAAGCCGATCTCGGACGATGAATGCAAAAAAGCCCGCGAGAATCTCGCGGGCTTTTCATTGGCCGAAGCCGGGAATTACTTGTGCGACTGCAGGAAGCGGTCCATGCGCATTTCAGCGACGCTGAACCAAGCATTCTGCGTCTTGCGGTACTTTTCCCACTCGGTGTAAATCTTCTTGAACGCCGGGTTCTTGGCCGACTCATCGGCGTAGACCTGTTGCGTCGCCTTGTAGGCGGCACCGAGAATCTCGTCCGAGAAAGCCTGCAGCTTGACGCCACTTTGCAGCAGCTTGGACAGGGCGATCGGGTTCTTGTGATCGTATTCGGCCATCATCGTGACGTTGGCTTCGTACGCGGCAGCCTGGAAGGCTTCCTGGTACTCCTTCGGCAGCTTGTCCCATTCCTTCTTGTTGACGAAGAAGTGGATGGTCGGGCCGGATTCCCAGAAACCCGGGTAGTAGTAGTTCTTGGCAACCTTGAAGAAGCCGAGCTTCTCGTCATCGTACGGGCCAACCCATTCAGCGGCGTCAATGGTGCCCTTTTCCAGGGCCGGATAGATGTCGCCACCGGCGATCTGCTGCGGCACGACGCCCAGTTCGGAGAAGACGGTGCCGCCAAGACCGGCGATGCGCATCTTGACGCCCTTGAGGTCGGCCAGGGTCTTCACTTCCTTGCGCCACCAGCCCCCCATCTGGGTGCCGGTATTGCCACCGGCGAAGGAAACCACGTTATAACCGGCGTAGAAATCGTCGAGCAGCTTCTGGCCGCCACCGTAGTAGATCCAGGCGTTCTGCTGGCGGGCGTTCATGCCGAACGGAACCGAGGTGCCGAAGCCGAAGGTCTTGTCCTTGCCGACGTAATAGTAGGAGCAGGTATGACAGACTTCGACGGTACCCTGCTGCACGGCATCCAGGGCCTGCAGGCCGGGAACGATTTCACCGCCCGGGAAAACGCGGATGTCGAACTTGCCGCCGGTCATGGCACGCAGACGGTTGGCCAGCACATCGGCGCCGCCGTAGATGGTGTCCAGGGACTTCGGGAAGCTGGAGGTCAGGCGCCACTTGATGTTGGGCAGGGCCTGGGCGATCGCCGGAGCGGCGACGGTAGCGGCAGCACCGGCGGCAGCGCCGATGGAAGCTTTTTTCAGAAAATCACGACGTTGCATATTGTCTCCTCACAAGTGTTTGAGAACGTCCAAGCCTGATGGCTGAGCGCATTCTTTACCAATCGGGGAGATTTGGCGAGTCGTGGAAAACCCTAACCCGCCGCCATCGCGTACTCAGTCGCCGGCTACGGTCATCCGGTCGAGCAGGATCGAACCGGTCTGCTTGCTGCCGCGCACCTGGACGTCCTTGCCGACAGCCTGGATGCCGGCCAACATGGCCTTGAGGTTGCCGGCGATCGTGATTTCCTCGACCGGGTGGGCGATCTTGCCATTCTCCACCCAGTAGCCGGCGGCACCGCGCGAGTAGTCGCCGGTCACATAGTTGATGCCGTGGCCGAGCAGTTCGGTGACGAACAGGCCACGCCCCATCTGGGCGAGCAGGCCATCGAGATCGAGCTCGCCGGGCTGGATGATCAGGTTGTGGCTGCCGCCGGCATTGCCGGTGGTCTGCATGCCCAGCTTGCGCGCCGTATAGGTGCTGAGAAAATAGCCCTGCAGGATGCCGTCGGTCACCACTTCCCGGTTGCGCGTCGCGACGCCGTCGCTGTCGAAGGCAGAACTGCCGAGGCCACACTTGATGTGGGGGCGCTCGCTGATCTGGACGAATTCCGGCATCACGCGCTTGCCGAGGTGATCGAGCAGGAAGGACGACTTGCGGTAGAGTGCCCCGCCGCTTGCGGCATGGACCAGACTACCGAGCAGGCCGGCGGCGAGCGGCGCCTCGAAGAGGACCGGGAATTCGCCGGTCTTGACCTTGCGGCCGCCAAGGCGCGCTACCGCACGCTCAGCGGCGATGCGGCCGACCCGCTGCGGATCGTCGAGGTGCGCGGCATCGCGGTGCGTGGTGTACCAGTCGTCGCGCTGCATGGCATCCTGCTCGCCAGCGATCACCGAACAGGAGATGTAATGGCGCGAGGTCGGATAGCCGCCCATGAAGCCCAGGCTGTTGGCCGAGACGAACTGCGCCTGCTGGGTCGAGATCGAGGCACCTTCGGAATTGCTGATCTGCGGGCTGGCGTCGAAGGCAGCCTGCTCGCAGCGGCGCGCCGTCTCGATCGCCTCCTCGACACTCAACGCCCACGGGTGAAAGAGATCGAGATCGGGACAGTCCTTCGCCATCAGCGCGGCATCGGCCAGCCCGGCACAATCGTCCTCGGCGGTGAAACGGGCGATGTTGATCGCCGCCTCGACGGTTTCGCGCAGCGCCTGCGGCGAAAAGTCCGAGGTACTGGCGTAACCCTTGCGCTGCCCGGCGTAGACCGTGATCCCGACACCCTTGTCGCGATTGAACTCGATGGTTTCGACCTCGTCGCAACGCACGCCGACCGATTGGCCGAAGCCTTCGGAAACATCGACCTCGCAGGCGGTGGCGCCTTTATCGCGGGCGTGTTTGAGAACATCCTCTGCCAGTTGCTGGAGGGTGGCGAAGGCGTAGGAAAAAGCGGCAGTGTCGGACATGTAGAAGGCGTCGTCTCGGGAAAGTCGCTATCATAGCAGCCCGATATTGCCCGCCCCCGATCGCGCACCATGCATGAAGAAGATTTCACCGAAAGTACCGGCCGCCCATCCAAGACCAAGCAGAAGCAGGCGATGCACGAACTGCGCGACCTCGGCGCCGAGCTGGTCGAACTCTCGGTCGGGCAACTGAAGCGCATCAACCTGCCCGAGAACATCTACGAGGCCGTCCGCGACTGCCAGAAGATCACTGCCCATGGCGCCCGTCGCCGGCAGATCCAGTATCTCGGCAAGCTGATGCGGACGACCGACGAGGAACCGATCCGCGCCGGCCTCGCCCTGATCCGCGGCGAATCCTCGGCCGAAACCGCCCGCCTGCATCGCCTCGAGCGCTTCCGGGCACGCTTTATTGAGGACGAAGCCTTCCTCGCGGAAATCGCCGCCGTCTGGCCGCAGATCGATCTGCAGCACATGCGCCAGTTGCGGCGCAACACCCTGAAGGAGCAGGAAGCCGGCAAGCCGCCGAAGAGTTTCCGCGCCATCTTCCAGGTGCTCCAGGAACTCGACAAGGAAGGAACGCCCGATGTCGCAGAATGAAACCCTAAAAGTCGGCCTGGTCTCGATCAGCGATCGCGCCTCGGCCGGCATTTACGAAGACAAGGGCATTCCTGCCCTGCAGGATTGGCTGAACTCCGCCCTGACCTCACCCTGGCAGGCCGAGCCCCGCCTGATCGAGGATGACCAGGCCAGCATCGAGAAGACGCTGATTGAACTGGTCGATGTCGTCGGCTGCGATCTCATCCTGACCACCGGCGGCACCGGCCCGGCCGTGCGCGATGTCACGCCGGAAGCGACACTGGCCATCGCCGACAAGGAAATGCCCGGCTTCGGCGAGGAAATGCGCCGGATCAGCCTGAACTTCGTGCCGACCGCGATTCTCTCGCGCCAGGTTGCGGTCATCCGCAAGCAATGCCTGATCATCAACCTGCCCGGCCAGCCGAAATCGATCAAGGAAACACTCGAAGGCGTCCGCGATGCCGAGGGCAAGGTCACACACGTCGGCATCTTCGCAGCCGTACCCTATTGCATCGACCTCATCGGCGGCCCTTACGCCGAAACCGACGAGTCCGTCGTCAAGGCCTTCCGCCCGAAGTCGGCAATCCGCTGCAAGTAAGTCTGCAGGCGCCCGACCGGGCGCCTAGCCGACGCTATTTCGACGATAGCGCGCCAGTTCGTACTCCGCGTTGTGCTCCTGTAGCGCCACCGGGGTCAGCAAGTAACGCTTGCCCTGATGACCGTACTCGAGGTTTTCACGCAGGTCGAAGCTGGCCGCCGGCAGGACGAGCCGGACCTCGCCCAACTCGCAGCCCTCCTCGATGAGCAGGCTGGGAATACCCGGCACTGCCGCATAGCTCGATGCGGTCTTGGCCTTGACCTCGATCGCCACGGCCTGGCGGGCCAGCGCCTCGATGCCGACCCGGGCCTCGCTCTCGCTAGTCCGTTGGTAGCGGCGAACCACGCCCAGCAGCCAGTTCTCCCCGCCCTCGGGCTGTAGCGCCAGCAGGGCACCCACCTTGAGCCAGTCGGCCGGAATCTGGCTGACCAGGGCACCGAAGCCCCCCCGGCTGACGTTATCGACTACCCAGCTTTCCATTTGCAGACCCGCCGGTCGGCCGCCGAATTCGCCGGAGAAAGCAACGAAGGCATTGACCAGGCCATTGAGCACCGACATGCGATGCTTGACCCGATGCCGGTCATGCTTGCGCTGCGGCGGAATCGGCGCCAGGTAGGCCGCCAGATGGCGCAGCACGGGAATCAGCATCTTGGGCGAATACTGCGCCCCCAGATTGATATCGGGCGGCACATCGCCACCGCGTTCGAGTAAATCGCGCAGAGCCTCGATGTCAGCATGCGCCGGACCGGGCTTGAGAAAGCGTTGCGTCGGCTGCGCCAATTCGGGCATGCGCGCCAGGCGCAACGGCGGCTGCGCCTGGGTCAGGTCGACCCAGTAGACGCTGTCGTGTAGCGCCACGTCCGTGAAAATGAAACCGCCCAGATAATGGGCAATCAGGTGCTCGGCAATTTCGATTTCGAGCGGCAACAGGCTGTCCATCGAGGCGGCCACAAAGATCATGGCTTTCTGGTATTCCTGCACGGCCGAACTGAGCCCCGCCGCCCCGCCGCCCGGCACCGCCTTGGCCGCCACGCCGGCACTTTCGGCGGCCAGCAGTGCGCGCCCCAGGCGTCGCCAGACCTCGCCCGAGGAGGGCCCATAGTGGAACTGCTCCCACTTGAGGGTGGCCGCCAGGGCGGCAATCAAACGGGTACAGATGGCCGGCAAGGCTGATTTCATCTGATCGGCCTTGGCCTTGTCAGCCATGCTGTCCAGGCAGCGTTCATAGCCGTTGGCGAGCAGCGTCCAGAAACCGTAATTGATCGACCACAGGCGCTTTTCCTCGGTGCGCGAGAGGCGAACCGAATGCAGATAGTCCCGCGCCAGTCGGCGCAGCGAGATTTGAGCCGACTCGTCGAGTTGGCGCACAGCCTCGAACAGGCGATCGATGGGCAGGGCATCCGCGGCCAACAGCGATTCCAGCCAGCCGGCAATTTCATCCAGCGCCTTGAACGCGTTGTCCTTGGGCAATTCGCTGATGATCCGCTTGAGTTCCCGCGCATCCGCCAGGGGATGCAACTCCTTGTTGGCAAAAATCCCGCCCAGGTTACCGACCTTGTTCAGCACGCCGCTCTCCAGAATCGAATCTTCTTGTCATAGTGTAGTGATGAAAACCTTTGCGGCACAGGGCCTTTCTCACGAAAAGATGGCCCATGTAGAATCGCGACTTTCGACCGCCCGGACCCGCCCCATGCAGCAATACCTCGATCTCATGCGCCACGTGCTCGACAACGGTCACGACAAGTCCGACCGCACCGGCACCGGCACCCGTTCCGTCTTCGGCTGGCAGATGCGATTCGACCTCAGCCAAGGCTTTCCGGTCGTCACCACCAAAAAGCTGCATCTTAAATCGATCATCCACGAACTGCTATGGTTCCTGCAGGGCGACACCAACATCCGCTACCTGCAGGAAAACGGCGTGCGCATTTGGGATGAGTGGGCCGACGAACAAGGCGACCTCGGCCCGGTCTACGGCAAGCAGTGGCGACGCTGGGAAACGTCGGACGGCCGCCTGATCGACCAGATCACGCAACTGGTGCATAGCCTCAAGCACAACCCGGATTCGCGCCGTCACATCGTTTCCGCCTGGAACCCCGGCGACGTCGACAGCATGGCGCTGCCACCCTGCCACTGCCTGTTCCAGTTCTACGTCGCCGGCGGCAAGCTCTCCTGTCAGCTCTACCAGCGCAGCGCCGACATCTTCCTTGGCGTGCCTTTCAACATCGCCTCCTACGCACTGTTGACGATGATGCTGGCCCAGGTCTGCGGCTACCAACCCGGCGAATTCGTGCATACCTTCGGCGACGCGCACCTCTACTCGAACCATTTCGAGCAGGCCCGACGGCAGTTGTCGCGCGAAACGCGCCCGCTGCCGACGATGTGGATCAACCCCGAGGTCAAGGATATCTTTGCCTTCCGCTTCGAGGATTTCCGCCTCGACGGCTACGATCCGCACCCGCACATCGCCGCCCCGGTGGCGGTCTAGGCCATGTTGCTCGGCGGCGACCTCGGCGGCACCAAGACGCTGCTGGCGCTTGCCGAGCCCGTAGACGGCAAACTCTGCATCATCCGGCAGCAACGCTACGCGAGCGCCGACTTTGCCGACTTCGACAGCCTGCTCGCCGACTTCCTGCACGATGCGCCGCGCATCAAGGCCGCCTGTTTCGGCCTCGCCGGTCCAACCGACGGACGCAGCGCCCGCCTGACCTACCTGCCCTGGCAACTCGATGCCGGACAGATCGGCCGCCGCTCCGGCATTGAGCGTGTCGCCCTCGCCAACGATTTCTCCGCAGCCGCCCACGGCCTGCCGCTGGTCGCAGCCGACGAATTCCTCAGCCTGCATCCGGGAAAGCCGCTGACCGGAGCACCTCGGGTAATTCTCGGGGCCGGCACCGGCCTCGGGGTCGCCGGGCTGGTTGTGCAGGATGGCGACTACCGTGTCATTCCGGGCGAGGGCGGCCATTTCGGTTTCTCGCCGCAAACCCCGGAACAAGGCGAGCTCTGGCGCTGGCTCCAGGCCCGGCTGGGCCGCGTCACGACCGAGGACGTCGTTTCCGGCCCCGGCCTGGTTCGCATCCACGAGTTTCTCGGCGGCGCCCCCTGTTCGCCCGAAGCGATCGGCCAGATGGCCATCGATGCCGAGGATTCGCCGGCCGGCCGTGCCCTGCGCCTCTGGCAGGCGTGCTACGGCGCCTTCGCCGGCGATCTCGCACTACACTGGCTCGCCCACGGCGGAGTCTTCCTGGCCGGCGGCATCGCCGCCAAACTGCTGCCCAAGGCCGGCTACGCACCCTTCGTTAGAGCATTCCTCGAAAAGCGCGAACACGCGGGCTTGGTCGCCGAGATGCCGCTGACCCTCGTTCTCGCCGAGGATCTCGGACTGCGCGGCGCGCTGGCAATGGCCGCCCAGTCGCTCGCCTGAGGGAAAAGCGTTCAGCCGGGCGCCAGGACGATCGCCGCCAGCGGCGGCAAGGTGATTTCCAGGTTAGCCGGACGGTTCATCCATTCGCCGGCGCAGGCCTCGATCGCCCCGGCATTGCCGACATTGCCGCCGGCGTAATGACTCGAGTCGCTATTGAGGATTTCGCGGTAGCGTCCGGCACGCGGCACGCCGATCCGGTAAGCCGTTTGTGGCACCGGCGTGAAATTGCAGGCGACAACGACAAAGCTGCCGTCGCGCCCCCAGCGTAGCCAACACAGCACGGAGTGCGCGCTGTCGTGGCAATCGATCCACTCGAAACCATGGCTGTGGAAATCCTGGGAATGCAGCGCCGGCAGGTCGCGATAAAGCCGGTTGAGGTCGGCTGACAGGCGCTGCAGGCCGCCATGCGCCGGCGTGGCAAGCAGGCCCCAGTCGAGTTCGCGCGCCTCGGACCATTCCCGGCCCTGGCCGAATTCGCCGCCCATGAACATCAGCTTCTTGCCCGGCGTCAGCATCTGCCAGGCCAGCAGCAGGCGCAGGTTGGCGCAGCGCTGCCAATCGTCGCCCGGCATCTTGCCGAGCAACGAGCCCTTTCCGTGCACCACCTCGTCATGCGACAGCGGCAGCACGAAATTCTCGCTGTAGGCGTACATCTGGCCGAAAGTCAGTTCGTCGTGGTGCCAGCTGCGATGCACCGGATCGCGCTGGAAATAGCGCAGGCTGTCGTTCATCCAGCCCATGTTCCATTTCATCGAGAACCCCAGGCCGCCGACATAGGTCGGGCGCGACACCTGCGGCCAGGCCGTCGATTCCTCGGCAATCGTCAATGCCCCGGGAAACTCGGCGTGGACCATGGCGTTGAGGTCCTTGAGGAAATCGATGGCTTCGAGGTTCTCGCGCCCGCCGTGCTTGTTGGGCAGCCATTCGCCCGCCTTGCGCGAGTAGTCTAGGTGAAGCATGGAGGCGACGGCATCGACGCGCAGACCGTCGAAATGGAATTCGGCGAGCCACCAGTGCGCCGACGAGAGCAGGAAGCTGCGCACCTCGTGCCGGCCGTAATTGAAAATATGCGTCCCCCAGTCGGCGTGCAGGCCGAGGCGCGGGTCCTCGTGTTCGTAGAGCGCCGTACCGTCATAGCGGGCGAGGGCCCAGGCATCCTGCGGAAAATGGCCGGGCACCCAGTCGAGCAGTACGCCGAGGCCGGCCTGATGGCAGCTGTCGATGAAGAAGCGCAGGTCGTCTGCCGAGCCGTAGCGCGCGGTCGGCGCGAAATAGCCCGTGGTCTGGTAGCCCCAGGATTCGTCGAGCGGGTGCTCGGTGACCGGCAGCAGTTCGAGATGGGTATAGCCCTGCTCGACGGCGTAGGGAATCAGCCGCTCGGCCAGTTCGCGCCAGAGGTAGGGCTTGCCG
Organism: Dechloromonas sp.; assembly: GCA_016791065.1. Classification (GTDB taxonomy): domain Bacteria; phylum Pseudomonadota; class Gammaproteobacteria; order Burkholderiales; family Rhodocyclaceae; genus Azonexus. The sequence goes on along the minus strand of JAEUOD010000001.1, from coordinate 17,885 downwards.
TCGGGATGGCGCATCCAGGAGCCGGCATGCACTTCGTAGATGTTGACCGGCGCCTGCTGCCAGTCCCACGCCGCACGCCGTGCCAGCCAGGCTGCATCGCCCCAGGCATGCGCCGACGGCGGCACGACGTAGGCCGCCGAACCGGGCCGCAACTCGAAACCGCGAGCATAGGGGTCGGCCTTGACCAGGGCGGCGCTGCCGTCGCGCGGCGTGATTTCGAAACGATAAAGATTGTGCGGCCGCGCTTCCGGCACCCGCAATTCCCAGACGCCCGAGGCGCCGAGCGAATGCATGCGGTGACGTGCGCCCTGCCAGTGATTGAAGTCGCCGATCACCGCCACCTGCGCGGCATTGGGCGCCCAGACCCGGAAGGTGGTGCCATCGGCATCGGGGTGGGCGCCGAGCAGGCGATAGGTCTGGATATTGCGGCCTTCGTTGAACAGGTAAAGCGCGTCGGAATGCTGCATCGGGTCCCCCTACCGCAGTATCATAGTTCAAAACAGTGACCAGGGAGGTCAGCCATGCCCCTCACCACGAACTGCCCCCACCAGCCGTACTGTGAAATGCGCGAGCAGACGGATATGCGCTTCATCAGCCAGCTGACACGCAACACCTTCGCCATCATCCTGGCCGGCGGCCGCGGCACCCGTCTCAAGCAACTGACCGATTTCCGCTCCAAGCCCGCCGTCCCCTTCGCCGGCAAGTTCCGCATCCTCGATTTCGCGCTCTCCAACTGCGTCAATTCCGGCATCCGCAAGATCGGCGTCGCCACGCAGTACAAGGCACACAGTCTGATCCGCCATATCCAGCGGGGCTGGAGCTTCCTCGACGGCCGTTTCGACGAGTTCATCCAGTTGCTGCCGGCGCAGCAGCAGATCGACGAAACCCAGTGGTACCAGGGCACGGCCGATGCCGTCTTCCAGAACCTGCATGTCCTGCGCCGCTATCAGCCCGAACACATCCTGGTCATTGCCGGCGACCACATCTACAAAATGGACTACGGGCGGATGCTGGCCTTCCACGTCAAGCATCAGGCCGACATGAGCGTCGCCTGCATCGACGTGCCGCTGGCCGATGCCCGCGAGTTCGGCGTGATGGGCATCGACGAACAGGATCGCGTCGTCGATTTCATCGAAAAGCCGCAACACCCGCCGGCCATCCCTGGCAATCCCGAACGTGCCCTGGCCTCGATGGGCGTCTATATCTTCAACGCCAAGTTCCTCTTCGAACAGCTCGAGCGCGACGCGCTGACCCAGGGCTCCAGCCGCGATTTCGGCAAGGACATCATCCCCCACATCGTCCCGCGCTACCGCGTCTTCGCCCACCGCTTCGCCGACTCCTGCATCGGCAGCGAACGCCACCAGCCCTACTGGCGCGATGTCGGCACCATCGACGCCTACTGGGAGGCGAACATGGAGATGACCAAGGTCACGCCCGAACTCAACCTCTACGACAAGGACTGGCCGATCTGGACCTATCAGGAGCAGTTGCCGCCCGCCAAGTTCGTCTTCGACGACGACGACCGCCGCGGCACCGCCGTCGATTCGCTGGTTTCCGGCGGCTGCATCATTTCCGGCGCCGACGTCCGGCGCTCGCTGCTCTTTTCCAGCGTCCACGTGCATAGCTGGGCGACCGTGGAGGATTCGGTGATCCTGCCCGGCGTCGATATCGGCCGCCACGCCGTCGTCCGCCGCTGCGTCGTCGACAAGCGCTGCCGCATACCGGAAGGCCTGCAGATCGGCGTCGATCCGGTCGAGGACCGCAAGCGTTTCCACGTCAGCCCCAAGGGCATCGTTCTCGTCACCGCCGAAATGCTCGGCCAGGGCGCGGCGGCCAGCTGATGGCCGACCTCGCCTTCCTCTGGCACATGCACCAGCCGGACTACCGGCATCCGGACAGCGGCGAGTTCCTACTGCCCTGGGTCTTCCTGCACGCCATCAAGGACTACACCGACATGGCGGCACACCTGGAGCGTCACCCCGGCGTCCGCTGCACGGTCAATTTCGTCCCCGTGCTGCTCGACCAGATCGAGGACTACGCCGCGCAGTTCGCCACCGCCCAGTGGCGCGACCCGCTGCTGCGCATCGCGGCGACACCGGATTGCAGCACGCTCGACGCGGAACAGCGCGCCTGGCTGCTCGATATCGCCTTCCGCTGCCACGCGCCGACCATGCTCGAGCCCTTCGCCCCCTACCGGCGCCTGCGCGACCTGCTAGCGCATGTCCGCAGCCACGACGGCCACGGCCTGAGCTACCTGTCCGGCACCTTCTATTCCGACCTCGCCACCTGGTACCTGCTGGCCTGGAGCGGCGAAAGCCTGCGCCGTAGCGGCAAGGTCGTTCCCGCGCTGATGGCCAAGGGTGGCAATTTCTCCGCAGCCGAGCGGCAGGCCCTGCTCGACGAACTCGGCGCCGCGCTCGCCGGACTGATCCCGCGCTACCGTGCGCTGAGCGAACGCAGCCAGATCGAGTTGAGCTGCACCCCGGCCACCCACCCGCTGGCCCCCTTGCTGCTCGACTTCCACGCCGCCCGCGAAGCCTGGCCGGATTGCGCCCTGCCCGCCGCCCCCGATTACCCCGGTGGCCGCTCGCGTGTCGCCGAGCACATCAGCGTGGCCCAAGCCAGCCATACCCGGCATTTCGGCCAGGCACCGAAAGGCCTGTGGCCAGCCGAGGGTGCCTTGTCGATGCCCTTCCTCAAGCAGATCGCCGAGGCCGGTTTTGCCTGGACAGCCAGTAGCCACGGCGTACTCCGCCATTCCGCCGGCCACGACGCCCGGACGACCAGCCCCTGGCTTGCTCCCGAGGGCACGCCGGGCGACACCGTCCTGTTCTTTCGCGACGAGCGTCTCTCCGACCTGATCGGCTTCGAATACGCCAAGTGGCACGGCCGCGACGCTGCCCAGCATTTCATGACCGAACTCAAGGCCATTCACCTGCAGGATGCCCGCAATTTGATCCCGGTCTTTCTCGACGGCGAGAACGCCTGGGAGTACTACCCCTACAACGCCTGGTACTTCTTCTCGGACCTCTACGATGCGCTGGAAAAGAGTTCGGCCATCCGCACCGTGACGCTCTCGGAAGCCGCCACGACGCACCGCGAACGTAGCCCGCGCCTGCCCCGGCTGACTGCCGGCAGCTGGGTCTACGGCACGCTCTCGACCTGGATCGGCCATCCCGACAAGAACCGCGCCTGGGAAATGCTCTGCGACATCAAGCAGAGCGCCGACCGCGCCCTCGACAGCGGCCGGCTCGATGCAGCGGCCCGCCAGGAAGTGCTGCGCCGCCTCGCCGTCTGTGAAAGCTCGGACTGGTTCTGGTGGCTCGGCGACTACAACTCGCCGGAATCGGTCGCCAGTTTCGATCAACTCTTCCGTGAAAATCTCAAGGCCCTTTACCGCCTGCTCGACCTCCCCCTGCCGGCCAGCCTCGACCACCCGATCAGCAAGGGCGGCGGCGAACCGGAAAGCGGCGGCACCATGCGCCGCGCCAACTAAAAGAAGAGAATCGCCATGACCCGCCCCATCACCCTGCTCCTCGGCGTGCATGCCCACCAGCCGGTCGGCAATTTTCCCGAAGTTATCGAGGATGCCCACCAGCGCTGCTATAAACCCTTCCTCGAAACCCTGCATGCCTACCCGGATTTCCGCTTCTCCGCGCACTTCTCGGGCTGGCTGCTCGACTGGCTGCGCGAGCGGCATCCGGCCGACATGGAACTGCTCGCCACCATGGTGCGCCGCGGCCAGGTCGAACTGTTCAGCTCGGGCGATACCGAACCGGTCCTCGCCGCCATCCCGCATCGCGACCGGGTCGGACAATTGCAGACGCTCAACGACAAGCTGGCGGACTGGACCGGCGTCCGCCCGAGCGGCGCCTGGCTCACCGAGCGCGTCTGGGAGTCGGCGGTCGTCACCGCACTGGCCGAGACCGGCATCCGCTACGTCACGGTCGATGACTACCATTTTTTTTGTACCGGCAAGAGCGCCGATGAACTGGACGGCTTTTTCAGCACCGAGGAAGACGGGACCCGGCTCGATCTCTTCCCGATCTCGGAAGCCCTGCGCTACCGCCTGCCTTTCTCGCCGGCCCACGAAGTCATCGCCTATCTCGAACAACTGGCGGAACAGGGGCAAAGCGCCGCGATCTATTTCGACGACATCGAGAAATTCGGTATCTGGCCGGAGACCTACGACTGGGTCTACAACCGCGGCTGGCTCAAAGCCCTGATCGAGGGCGTCCTGGTCAGCCCGATGATCCGTACGGCCACTTACGCCGATTTCCATGCCCGGCATGCCACGCGCGGCGTCGTCTATCTGCCGACCACGTCGTACAGCGAAATGAATGAATGGACGCTGCCGATGCCGGCGGCAGGCACGTATTCCGCGCTGCTGGCCAGCGAAAAGGCGGCCGGACGCGGCGACCGCCACCGCCCCTTCCTGCGCGGCGGCATCTGGCGCAACTTCCTGACGCGCTACCCCGAAGCCAACTGGATGCACAAGCGCATGCAGGGCCTCTCAGCCAGGCTGGCGGCGCTGCCGGCCGCGCCACCAGAGCTGACCGAGGCGCTCTACCGCGCCCAGGCCAACGATGCCTACTGGCACGGCCTGTTCGGCGGCCTTTACCTACCGCATCTGCGGCGCGCCGTCTGGAACAACCTGGTCGCCCTCGAAGCCGGGCTCGACAAGCTTCAGGCGCGGGAAGAGACGAGCGCCGAAGACCTCGATCTTGACGGCCATCCCGAACTTTTCACGCACTCACCCAGCCTGCAGATTGTGCTTCGCGACGACGGACTGGGAGCGGCGCACGAACTGCTCAGCTATCCGCTCGGCCACAACTTCGGCGACAGCCTGCGCCGCTACCATGAGCATTACCACGACAAGATCGCCGGCGGCGCCAGCCGCGAACACCTGGGCGAGGGCATCGCCTCGGCCCACGACATCGTGCGCTTCAAGCACCCGATCGACGCCGAGGACATCATCCCCGACAAGCAGCCGCGCGCCCTTTTCGTGGACATACTCGACGCTGCCCCGATCACCGACTATCGCACCACCGCGCCAGACAAGCTGGCTTTCGCCCGCCCTGGAATCAGCAAACAATTTATCGTGGCCGGCAACGAACTCCGGGTGGTCTGGCAACTCAAGGGCCTGGCCGGCCACCGTTTCTCGACCCGGCTCGATCTCTCCATGCCGAGTTGCGACGGTTTCCTCGGTCGCTACGTACTGGCCGATGGCAGCATTCCCTGCGGCTTCGGCCAGGAACTGGCGCTCGCCACAGTCAGCTGGCTGAAACTTGAAGACGGTATCCTCGGAGGCCAGCTGGCGCTTCAGGTTTCGCTTGCTGCTGACATAAAATGCCGGCCTCATCAAACAGTTTCCCAATCCGAGGCCGGCTTTGAGAAAATCATGCAATCGGCCGAACTGCAGTTGCACTGGGTGATTCCCGACGATGACTGCTGCCTGCAACTGCAATTGAACATAGAACCCCAGCCATCATGACCGGAACCGTCTACAAGATCGAAGTCAATCCGCAGATTCCGGAGCGCCTGGAACGGCTGGAGGAACTGGCGAACAACCTCTGGTACAGCTGGGATCGCCCGACCCAGGGCCTGTTCGCCAGCCTGTCGCATCCGCTGTGGTCGGCGACCAATCACAACCCCAAGGCCTTCCTCAAGCGTGCCGACCAGAAGCGTCTCGAAGCGACGGCCGAGAATCCGGTCTTCCTCGGCGCCCTCAATCGCGTGCTCTCGGCTTACGACAGCTACCACGAGATTCCGAGCCTGGCCCACGTCCATGGTCAGCACTTCCGGGACGACGACCTGATTGCCTATTTCTGTGCCGAATTCGGTTTTCACGAGAGCCTGCCGATCTACTCGGGCGGCCTCGGCATCCTCGCCGGCGACCACTGCAAGGCGGCGAGCGACATGGGCCTGCCCTTCATCGGCGTCGGCCTGCTTTACCGCCAGGGCTACTTCCAGCAGACGCTGACGGCCGATGGCGAACAACATGCCGTCTATAACGACTCCGATTTCGACGACCTGCCGATCTCGCCGCTGCGCGACGACCGGGGCGAAGACGTGCTGGTCGCCGTCGCCCTCCCCGGGCGAACCATCCAGGCCAAGGTCTGGGAGGTCAAGGTCGGCCATGTCCGCCTCATCCTGCTCGACACCTGGCTGCCGCAGAATTCAGAACGCGACCGCGAAATCACCCACCGGCTCTACGGCGGCGACAAGACGACACGTATCGAGCAGGAAATCCTGCTCGGCGTCGGCGGTGCCCGTGCCCTCGCTCAACTCGGGCTCAAGCCGACGGTCTGGCACGTCAATGAAGGCCACGCCGCCTTCCTCATTCTCGAGCGCATCCGCAGTCTGATCGGTGACGGCATGCCCTTCTCCGCCGCACTCGAAGTCGTCGCTGCGAACGTCGTGTTCACGACGCACACGCCGGTGCCGGCCGGTCACGACCATTTCTCCGAGGAAATGATCCGTCACTATTTCTCGGGCTGGTGCCACGACCTCGGAATGGGTTGCGAAACCCTGATGGCACTTGGCGCCGAACCGGGCAAGGCGGACTTCAACATGACCGCCCTGGCCCTGCGTGGCTCCCGCCACCACAACGGCGTTTCGCGTATCCACGGCGAGGTCTCGGCCAGCATCTGCCGCTATCTGTGGCCGCAGATCCTGCCCGAAGAGAACCCGATGGACTACGTCACCAACGGCGTCCACCTGCCGACCTTCCTCGCACCCGAGTGGTTCGAGACCTTCGAGCGCTACCTCGGCATCGGCTGGCAGGAGCGCCAGGTCGAACCGGGCAACTGGCAGGGCATCGACGAGATTCCCGACGCCACTTTCTGGAGTATCCGCCAGCAGCTGAAATCGAAACTGCTCAAACTGGTACGCGAACGTATCCGGGAGCAGCACCACCGCAACCAGGGCTCGCCGTCGCATCTCGACCGCCTGCTCAAGTATGCCGACCCCGACAATCCGAATATCCTGACCATCGGCTTCGCCCGCCGCTTCGCGACCTACAAGCGTGCCGCCCTGCTCTTCCAGGATCCGGAATGGCTGCGCGAAATCATCACCCAGGCCGACCGGCCGGTGCTCTTCCTCTTTGCCGGCAAGGCACACCCAGCCGACCAGCCGGGCCAGGAGATCATCCGCAAGATCGCCCAGATGGCGAAGCTGCCCGAGTTCGAAGGCCGCATCCTGCTCGTCGAAGGCTACGACCTGCACCTGTCACGCTCGCTGGTCGCCGGCGTCGATGTCTGGCTCAACAATCCGATCTATCCGCTCGAAGCCTCGGGCACCTCGGGCATGAAGGCGGCGATGAACGGCGCGCTCAACCTGTCGGTACTCGATGGCTGGTGGGGCGAGGGCTATGACGAAAGTGGCGAGGTGGCCAACGGCTGGGCGATCAAGCCGGCCCCGGCCCATCTCGACGACGTCCAGCGCGATGCCGAGGAAGCCCGCACGCTCTACGAAATCCTCCAGGACCGGGTGATCCCGACCTATTACCAGACCGGTCCGATGGGCTATTCGCCGGAATGGGTGGCGATGGCTAAGCACTCGATCGCGACCATCTCGCCGCGTTTCAACGTGACGCGCATGGTCGGGGAATATGTGAAGAAGTTCTACGCCCCCGCCGCAGCCCATGGCCGCCGCTACGCAGCCGACAACCACGCCGTGGCCCGCGATGTCGCCCAATGGAAAGCGCGTGTTCGTGCGGCCTGGCCGGGGGTTCGCCTGCATCGGCTCGATGCCGCCGAGCGCCGCCTGAAATTTGGCGGCTCGCTGCATATCGAAGTCGCCGTCCAGCTCAATGGTCTGCGCGCCGAAGATGTCATGGTCGAAGCGCTGTTCGGCCGCCCCGGTCATAACGGCGGAATCGGCCGTGTCCGCCACTATCCGTTGCATTGCACAGGTAGCACGGGCAACAACGAAGCACTCTTTACCCTCGAACTCACCCCGGAACTGTGCGGCAAGCTGGAATACCGCATCCGCATCTTCCCGACGCATCCGGCCCTCATCCATAAATTTGAAACCGGCCTGATGGTCTGGCTATGAAACTGATTGAATCTCCCGAATGGCAGGCGCTCTCCGCGCATGCCGAAAACCTGCGCGACCGGCATTTGCGCGACCTCTTCGCCGCCGACCCGGAACGTTTCAGCCGCTTTTCCCTGCGTAGCGACGGCTTGCTGCTCGATTTCTCCAAACAACGTATCGACCGCGAAACGCAGCGTCTGCTGCTGGCCTTGGCCGAGGCAGCCGATGTCGACGGCTGGAAACAGCGGATGTTGGCCGGCGACCCGATCAACCACACCGAAGGCCGGGCCGTGCGCCATATGGCGCTGCGCGCCGGCGAACAGGCGCCCCCCGAAGTACGTGCCGTTCTCGCCCGACTCAAAAGCTTTTGCGACAGCGTGCATCGCGGCACCTGGCGCGGCTTTTCCGGTGATCGCATCACCGATGTCGTCAATATCGGCATCGGCGGCTCCGACCTCGGCCCGCGCATGGCGGCCCGCGCGTTGGTGGCGCAACAGCAGCCGGACCTCGCCGTCCATTTCGTCGCCAACGTCGACAGTGCCGACATTGCACCGCTGCTCGCCCGCCTCAATCCGCGCACGACGCTCTTCATCGTCGCCAGCAAAACCTTCACGACGCTGGAAACCCTGACCAACGCACGCACCGCCCGCGACTGGCTGCTCGCCGCAGCGGGCAATGCCGAGGCCGTCTCCCGGCATTTCGTCGCGCTCTCGACCAACCTCGAAAAGACGGCGGAGTTCGGCATTCCTGCTGCCAATGTCTTCGAATTCTGGGACTGGGTCGGTGGCCGCTTCTCGCTGTGGTCGGCAATCGGCCTCTCGCTCGCGCTGGCCATCGGCTGGCGCCAGTTCGAACGTCTGCTGGCCGGGGCTCAGGCCATGGACCGTCATTTCGTGAGCGCACCGGCTGCCGAGAATCTGCCGCTGACACTGGCTCTGCTCTGCCTCTGGAACACCGACTTTCTCGGCGCCGATACCGCTGCCGTACTACCCTACAGCCAGTCGCTCGCCCTGTTGCCGGCCTATTTGCAGCAACTCGAGATGGAGAGCAATGGCAAGCAGGTCGGCCGCGACGGGCAGTCGCTGGATACCGCCACCTGCCCCATTCTCTGGGGCGAGGCCGGCACCAATGGTCAGCATTCCTTCTACCAGTTGATTCATCAGGGTGGCCGAGTCATTCCCTGCGACTTCATCGCCCTGCACGAAGCAGACTTTCCGCTCGGCAACCACCATACCGCCCTGCTCGCCAACTGCCTGGCCCAATCGGCCGCGCTGGCCTTTGGCCAAACCGCCGAAGAAGCCCGCCGCACGGGCGTTTCCGAGGCGATGGTACCGTTCAAGACCTTCCCCGGCAACCAGCCATCGACCACCCTGGTCCTGCCCCGGCTCGACTCCTACACGCTGGGCCAATTGCTCGCCCTCTACGAGCACAAGGTCTTCTGCCTCGGCGCGCTGTGGAATCTCAACTCCTTCGACCAGTGGGGTGTCGAACTCGGCAAGCAACTCGCCGGCCAACTGGCGCCGGTGCTCGAGGGCAAGGCGGATGGCGCGGCCTTCGACAGTTCGACGCGCGGCCTGGTCGCCGCGCTCCTCCACCGATGAAGCCGCTCGCCGTCCTGTTCGCTGCCTCGGAAATGGCCCCCTGGGTCAAGACCGGAGGCCTCGGCGACGTGGCGGCGGCCCTGCCGGCCGCCCTGCGCCGGGCAGGACATGATATCCGCGTCCTGCTGCCGTATTACCCCGCGCTCCGGGTAGCCTTCCCGGCGGCCCAAATGCTGGCGACGATTCCCGCCCTTTCTGCCGGCCTGCCGCCAGCCCGCCTGCTGGCCGCTGAAGCGGACGGCTTGCCGCTGCTCTTGCTTGACTGCCCCGAGCTTTTCGACCGCCCCGGCAACCCCTATCTCGATGCCCACGGCCACGACCAGGCCGACAATGCCGTTCGCTTCGGCCTGCTCTCCCGCGTTGCGGCGCTGCTCGGCCAAGCGAACTCGCCGCTCGACTGGCAAGTCGATGTTGTCCACGTCAATGACTGGCAAACCGCGTTGGCACCGGCCTTCCTGCACTACGAGGGCGGCGCGGCCAGCGTCGTCACCGTGCACAACATCGCCTTCCAGGGCTGCTTCGGCCCGGAGATGCTGCCCCGCCTCGGCCTGCCGGCGGCAGCCTGGCGCTTCGATGGCGTCGAGTACCATGGCCAGCTGTCCTTCCTCAAGGCCGGACTGCAGTTCGCCTCGCAGATTTCCACGGTCAGTCCGACCTACGCCCGCGAGATCCAGGACGAGCATTTCGGCTACGGCCTGGCCCCCTTGCTGCGCCATCGCCGGCATGCCCTGCGCGGCATCCTCAACGGCATCGACACCGCGCTCTGGAATCCGGCGGCCGATCCAGCGCTGGCCGAGCCTTACGCCGCGAACCGGCTGGCCGCCAAACGCGGCAACAAGGCTGCGCTGCAGCGTGAAATGGGGCTCGCCGAAGGAAACGACCTGCCACTGTTCGGCGTCATCAGCCGCCTCACCGAACAGAAGGGTCTCGACCTGCTGCTCACCATCGCCGATGGCATTCCCCATCTGCCTGCCCAGCTGGCAGTACTGGGCAGCGGCGACAAGGCCATGGAGGCTGGCTTCAAGGCGCTGGCCGAACGTCACCCCGGCCGGATCGCCGTTCGGCTCGGCTTCGACGAAGGACTGGCGCACCGCATCGAAGCCGGTATCGACTGTTTCCTCATGCCCTCGCGCTTCGAGCCCTGCGGCCTCAACCAGATGTACAGCCTGCGCTACGGCACGCCACCGCTGGTCCAGGCGACCGGCGGCCTGGCCGACACAGTTGTGGACGTCAACGATGCCTCGCTCGCCGACAAGACGGCCAACGGCTTCGTGATGCCGGACGGCAGCCCCCATGCCCTGTGGCTGACCATGGAGCGGGCCTGTACCGTATGGCAGGACAAGCGCCGCTGGCAGCGCCTCCAGCAGAACGGCATGCGCCGCGATTTTTCGTGGACACTGGCCGCCAACGATTACCTGCAGCTTTACCGCGACGCCATCGCCGCCCACTGAGAACCTAACGCATGTCCAACATCGTCATCATCGCAGCCGTTGCCCGCAATCGCGTCATTGGCCGCGACAACCAACTGATCTGGAACATCCCCGAAGACATGGCCCACTTCAAGGCACTGACCGCCGGCCACACCGTCCTCATGGGGCGCAAGACCTGGGAGTCGCTGCCGCCGCGTTTCCGCCCTTTGCCCGGGCGCCGCAACATCGTGATCAGCCGCCAGGCCGATTACGCCGCGCCGGGTGCCGAGTTGGCGACCTCGCTCGAAGCCGGCATCGCCCTGGCCAAGGCCGACGAAGCGATCTTCATCATCGGCGGCGCCGACATCTATCGGCAAGCCATGATGCTGGCCGATCGTCTGGAAATCACCGAGGTCGACCTCACCCCCGAGGGCGACAGCTGGTTTCCGGAAATTACCGGTGATGTCTGGCAGGAGACCCAAAGAAAAACCCCGCCCGGGCAGACCGGGACGGGGTTCTCGTTCGTCAGCTACGGCCGGCGCTGATTCAGCGCACGCAGTCGACGTAGTAGCGGCCGTCGGCGCCCTTGACCAGGCCGTGTACGTCGGTCTCGAAGCCCGGGAAGGCCGCATTGAATTCGCGGGCGAACTTCAGGTAGCTGCAGATCGTCTTGTTGAAACGCTCGCCCGGAATCAGTAGCGGAATGCCCGGCGGATAGGGCGTCAACAGCACGGCGGTGACGCGGCCTTCGAGTTCGTCAACCGGCACGCGCTCGATCTCGCGGTGCGCCATCCTGGCGAAGGCATCGGCCGGACGCATGGCTGGCACCATGTCCGACAAGTACATCTCGGTAGTCAGGCGGGCGACGTCATTCTGCTTGTACACGTTGTGGATCTGGGTGCACAGTTCGCGCAGGCCGATCCGCTCGTAGCGCGGGTTCTTCTGCACGAATTCAGGCAGCACCTTCCACAGCGGCTGATTCTTGTCGTAGTCGTCCTTGAACTGCTGCAGCGCGGTGACCAGCGAATTCCAGCGGCCCTTGGTAATGCCGATGGTGAACATGATGAAGAAACTGTAGAGACCACATTTCTCGACGATGACGCCGTGCTCGGCCAGGTACTTGGTCACGATGGCGGCCGGGATGCCGAATTCGTCGGCGAAGTCGCCATCGACGTCGAGGCCCGGGGTGATGATCGTCGCCTTGATCGGGTCGAGCATGTTGAAGCCGTCGGCCAGGTTGTTGAAGCCGTGCCAACGCTCACCCGGCTTCAACATCCAGGCGTCGCGCTCCTCGATGCCCTCTTCGGACAGGTCGTCCGGCCCCCAGACCTTGAACCACCAGTCGGCACCCCACTCCTCATCCACCTTGCGCATGGCGCGGCGGAAGTCGAGGGCTTCGGTGATCGACTCCTCGACCAGCGCCGTTCCGCCCGGCTCTTCCATCATCGCCGCCGCGACGTCGCAGGAAGCGATGATCGAGTATTGCGGCGAGGTCGAGGTATGCATCAAGTAGGCCTCGTTGAAGATGTCGCGGTCGAGCTTGTTGTTCTCGGCGTCCTGGACGAGGATCTGCGACGCCTGCGAGAGGCCGGCGAGCAGCTTGTGGGTCGATTGCGTCGAGAAGACCATCGACTCCTTGCAGCGCGGACGGTCGGCGCCGATGGCATGGTAGTCGCCATAGAAGTCGTGGAAGGCGGCATGCGGCAGCCAGGCCTCGTCGAAATGCAGGGTGTCGATCCGGCCATCGAGTTCGTCCTTGATGTCCTCGACGTTGTAGAGGATGCCGTCGTAAGTCGACTGGGTGATGGTCAGGACGCGCGGCTTGGCGCTCTTGTCGGTGATGAAGGGGTTGGCGGCGATCTTCTTCTGGATGCTGTCCCACGCGAACTCGCTTTTCGGGATCGGCCCGATGATGCCGTAGTTGTTGCGGGTCGGCATCAGGAAGACCGGGATCGCCCCGGTCATCATGATCGCGTGCAGGATCGACTTGTGGCAGTTGCGGTCGACGACGACCACGTCACCCGGCGCCACGGTCGAGTGCCAGACGATCTTGTTCGAGGTCGAGGTGCCGTTGGTGACGAAGTACAGGTGATCCGAGTTGAAGATGCGTGCGGCGTTGCGCTCGGAGGCGGCAACCGGGCCGGTGTGGTCGAGCAGCTGGCCGAGTTCCTCGACCGCGTTGCAGACGTCGGCACGCAGCATGTTCTCCCCGAAGAACTGGTGGAACATCTGGCCGACCGGCGACTTCAGGAAGGCGACACCGCCCGAGTGGCCCGGGCAGTGCCAGGAGTAGGAACCGTCGGCCGCGTAATGCGTCAGCGCGCGGAAGAAGGGCGGCGGCAGGCTGTCGAGGTAAGCGTTGGCCTCGCGCTTGATGTTGCGGGCGATGAATTCCGGCGTGTCCTCGTGCATGTGGATGAAGCCGTGCAGTTCACGCAGGATGTCGTTCGGGATGTGGCGGCTGGTCCGCGTCTCGCCATGCAGGAAGATCGGGATCTCGGCATTCTTGTGGCGGATTTCGCTGACGAAGGCACGCAGCTCGGCCAGCGTTTCCTCGGGTTCAAGCGCCAGCTCCTCGTCGTCGATGGACAGGATGAAGGCCGAGGCACGGCTCTGCTGCTGCGCGAACGAGGTCAGGTCACCGTAGCTGGTGACGCCGAGCACCTCCAACCCCTCTTTCTCGATAGCTTCGGCCAATGCTCGAATACCGAGGCCGGAGGCGTTCTCGGAACGGAAGTCCTCGTCGATGATGATGATGGGAAAGTGGAAGCGCATGTTGAATCCTTGAAAAGCGGCGACCCGCCGCAGCGGGTCGAGAATATGTCGGTTCCGTTACCGGATTGCGTCAGATCTTGGGCAGGGTAACGCCGACCTGTCCCTGGTACTTGCCACCGCGGTCACGATAGGAGGTTTCGCAGATTTCGTCGGACTCGAAGAACAAGACCTGGGCGCAACCTTCGCCGGCATAGATCTTGGCCGGCAGCGGCGTGGTATTCGAGAACTCGAGCGTGACATAGCCTTCCCACTCGGGCTCGAAAGGCGTCACATTGACGATGATGCCGCAGCGGGCATAAGTGCTCTTGCCCAGGCAAACCGTGAGAACCGAGCGCGGAATACGGAAGTATTCGACGGTGCGGGCCAGCGCGAAGGAGTTCGGCGGAATGATGCAGACGTCGGACTCGATCTCGACGAAGGATTTGGGATCGAAGGCCTTGGGATCGACCACGGTCGAGTTGATGTTGGTAAAAACCTTGAATTCGCGGGCGCAGCGGATATCGTAGCCGTAGCTCGATGTCCCGTAGGAGACGATCTTCTGGCCATTGACCTCACGCACCAGCTCCGGCGCAAACGGCTCGCTCATGCCGTGCTCCTGCGCCATGCGGCGTATCCACGTGTCTGATTTGCTGGCCATTTTTCCCTGCTGCACTCTACAAAAATAAAGGCGGGATTTTACCCGCCTTTGGCCGCTGGAATGTCTACAAAATCAGGTGTTTTGCACCACGATATTGGGAAACTTGGAGCTCATGTCCTTGGCCTTTTCTCCGACCTTGACGGCGATGCGACGGGCAATGGCGCGGTAGATTTCTGCCGTGCGCGAATCGGCCGCGCCGACCACAGTCGGCTTGCCACCGTCGGCCATCTCGCGAATGGCCAGTTCCAGAGGCAGGGAGCCGAGAAACTCGACATCGTAGTCGGCGCACATCTTCTCGCCGCCGCCGGTGCCGAAGATGTGCTCTTCGTGGCCGCAGTTCGAGCAGATATGGATGCTCATGTTTTCGACGATGCCGAGAATCGGGATATTGACCTTCTCGAACATCTTGAGGCCCTTGCGCGCGTCGATCAGGGCGATGTCCTGCGGCGTGGTGACGATCACCGCCCCGGTCACCGGCACTTTCTGCGACAGCGAGAGCTGGATGTCGCCGGTGCCCGGCGGCATGTCGACGATCAGGTAGTCGATATCGCGCCAGTTGGTCTGGCCGAGCAGTTGGTCGAGCGCCTGGGCGACCATCGGGCCGCGCCAGACCATCGGCGTCTCGACATCGACCATGAAGCCGATTGACATTGCCTGCAGGCCGTAGGCTTCGAGCGGTTCCATGCTGTTGCCGTCCTTCGACTCCGGCTGCTGGCCGGCGAGTCCGAGCATCTGCGGCTGTGACGGGCCATAGATGTCGGCGTCGAGAATACCGACGCGGGCGCCTTCCTGAGCCAGCGCCAGGGCGAGGTTGACCGCCGTCGTGCTCTTGCCGACGCCGCCCTTGCCGGAAGCAACGGCGATGATGTTCTTGACGCCGGGTAGCAGCTTGACGCCCAGCTGGACGGAGTGGGCGACGATCTTGCTGAAGACGTTGGCCGAGACGTTGCCGACGCCCGGTATGGCTCGTACGGCAGCAATCACCTGCTTGCGGATGGGATCGATCTGGGATTTGGCCGGGTAGCCGAGTTCGATGTCGAAGGAGACATCGGCGTCATCAATCTTGATGTTTTTCAGCGCCTTGCCAGCGACGAAATCCTTGCCCGTATTGGGATCGACCGCCGTGGCGATGGCCGCCTTGATCTGCTGTTCTGTGAGACTCATGGAAACTCCGGATTGGGGTGGACAGCCGGGAAATACCCGAGCAATTTTGTCCAGTATACCGCAAACCGGAGAAAGGAATCAGGCTGGCTGAACCGTGTCCAGACGGTAGCCCTGCCCATAAACGGACGACAGCATCAGGCCGCTTTCCCCACCCAGGCCGAGCTTCTTGCGCAGACGGCTGGCGTGGGTATCGACCGTGCGCGAATCGACGTCGGGCTCGCGCACCCAAACGTTGGCCAGCAGTTCGTCGCGCGGCAACACGCGGCCGACATTACGCAGGAAAATCACGGCAAGGTCGAACTCGCGCTGGGTCAGGTCGACATCGACCCCCCCCAGGCGAATGCGCCGCCCTTCGAGATCGACGTCGATGTTGCCGAAGCGCAGGGCATTGCTGCGGGCATTGTGTCGGCGACGCAGCAGCGACTGAACGCGGGCCATGAACTCCATGTAGCGGATCGGCTTGGGGATGTAATCGTCGGCACCGAGACGGAGGATGTCGGCAGCGCTTTCTTCTTCAGTACGAGCGGTGCAGAACATGACCGGCACCTCCCAGCCACAGTGTTCGCGGATGTGCTTGAGCACCTCGTCGCCGCCCACGTCAGGCAAGGTCCAGTCGATGATGAAGAAATCGAAGGAGCGCGTCTTGACCGCCTCCATGCAATCCCGGCCCTGGGCGAAGATCTCGACCTGGTATCCCTCGCTCTTGAGAAGGGCCTTGAGCACCTCCGCCTGGCTGCGACTATCTTCAACGACTGCGATGTTCATATGGGTCCTCCGTATGGTGCCAATTCTGACGCCGGTAACAATCAAGAGCAATGCGCATTTTTGGCACTTTTACCAATCTATCACAATCATTTACCTTGTGTCACAAATGACGGCGTAATGCGACACCACGTCGTCCGGGCGCTTGGCCATCGCTCGCGGTAAAATTGCGCTTTATCTTCACCCCATCTCGACCGCCATGCCGCGCAAAATCCTCGTCACTTCCGCCCTGCCTTACGCCAACGGCGCCATTCACCTCGGTCACCTGGTCGAATACATCCAGACCGATATTTGGGTCCGTTATCAGAAAATGGCTGGCAACGAATGCTGGTACGTCTGTGCCGACGACACGCACGGCACGCCGATCATGCTGCGGGCCGAAAAGGAAGGCATCACGCCCGAACAACTGATTGCCCGCGTCCATGGTGAGCATTTCCGCGACTTTTCCGGCTTCGGCGTCGGATTCGACAATTACTACAGCACCCATTCCGACGAAACCCGTGACTGCGCCAATGACATCTACCTCAAGCTGCGCGCCGCCGGGCTGATCGAGACGCGCACCATCGAGCAATACTTCGATCCGGTCAAACAACTGTTCCTGCCGGATCGCTTCATCAAGGGCGAATGCCCGAAGTGCCATGCCAAGGACCAGTACGGCGACAACTGTGAGGTCTGCGGCGCAGCCTATGCCCCGACCGACCTCATCGAACCGTACTCGGCGATCTCCGGTGCCAAGCCCGAACTGCGCAATTCCGAGCACTATTTCTTCAAGCTGTCCGATCCGCGCTGCGAAAGCTTCCTGCGCCAGTACACCAGTCGCGACAACGGCGTGCTGCAGGCCGAAGCCGCCAACAAGATGCAGGAGTGGCTGGGCGCCCCCGGCGAGAACAAGCTGACCGATTGGGACATCTCGCGCGACGCGCCGTATTTCGGCTTCGAAATTCCCGACGCGCCGGGCAAGTACTTCTACGTCTGGCTCGACGCACCGATCGGCTACATGGGCTCGTTCAAGAACCTCTGCGCCAAGAAGGGCATCGATTTCGACGAGTTTTTCAGGAAAGACTCGACGACCGAGCTCTACCACTTCATCGGCAAGGACATCCTCTACTTCCACGCCTTGTTCTGGCCGGCCGAACTGGCCCACGCCGGTTTCCGCACGCCAACCAAGATATTCGCCCACGGCTTCCTGACGGTAGACGGCGCCAAGATGTCGAAGTCGCGCGGCACCTTCATCACCGCCCAGAGCTATCTCGACACCGGGCTGAACCCGGAGTGGCTGCGCTATTACTACGCCGCCAAGCTATCCGCGACGATGGAAGACATCGACCTCAACCTCGAGGACTTCTGCGCCCGCGTCAAGTCCGACCTGGTCGGCAAGTACGTCAATATTGCCAGCCGCTCGGCCGGCTTCATCGCCAAGCGCTTCAACGGCCAACTCGCCCCGGCCGCTGCTGACCTGCCGGCGATCCGCAGCATCCAGGAAGCCGCGCCGCGTGTTGC